>CAZCRK010000023.1:0-20766 GCA_964501035.1 uncultured bacterium
CAATGCAAAAATAAATTTGAAATATTATTTGTCAAGATTACACTTTGATATTCCTACCCTTTTAGATTAGTTTATCATAAGGTATAAAAAGTAGGAGTCTCATGTTTGCAAAAATATTATCATGTGCCGTTTTAGGAATTGATGCATACACTGTAAAAGTAGAAGCGCATCTTGAAAATTGTTCACCAACAAAATTTTTAACCGTTGGCTTACCCGAAGGAGCTGTAAAGGAAAGTAAAGAACGGGTTATGGCAGCCATGAAAAACTCTGGATTTCGAGTTCCTCAAAAAAGAATCACTATCAATTTAGCTCCAGCAGATATTCGAAAAGAAGGTTCTGCATTTGATTTACCCATTGCAATTGGAATTTTAGCTGCACTTGGATATATTGAGGAGAAATTTCTTTCAAAAGTATTGTTAGTGGGTGAATTGAGTTTAGACGGTCAACTGCGTCCTGTAAAAGGGGTGCTTCCAATGTGTATTTCTGCAAGAAAAAATGGATTCAAACGAATCATTCTTCCAAAAGAAAATGAAAAAGAGGCATCTTATATCCCTGGAGTCCTTTCAGCAGGATTACGAACTTTAAAAGAAGTCGTTGATGTATTGAATGGAGAGAAAGAAGTTAAACCATCTACTCCAATGAATATAAACAACGCTGATAATAGAACATTTGATGTTGATTTTTTAGATGTCAAAGGGCAAGAAAATGTTAAAAGAGCCCTAGAAGTGGCAGCAGCTGGTGGGCATAATATATTGTTTATTGGACCACCCGGCAGTGGAAAAACAATGTTAGCAAAACGTCTGCCAACAATTTTACCCAATATGACACTCGATGAATCTCTTGAAACAACTAAAATACATTCTGTTGCTGGATTGAATTCATCCAAATTTGGAATAATTCAAAATAGACCGTTTCGATCGCCCCACCATACTATTAGTGATGTTGGATTAATCGGGGGAGGTACTGTCCCTAAACCTGGTGAAGTCAGTTTATCTCACAATGGTGTTTTATTTTTAGATGAATTCCCTGAATTTAAGAAAAACGTTCTTGAAGTCATGCGACAACCTCTTGAAAATGGTGAAGTCACTATTTCACGTGCCAGATTATCCCTCACGTACCCTGCAAGTTTTATGTTAGTTGCAGCAATGAATCCATGTCCCTGTGGATATTACACAGACCCAAACAATGAGTGTACGTGCAATTCAATGCAAGTTCAAAAATATTTATCTCGAATTTCTGGACCATTGTTGGATAGGATTGATATCCATATTGAGGTACCTTCCGTTGCGTTTGAGGAATTATCAGCTAAACCGGATGGTGTATCATCAAAAGTCATTCAACAAAGAACTCAATCTGCAAGAGATATTCAAGAAATCAGATATGCAAGTAGGGGGAAGTTTTCTAATTCACATATGGAAAAAAAAGATATTGAATCATTTTGTAAAATTTCAAACGCTGGTGAATCGTTGTTGAAAATGGCAATGGAAAAATTAGGTTTATCTGCTAGAGCATATGATAAAATATTAAAGGTATCTCGAACGATTGCAGATATTGAAGGTGCAAATGATATTTCGGAAGTTCATTTAAGTGAGGCTATTCAATACCGAAGTTTAGATAGAAACATGTGGAAAATGTAAATTAAATGTCGATCAATATTTAATTAAAAACAAAAGGCCTCAAATTAGAGACCTTTTGTTACTAAGCAGTGATTTTTAAGAACTTAAATACTACCAAATTTATAAACCATAGATAAATAAAAAGTTCGTTGGTCTTGTTTCTCATAATTATAAACTTGTCGCTCACCATCACCTGAATCGTAACTCAAATTTGATTCAAAAATATCGTTATCTAATAAATCAACTCCCTTAAATGTAATACGTAAGTGATCATCTAGAATTGATAGTTGGTATGCAAAGTCTAGTACAAATTTTCCATTTTCCCATTGATATCCCTGTGGCGACTCTTGTTTTGACTTATAGGTTCCATTAATTTCAAATTCTCCAAAGTTTTGTGTTTTGTAAGATGCAATTAACCTACTGTGTCCGCCTTTAGTAATTCCATTTAATTGAGAGTTGCTGGCTTCTTTGGTTTCCAATACATAATAATTTCCAGTAAGTCTTAATTCAACATCACGAAATGGATCAAGTTTAATCAAACCTTCAACCCCATTTAATATTCCTGACCCTGAATTTTCAAAAGAATAAAATGGATTTAATTCATCAATATTTTCTACCCATTGAATAGGATCTTGTATGAAATGATTATACGAAGTTAAATCAAACTTTACGTTATTTATTGTCTTCGTTACTCCAAATTCAATCAAATTAACAAATTCAGGTTCTAGGTATGGATTACCGATTGTATCAGTTATAGAAAAACTATCAATTCGTGGGGTAGGATCCAACTGTTTTGCACTGGGTCTATTAACCCGACTTCCAAAACTAGTTCTAAACTGTGTAAATGGGTTTAGTGAATACGTAAAATGTGCAGAAGGATATAGTTTAGAATAATTTCCGCTGATATTATCTATTTTTGTGTTTACCCATTCATATCTTAAACCTAGTTTAACATTTGCTCGTTCGTTCCATCGAAAAGAAGTTAAGCTATACAACGCATAAATGTCTTCATTAAATACAAAAACATCATCATTTTGTTGTTTATCAAAAGAATTTAACCGTCCTTTGAAACCAGTTTCAACATGAATATCATTAACTTTAGTTCGATAATCTAAAGTAAGTACTTTTCTGTCCTGAATAATAGAACCATCAGTAGTAACCAAATGGTCTGTTAATTCTTGAGATTCATTTTGAACATCATGAGAATATTCAGCATCCAAGGCACTGTATTTATTAAAGGAATTATAAGATCCAATTCCAAATACATGTGCATCAATTTCATTAGAAAACAATGTTTCATCTCCAGTATTTAGGGATTTATCAATACTACCATTATTTTTAATCAAACTACCTTCTATAGTAAAAAGATTATTTTTTGTGAAGGAATGTTTAATACCACCATTATAATAATTCAATTTAGAATTTCTAATATTGGTACTAGTAACTGAGGAATTTTCTAAAATATATTCGTGGATTGAATTTCCAGAATGTTCTGCCTTTTCGTAGTTTGTTTTTGCAAACAAGGTTGTGTTTGGTAATCGATAACTAAACGAAGAACCCATATTAAATTTATTCGTATTTCCTGCATTAACTGTGACTTCACCATTATACCCACTTATCTCTTCATCTTTTAGAACGAAATTGATTATTCCAGTCATCCCATCTGGATCATATTCCGAAGAAGGGTTTGTAATGATTTCTACACTCTCTATCATAGAAGCAGGAACTGGAACTGAAACTGCATTTGTTGATCTGTCTGTTCCTAAAATGCCTGTCCGCTTTTCATTGACTAATACTGAAACATTGGTTGAGCCACGAAGTGAAATGGTGCCATCAGCTCCCACTTCAACTCCAGGGATTTTTTTAATTACATCACAGCATGTTCCGCCTGACGTTGCTTTATGGTCATCTAAATTAAACACTTTTTTATCTGCTTTAACTTCCAGCATTTTCTTTTGTGCAGTAACATTGACTTCTTCGCCTTCTAAACTACTTTGTTCAATAAAAATATCGCCAAAAGTCTTTTCAGGGTGGTTCTGATTACACAGCTCAAATGGAAGGCTCCAAAATGAATCAAAACCTATAAACTTAACTACTATTCGATAGTTACCTTCAGGAACATTGTGAAATGCAAAATATCCTTCATTATCCGTCATTTGTCCCAACACGATTTTCTCATCTACCGAGCGAATAAGGGTGACTGTTGCAAATTCAACTGGACCCATCGTTCCGGTTTGCTTAACTGTGCCGTTAACTTTAGCTGCATAGATTAAATTTGTAAAAATGGATAAAATTAGAATTGCAATAATTCTTGAAATTTTATTTTTTAAAAGCATGATTGTCTCCTAATAATTTGAATTAATGGCTATGATGTTCATTTTCACCATGTTGATGGTGGTCATGATGTTCATCATTGTGATTATGTTGAATTGTATCTTCTTTTTCAACGGGTATTTCTTTATGTTCTATTTCTACAGAACTCTCTTCAAAATTAAAATATCCATTTAACTGAAAAATTAATAAGAAGATACCAGCCATTATCAATAATTGATTTGTTATTTTTGTAATACTTAGTGAGTATTTCCTCAGGAGCAATAAAATGGGAAAAGCAATCCCTAATGCTAGTATTTGACCAACCTCTACACCCGCATTAAAAGAAAGTATCTTGGAAAGTAAATGGGTATGACCTAACTCAATTTGTTGCAATCGAGTCGATAACCCAAACCCATGAATGAGTCCAAAAATTAATACCATTACTACTTTATTCGGTGCTTCAATTGAAAACCACTTATTGAAACCATCAAGGTTTTCAAATCCTTTATAAACAACACTGAATGCTATCACTGCATCAATCAAATAATAATTTGCATTTATCTCATAAAATGTAGCAAAAACAAGAGTAATACTATGTCCAATTGTAAATGCAGTTATGAACTTTACAATATCCTTAAACTGTGTTAAAAAGAATATTACACCTATCAAAAACAGAATATGATCATAACCAGTAACCATATGTTTTGCACCAAGGTAAAAATAGTCTAAAAGTCCACCTTGCACCATTTCTGTTTTATCAGATTCAGATACACCATGTGCAAAGATTAAGCCGGGTGTAAAGATTAAAGAAAGTTTTAATAATAAGTGTTTCATTTAAATTGTCTCCTAAAAATTAAGTATCTGTTAAATTGATTTTCATCTAGAAATAAGAAAAATATTCTAAAATGAAAATTCACGATAGTAAATATCGATATTACTTGAATTTAAAAGGGATTATTAAACGATTAAAACTGTAGTTTTTATATCGGGAGGAATAGAATTGGTATTAACCTCAACTTTAATAAAAATAGGTTGAAGTTTTAATTTAAAATCATTAGTTGAAACATATTGAATCAATTCATTATCAATAAATTTATAACTTGTTGAATTTATTACAAAAGCTAAGTCAGGAGTGTAATTCCATAGATTGATATCAATGCAATTCTCACAATCATCTTCATGTGTATCTTCTTTAGGTGTTGGAACTTTACAAGAAATGTCGCATCCAGCTTCGATATTTATATCACCATCGGTTTCAAAACATAAAACTGGTGCTTTGATTCCGCTTTGAGTTATTATACCAAAGCAAAATATCCACACTAAAAAGTTATTGATTGTTTGTAATCTTCTTGATTTCACTAATTCAATATAATACAAAACGTGTTACTTGTTCCAATGAAAATAATTTGTAACCTATTCTAATCATTATCATCCAAAATTTATGAAACAGATTACTAATTTACTTTATTCTTATAAACTACAACTAATAAGTTTAGTGCTTGGCGGTACAGCTGGTTATGCCTTTTATTATTTTATAGGATGTAATTCAGGTCACTGTATGATTACGGGAAATCCATTTGTAAGTACAATTTATGGAATGGTATTAGGTTTAGTTTGGACGTGGCCTAATAAAGCAAGAAAGGCAAAGAAATGAAATATGGTTATCAACGTAAATTGAATCATGATTTTGATCACGTGGATGCAACAATACGTGAAAAACTTCAGGAACAAGGGTTTGGTATAGTGACAGAAATTGATGTTCAAAGCACACTTAAAGAAAAAGTGAATATTGATTTTAGAAAATATAGAATTTTAGGCGCATGCAATCCTCCGTTAGCACATCAAGCACTTACTCATGAACTCGCAATTGGTTTATTATTGCCCTGTAATGTAGTTATTTGGGAAAATAACGATAAATCGGTTACAGTTTCAGCAATTGATACTCATGCAATGATGTCGATAACTGGAAGAGACGATATGGATGAAATGGCGAACCACGTAAACAGCTTACTACAAAAGGCAATCGATAATTTATGAACGACTGGATACAATTTTTAGTTATTTATATTGTTTGGGTGTTAATGAATAGGTACTTGTTTCCTAAAATGGGCATACCAACGTGAGACAACCCGCAACCTCAGGTGAGGAAACCAATTTCATTAATTAAAAAAGAGGAAAATACGAATGCCAATGTATAAATTTAGGTGTAAGACATGCGAAAAAGAATTCGATAAACTGGTCTTTGGATTTGATTCTTCAAATGTTGAATGTTCGCATTGTAATTCTAAAGATATTGAAAAATTGTTATCAGCACCTAGTTTGGGACAACCGCAAACTTCCTCTGGAGGATGTGGTGGTGGATCAGGATTTTCATGAGGATAAGGAAGGAAATTTGGTGAATTTCAAAAATATAATTGTTTTAGTGTTAGGGTTGAGTATTATGGCGTGCGATTCAGAAAAATTAGATATTCAAGTAAATGTCCAGGGTAGATTAATGGATATTATGCATAATGGTGCACGAGATGGAATTGTACACATTGCTGATTTGTTAGGTGATAATGTTTATGGACTAGGTCCACTTGAAGGTTTAAACGGTGAGTATATCATCATTGATGGAAAACCTATTCTAACTCGTAGTGTAGATAGTAAGACTGCAAATATTGTAAAAGACTATTCTACAGAAAAAGCATTGTTAGCTGTTACTGCTACAGTTCAAGATTGGAAATCAGTTGAAATTTCAAACCACTCCAGTATTGCATCGCTTGAAACGGAAATTCAAGAAATAGCTAAACAGTCAAACATAGATACAGAAAAGCCATTTCCATTTATGATTAAAGGAAATTTGGGTAAAGTAAATTGGCATATAATTCGACCTTCTAAACCAGGTGGTTCACACGATGAACATTTAGCTGGAGCTTGGAAAGAAGAAGTGGATTCGATTGATGCTCAAATTTTGGGTTTTTATTCAAACAAACATCATAGAATATTTACACATCATGATTCAAACGTTCATATGCACGTAGTTATAACCGAAAGTGGGTTATCTGGCCATATTGATGCTCTTGAAATTGGTGAAAAAGTAGAACTCTATTTGCCTGTAAAATAACTTTTTAAGCCAGCCCCTTCTGATGTAGATTATTTTTATGTCAGAGGATAAAATCCCATCAAATGATGAAGAATTATTGCAAAATTGCATAGTTGAAACATTCCGCTCCAGTGGAAAAGGTGGACAACATGCAAATAAAACTGAATCGGCTGTAAGAATTACACATATCCCAACGCAAATTTCTACAATTTGTCAAGATGAACGCAGCCAGTTACTCAATAAAAAGAAATGCATTATACAATTACGTGAAAAATTGATAAAGTTTTACGAAACGCCTAAAAAACGAATTCCTACAAAAAAACCTTATAAGGCTAAAGAAAAAGTTCTTGACACAAAGAAAAAACAATCTGTCAAAAAGCAATTACGCAAAAAAATAGGATTTGATAATATTAATGAAGAATGAACTTTTATCTTATCAGATTCTCGGTTATTCTGCAGGAATTCCATCGGAAAATAGAGGGGTAAGCTGTACTATTATTAGTACACATCAATCTGATTTCATGATTGACTGTGGTGAAGGCTCTTACTTGCAGTGGAAAAAGCATGGATACTCATGGAAGCGACTCAAATCGATATTTATTACCCATTTACATCCAGATCATTCCGGAGGGTTGGTGAATTTATTGTTTTACAGAAAACTCCTTGGTGTGTTAACACCTTTAACAATTTATGGTCCACCAAATTTACAAGAATATTTAGAAAAATCATTTGAATTTCAAGGAGTAAATATAGAATATGATTTACATATTTATTCAATTGATGAATTAGATTCTACCAAAATCGAAAGTGAAATATTTTTTACAACTACGCAGTTAGAGCATAAATTGCCGTGTTGGGGGATTAAAATTGAATCATCTAATAATTCAATAGCATTTTTTACAGATACACTACCAATCCAGCAAACTATTGATTTAGCTCAAGGAGTTGATGTGCTTATACATGAGGCAACTTTTATGGATAATGTTAAAGATTTACCAAAAAAAACTTTTCATACCACTGTCCACGAAGCTATGGATTTAGCAGATAAAATGAATGTAAAACGTCTCATTTTAACCCATTTTAGCCAACGGTACTCTGATAACCAGTTAAAAACGATTCATTATCACGGTGTACCTTGTGTAGTATTTAATAAAAGGCAATCTTTCTAATGAAACACTTTAGTTTTATTTTATTATATATTGTTGTTCAAAGTTTTCTTTTTGCAAATGAGCTACCGTATGTACTTGTAGTCTCATTTGATGGATTCAGACATGATTATTTTGAGAAAACAGAAACACCTAATTTTGATAAATTTGCTAAAAATGGAGTTAAAGCTAAATCTCTACAACCAGTTTTTCCATCATTGACCTTTCCGAATCATTATTCGATAGCAACTGGTGCATATTCAGGCACACATATGATCACAGGAAATAGTTTTTATGATAAGAAATTTAAAGAATATTATTCATTAAGAGATTCTGAAAAAGTACGAAACGGAAAATTTTATCAATCAGAACCTATTTGGGTAACCGCTGAAAGACAAGGCATTAAATCAGCTTCTTACTTTTGGGTTGGGTCTGAAGCAGAAATAAATGGATTCAGGCCATCTATTTATAAACATTACGACGGGAAAATTCCATTCTCTACTCGAGTAGATTCTGTAATATCTTGGCTTCAATATCCTAAAAAAAATAGACCCCATTTAATCATGTTGTACTTTAGTGAACCAGACCATACAGGGCATGAAGATGGTCCAAATCATAAAAATATTATTTCTACGATACAGGAAATGGATAATCTTTTAGGATATCTAATGAACCAATTACAATCCATCGAAGAAAATATTGAAATTCAAACCATTTTATTAAGTGATCACGGCATGTCCGACGTTTCAAAAGAACGAATAGTTATATTGGACGAGTATATTGCTGAAATTGAAAATTGTTATGTAAACGGCAGGGGAGCACTTGTCCAGTTAGATTTAAAATCAGAGATTTCTAACTCTTCAAGTATTGTGTGGAATCAGATAACGAAAATTCCACATTTATCTGCCTATAAAAAAGATGAACTTCCTGAACATTTCCATTTTAACAACAGAAATACGGGTGAATTTGTATTGGTTGCTGACGATGGATGGTTAATCTATACAAAAGAATTTGTTGAAAATCGTGAGATTACTGTGAAGGGTATGCACGGATATGACCCTAAAATTATGAATATGCATGGTATATTTTTAGCTCAAGGGAGTAAAATAAGAAAAGATATAGAAATTGAATCATTTGAAAATATTCACGTCTACCCTTTGATTTGTAATCTGTTAGAAATCACACCATACTCTAGTGAAATTGATGGTCCACAAGGTTCTATAGACATATTGAAACCTATCTTAGTTCATCCATAATGCAGTTGTTTTATTCAAATCAAATTGTAGGAAACGAAATAGTAATGGGAAAATCTGACTCACAACATTGCATTCGAACTCTACGCAAAAAAATTGGAGACCAAATCAATATTGTAGATGGTATGGGTACATATTATCGTGCAGAAATCACCCATGATAGTGCAAGCGAATGTACGTTGAACATCATTGAAACTAAGTCAAATTTCGATAAAAGAAACTACTATATTCATATTGCTATAGCACCCACAAAAAGCCATGACAGGTTAGAATGGTTTGTTGAAAAAGCAGTCGAAATTGGTGTAGATGAAATTTCATTTATTCAAACAAGTCGAACAGAGCGCAAAAAGATTCGTCTAGATAGAATTGAAAAGATTGCAATTACTGCCATGAAGCAAACAGTAAAAGCAACATTACCCAAACTAAATGAACTTCAAAATTTCAATTCATTCATAAGTAAATCACACAAAAATAATTTGTTCATTGCTCATTTAGATGAAAGTAAACGTGAGTCAATAAACACTCATAAAATTACTGAAAATTCTTCATTAGTTTTAATTGGTCCTGAAGGTGATTTTACTCCAGCTGAAATTGATTTGGCAGTTCAAAATAATTTTATGCCAATTTCTCTTGGAAAGAGTAGGTTAAGAACTGAAACTGCCGGAGTGGTTGCATGTCACTTGTTAAATATAAAATTTGAAGATTAATGAATATTCCATCTAAAGAAATACAAGAAAAGTGGATAAAATCTGCAATGAATGAAGCGATGAAGGCTTTTGATCAAGATGAAATTCCTATAGGAGCAGTAATTGTTAAAGATGGGCGAATAATTGGTAGAGGATACAACCAATGTGAACAGTTAAATGACCCAACAGCGCATGCTGAAGTTATCGCAATAACCTCAGCATCAAATACTATTGGTGATTGGCGATTAAATGATTGTCAATTATATGTTACTAAAGAACCATGTCCAATGTGTGCTGGAGCAATAATGAATGCTCGAATACAATTTGTTGGTTTTGGAATGTATGATGAACAATCTGGGTGTTGTGGTTCTCTCTATCAATTATGTCGAGATCCACGATTTAATCATCAGTCGGCTGTACAGGGTGGAATATTGGAGACAGATTGTTCATTTATTATTCAAGATTTTTTTTCAAATAAACGTAAAACAAGTGATAATTGAACTTTATTCTTCTCTATTTTGTTAAATCAACACTTTGAAAAAATATAATTTCACTGTAATTTTTAGTTGTTTTATTGTCTGATATTTATCTAATCCATGATATAAAGGATCATCATGAAAAAAATATTCGGTTTAATTTTAATTTTAAATATAATAGTTGGACAAACTCCAAAATATGATAGCCCATTTCTGACAGACGATATTCGTGCTTCCATAAAGCAATTGATAAAGTATAATGATATTGCAATAAATGTTGAGGATGATGATGCAAGAATTGATTTTTATAAAGCAGTTTCCGAAGCCTTTTACATTTCAACAAATAAGTTAGAGGAATTATATTCCAAAAAGACAGAAGAAAAATATAGTCACATTCAAAAATTGGAAGCAAATTACAGTTTAGAAATTGTACTACCTGAAGATAATAAACCAGTTTTTACCTATGAATACAAACCAATTAAAATTACACAAAAAGCTAAAGACAAGAATATTCACGAAAAACAAGCAAAAAAAATGAAAGTTCAGTATGTTAAACTATACTCTTACTTTAAAGATTTAAACAATGCTCTAGAGAGTACTATTAGTGATTTAGAATCAGATATTGCAAATTTAGAAGCACAAAAAGAAGAAGATGCTCAGATTGAAGTTAATGAGGAACAAGAAGAAGTTTCACCCAATAATATTCAATTAGACACAACAACCGTTATTCATTCTGAAGTAGTAGAAGCTGAACCTGATAAAGCTATTACAATAGTATCAGAAGAAACTGATACAAATGAGGAAATTGTTAAAAAAGAAGTCACAGTAGCAGATATACCTCCAATAGTTGAAGAAGTTGTTGATACAACTCCTTCACATTGCAATATAGGTTTGCAAATGTCAGATGAAAAAGAAAACTCTTTACAGGTTGTTTATGATTGCTCAGAACCTATTTATGGATTTCAATTTGAACTAACAAATGTAGTTTTGAAGTCAAGTGATAACCCGATATTTGATATACGATTTAGCGAAAATACTGGGCAAGTATTAGGCTTTTCACTAAAAGGTGAGTCGATGCAAAAAGGACAAGGGTTGCTTGTAGAATTTGAGTATGAAGCACCAGAAGAAGATTCTGAGATTTGTATGCAAGACGAAGTAATAGCAGGTAAAAGTGGTTCTCAAATATTAGTTGAAAAAGGTCCGTGTTTAATAATTAAAGGCAGCGGGGTTCCAATTCCTGTAATTGAAGAAGTAGTAATTGAGGAAGCTACGGTAGAAGTTATACCACAAAAAACGAAAGAAACAGTTCAAGTAAATAGTCAAGATTCTGAAATTAGTAATTTTCAAAATGCATTTAGAAATGCTCGCAATTCGGGTAATGAAACATTTGAGTTTGAAGGGTTAACTTATTCTACATTAACACGTCAAGATTTTAGAAGAGCTTTTAGGAACGCACGCGCACAAGGCAAACCGACATTTCGTTTCGGAAATAGAACTTATTCCACAAAAATTAAAGAAGAAGCTGAATAGTATTTACATTTAGTTTGATTATTGTAAATTAACATATTCGTTAAATATTAAATTATTCAATCATTTCAAAAAGTATAGTTAAGAGGTAATAAATTGGCAACATTGATTTTACAAGATACATATCAAGCACTAGAAGAAGAGTTGAAAACTATTGATAAATTGCGTTCACAGACAGCCATGCAGATTCAAGAGGCAGCTAGTCATGGGGATTTAAAGGAAAATTATGAGTATAAAGCTGCAAAAGAAAAGATGGAATTTGTACTGTATAAAAAACAATTGTTGCAATCCTATGCTCCATTTAAATTTATTGAGTTTGGTGATATAGGCATAAAAGAGGTAGGTTTTGGTAGTAAAGTAACAATTCATGAAGAAGGCAAAGTTAAACCCCTAGATTATTATCTTTTAGGTCCAATTGAATCTGAATTAAACCTGTATCCTATGACCGTAACGTATCATACGCCATTTGCAAAAGCAATTATGGGAAAAAAAGTAGGTGAAGAGTTTACATTAAACATCAGAGACAATGATGTTAAGTTTACAATTAAATCTATAGAGAAGATTTCTAAGGCTGAGAAAAAAGTAGCTAAAAAGTAATATTAGAAAATCAATTCTATTTTTAAACCCCTAATGATTGTGATTAAATTTCGCCTGCCCCGATAGCACTAAGATCTCCATCAAGCCAATCTCCAATAAAGTGATATGCTTTTCGTAATTCATCTAGTGTCGCAATCATAACCATCATATCTTGCTCTTTTCCTGAATGGTCAACTACATAGTTTGGAAGTATGCCACCAATTTTAAATCCAAGATTTTGATAGATGTTTAACAATCCTTCTTGTGGGCGCATAAATTTTGTAATGAGTTTATTAATATGTTTATCATCAGCAATATCATAAAGGTCTTTGGCTAAGGCAAATTGAATTCCTTTACCAATAAAATCTGGATGAACAACTAATCGTAATTGAGCTTCACCACTTTTCCATGATTTAGTTTCAATTTCCAAACTCCCATCACCAACAATTATTCCATCATACATAACAACACGTCTTACGATATTGCCTTTTGCACATGTTTTTATTCGACTTATGATATGATTTCTATCTTCAACATTAGATCTGAAGTAAACTCGTTGATCTTTAGGGAAAGTTAGAAAGAAAGCATGCGATTTATCCACATCGCTTGGTTCGAGGTTTTTAATGATAATTTTTGAACCATCTTTTAACTCATATTGAGATTCCATAACTTCTCCTATATTATTCCAGCAAACTCTTGAAGTAATCTCCAATTTTGCAATCTATCTTCTTGAGATTTTAAAATTGTTTCACTTGGATTTCCATCTTTGTCAAAATGTTTGGCAAATCGATTTTCTGTTTTTGCAAAATGAATGAAATCAATTTGTTCACCCGTTTTTGGGTTAACATACCAATCATCTTTCTTAGCAGGGTTGCCTTGTAATGAAATTCTTTCAGCCATTTTATCACCTTTAGTAGGGTCATAAATATAGACAGGAAAAGTTCTAGTATCTGCTGCTAATTTTGCTTGTTGGACCGCCATATCGTCTGCAACTCCATGTTCTGGTTGACATGTAGTATAAACATTAACTACGGATGGCCCTTTGTATTCATTTGCTGCCATTATTGCTTTGTAGAAATGATTTGTGTGTGCTGCAGTGGTTTGTGCTACAAACACATCTGGATGCATCATTGCTAAATTAGCAATTTCTTTTCGTCTTTCAGTCTTACCCTGAATAGATTTTCCATGGAATGACATCTTAGCATCTTGTCCCATAAATGTTGCGGTTGAAGTTTGTCCGCCAGTATTTGAATAAGATTGAGTGTCTAAAATAAGTATGTTAATATCCATTCCAGATGCAAGTAAACGAGACATAGATTGAAATCCAATGTCAAGCATTGCACCGTCACCACCAATACACCAGAGTTTTTTATCTTGCCAACCCATTTGATCCCATCGTGTTCGAACACCCATAGCATCAGCAGAGTTATTTTCAAAGAGAGAGTTTGTCCAAGGTACCATGAAAGGATTGTAGGGATAGGTGGATCCATATACGGTATTACATCCAGTTGATGCTACTAAACCAATACTTTCTTTTCCATAAACAAAACCTGTAGCTGCAAGCATCATACGTAAAGCAGTGCCTTCACCACAACCCATGCAAGACCCTGCACCACCAGTAAAAAGCATGGTGCTTTCACTTAGCATCATATCTGCAAGGACCCGTTCATTTATATATTCTTTTGGTGTTGGTCCGGTTGATAGATAAAAATCGAATGCAGTTTGATACTTTGGAATTGTATCATCCACTTTTGAAATCATTGAAAGTGCATCATGATCTCCACATGCCACAACGCATTCACCACATCCTTTGCATTTTGTAGGGTCGATAAAAATGCCATACTTTGCAGGTTCTTTGCCTTGCTTTTTAGGTGTATTGTAGAATTTTTTTGTTTCAGCCCACTGACCATTAATCCAATCTTTATGAGAAGATGAACAATCACCAAGCATGGAATCAAGTTTTGATTCTGGTACGGCTTTACCCAAAATTGCTGTGTCTGGGCATTGAATCACGCATTCCATACATGCAACACAATTATCGGCATTATATTCAGGAATATCAGGAGCAATATAACTGAAATCACGTAATGCAGCTGTTCCTGCTGGTATCAAACTTCGAGCGGTGGTTAAGTCAGCGGGTAACTCAAGTTCGGCAGTACCATTATTATATGCTCCAACAATTCTATCATTAAAATCATTTACATCTAAAATATCAAATGCATTTTGCTTATTTTGTTTTGAAATTACAACTTCACTCATGCTTCAACTCCTTCACACATTTCAATTACTTCTTTTGGAATTTCAAATACTTCTGAATATCCACGTCGTACAGCATTCAAATTATCTTGAACAACCTGCTCACCACGTTTTCCAAAATATTTTCGTAGAGATTTTTCAACCCCTTTTAACAATTCTTCATCTGAAATTCCAGACTGTTCCATGAAAGGAGTTGCTTTTAAAAAAATTCCTAATAGAACTATACCTTGCATCCTTTGAGCCAAATCAGATCGAGATGATACATCTCGTGCTATTTCAACTGTATCTAATGCATATACATGAATATTGTTTTCTCGTATTTTTTCCTGTGCCCATAGAGGAATATCTTTCCAAATTTCATTCGTATCCGTTTTATGAGTTTGAACAAACAAAATCCCATTGGGTTGTAGTCCTTTTAATGGGTTTGCAAGATTAAATGCATTTATATCATTTAAAGGCACAAAATCAACAAACTCAAGTTCGTTATGGGTTCTAACTTGTTCTGGACTTATTGTTAAGAAATATGCTGTAGGTAATCCTTTTTTCTCTGAACCATATTTTGGATATGCTTGTACGTTCATATCAAACAAATCTGCTACAATCGTTGCGATGACTTTGTTTGTTGTTACAGATCCAAAACCACCAACTGAATGTCCACGCATTGAAAATGCACCTTCTGGACGAATATCATAGTTTTTATCTGTTTCAATTCCCAATTCATGTTTTATACCAATTGCAAAATATCGTTTTTTATCAGCAGTCATATTTTTTAACACTTCAATAATATCTGCAGGTCGTATATCTCGTGAACCAAGCCCAGCAGACCCTGAGTAAATTTTAGGTATAGAATTTATTGCTCCTTCTGATAAGGCATCCGTAAAACTAGCTTTAATTTCCATGGTTAATGGATTACTTTCTGCGAGAGGATTATCTAATCGTTCAAGTACAGAAAAAGCTTTAACATTTTTAAGTGCATTTACAATTTGCTTTGCTGGAAATGGTCTAAATGAAGTGATACTAACTACACCTACTTTTTCACCTGTAGTTTTTCTGATGTAATCTGCAGTTGCTTCAGATGTTTCAGTTAAACTTCCCATGCCCACAATTGCCCATTCTGCATCATCCATTTTATATGAATTTACTAAATCATATTTTCGTCCTGTAGCAGCGTGAAACGCTTCCATAGCACTTGTTAACTCGGATTCTATTTTATCAGTATAAGCACGTTGTGCAATTTTTCCTTTCATATAGGAATCTTGATTTTGAACCACACCTGACATTGTTGGATGATATGGATCCATGAGGTTTACTAATTTTTCTTGTGGAGCCGACACAAAATCTCTCATAAATTCTGGTTCAGGTAGTTTTACATTTTCTATGGTATGTGTGGTTAAAAACCCATCCATAATATTGAAAAATGGGGTAGATGTGTCTTCAGCTACACGTCTTGCAATTAGCGCTAAATCGGCTACTTCTTGAGCGTTTTTAGCAAACAGCATTCCCCAACCGCAATCGGTAACACCCATTACATCATCATGTCCGGCATGTACATTCAATGAGTGTGACGTAAGTGCTCGTGCACCAATATGAAACACAACGGGTAAACGTTTTCCAGAAATAGTATATAAAACTTCTTTCATAAGGATAAGACCTTGCCCAGATGTAAAATTTGTAACTCGACCTCCGGATAAAGCATATCCTTCGCAAGTAGAAGCTGAGCTATGTTCAGATTCTAATTCAATAAAATCAAGTGGTTCATCCCACACATTTTTTCCACCATTAGAAACTACAATTTGATAACCTGAACCCATGGTTGTAGAAGATGTTATTGGATATGCACATGCAGCTTGAGAAATATGAGTTTCCACCCAAACTACCATTGCTGCACCATCAGCTGTTGATTTTATCCCTGGATATTTAATTTGACTCATCACAATGCCCTTTTTTATTAAAAACAAATTTATAAAATCCTGTCAAAAACAGGTTGTAAAAATTACAAAACTATAAGGGGTATAAAAAAAGAATAAAAAGAGATTATTGAGTCTTATTTTTTCAAAATTGTAAGGAAAGCATTCCAACCTAATGAATTTAATTTATTTTTCATTTTTCTAAAACCTACACCATATATTTGATCTTCACTCATCTGCATACTTTCTAAGTGGATGTCTGAAAACGTAGTTTTATATTCATTATAAATCAGCATGCTTCCAAGATTGCAAAATCCTTCAGTTTCTTGTAATGAAAGTTCAATTTGATTTTGCAATAACCAAACATGTAAAAGCTCATGCGCTAAAACTGCTTCGAACTCAATTTGTGGTAAATAAGTTAAAATATAAACTGTGAACTCTCGATGTGTATTAAACATTGTTTTGGTTTCTATTGTATGCGTAAATCCTTTTAGATGATCTGATGAAAGTGATTTAGATAATTTGCCTAATTCTAATTTATCTACTAAATTGATTGGAATATCAATAGGAAAATGTGTTAGTCCTACATTTTCAAAGACATCTAATACATTTTGCAAAGATTTATTGATATCATTTGAAGTTTTCACAATATTGATTTCACATAAACTACAGAGATATCGCCCATCATGAATTTGAAACCCACCATTAGTGATTTGTTGAGATATTATTCGTGTACACGAATTGCACTTAACTCCATCATTTACATGATTCTTATGGTATTTATTATTCCAACTATCAATAACATACTCTCCTTCAAGTGGTTGTAAACAAATATTGCATTTTGGAAGAATAAATGTTGTATAACAAGTAGGATGATAATTTTTGTCTTCAAACTCAATAAAGCTATCTGTAATAGGGTTATTACATTGATTGCATTTCAACTGAATATATTTTGTATAACAATTGTTATGATATTGATGGTTTTTATATTCCAACCATGTTGATCCTAATAAAGTATTACAATAGTCACATTTTTCAATAGCAAAAACAAATGTAGGTATAATTAAAACAAATATCTTTACAACAGTTCTTAGTGATTTCATAAAATCTAATTTAGTTTTAATAATGTAAACTATCATAATTTATAATTCATGGAAATTAGGAAAAATATGAAAATAGCTTTTTTAACTGCTGGTGGCATTGCTCCATGTCTTTCAGCTTCAATCGGACGGTTAATTAAAAATTATTCAACCCAATACCCTCAAGCAGAAATGATTGGATATTTAAATGGCTATAAGGGATTGTTGCTAGGAAAATCAATAAAAATTAATGACCATGTAAAATCAAATTCTGAAGTACTTTATGATTTTGGTGGCAGCCCTTTGGGAAATAGTAGGGTAAAATTAACAAACATTGATGATTGCATTAAAAACAATTACATTAAAAAAGGTGAAACTCCGCTAGAAGTTGCTGCAAATCAGTTGGTAAAAGATGGAGTTACCATCTTGCATACAATTGGAGGTGACGATACAAATACTGCAGCAGCTGATTTATCCCACTATTTAGAAAAAAATAATTATGATCTAACAGTTGTTGGGTTGCCGAAAACTGTTGACAACGACGTGTATCCTATTTCGCAAACATTAGGAGCATGGACTGCTGCAGAGCAAGGTGCAATTTTCTTTGAAAATATAGCCAATGAAAACACAACAAGTTCAAGACAGTTAATTATTCACGAGGTGATGGGGAGAAATTGCGGGTGGCTAACGGCAGCTACTGCGTTTGAATATAGAGAACGATTGAAAAAACGAACATTTTTACCCGATATATTAATTGAACAAAGAAGATGGGATGTAGATGCAGTGTATATTCCTGAGATTGACTTTGACATCAAGAAAGAAGCCATCCGTTTGAAAGACCTATTAGATGAAAAAGATTCTGTTAACATCTTTTTAAGTGAAGGGGCTGGAGTTGAAAGCATAGTCAGAGAAATGGAATCGAATGGTGAGGAAGTTAAAAAAGATGCGTTTGGTCATTTTAGACTTGATGAAATAAATCCGGGTGCATGGTTTGGGAAACAGTTTTCAAAATTAATTGAAGCTGAAAAAACATTGGTACAAAAAAGTGGCTACTTTGCACGTTCTGCACCTGCGAACAAGCGTGATTTAGAGTTAATATTCAATACAGCAGATATGGCAACACAGGTTGGAATTGCAGGACAAAGCGGGGTAATTGGCTTGGATGACGAAGATGCTAGTAATTTGCAATGCATAGATTTTAAGAGAATAAAAGGTGGAAAACCATTTGATGTTTCACAGACGTGGTTTAAATCTATGTTAAAAGAAATCGGACAAGTATAAAGTATAACTTTAAGTGATATTATTATAAAACAATAAATAAGGATAGTTATGTCAGTACATTATAGTGAACTAGGACTAGTAAATACGAAAGAAATGTTTAAAAATGCAATGAAAGGGAAGTATGCTGTTCCAGGGTATAATTTCAATAATTTAGAGCAAATTCAGGCTATTATTCAAGCCAGCGTGGAAAGCGGATCACCTGTCATTTTACAAGTTTCGTCAGGTGCACGTAAGTATGCAAACCAAACTATGCTTAGATATATGGCACAAGGTGCTGTGGAGTATGCCAAAGAGTTAGGAAAAAATATACCCATTGCGCTTCATCTTGATCATGGTGACACATTTGAATTATGTAAATCTTGCATTGACCTTGGATTTTCATCTGTAATGATTGACGCATCTCATCACTCATTTGATAAAAATGTTGCATTAACCAAAAAAGTTGTTGATTATGCCCATCAATATGATGTGAGTGTTGAAGCAGAGTTAGGTATTTTAGCTGGAGTAGAAGATGATGTAGTGGCTGAAAAATCAACATACACTCGACCTGAAGAAGTAATTGAATTTGTTGAAAGAACAAACTGTGATTCATTGGCTATATCAATTGGTACTTCTCATGGTGCATTTAAATTTACCCCCGACCAATGTACTAAAGATGAGAATGGTATTTTAATTCCACCCATGCTAAAATTTGATGTACTTGAAGCTGTTGAAGAAAAATTACCTGGGTTTCCAATCGTCTTACACGGGTCTTCATCTGTACCCCAAGAATTAGTGGACATGATTAATAACTTTGGAGGTCAATTAGATGCAGCAATTGGAATCCCAGAAGAATGGTTGCGTAAAGCGGCACAGTCTTCAGTGTGTAAGATAAATATTGATTCTGACGGTCGGTTGGCTATGACAGGGGAAATACGGAAAGTTTTAGAAGAAAATTCAGCTGTTTTTGACCCTCGAAAATATTTAGGGCCTGCTCGTGATGCACTCAAAGATATGTATATGCGTAAAAATAAAGATGTATTGGGCTGCTCCGGAAATTATTAGTTTCATAGGTGTACTCAGACAACAATTTAAAATTATAATTTCTTCAAACAACTAACTATATTCTGTCCATTTGGCAGACTAAATTATTTTGGCATACATTTTGCAAAAGTGCATGCTGTAGTTTAAAATTTTATTTTAATTAATTACTTAGGAGTAAAAATGAACATTAAACCTCTTTCAGATAGAGTAGTGGTAAAACCACAAGAAGCAGAAGAGAAAACAGCGTCTGGAATTATACTTCCTGATACTGCAAAAGAAAAACCCCAAATGGGTACTGTTGTAGCCGTTGGCACTGGTAAAATAAGTGATTCCGGTGATACAATTAAAATGATGGTCAAAAAAGGTGATACTGTTTTATACGGTAAATATTCTGGAACAGAAATTACAATTGAAGGCGATGAAGTCCTTATTATGCGTGAATCAGATATTTTAGCAATCGTTTAACCAAGGAGCAAAAATGGCAAAAGATATAAAATATAATTTAGAAGCAAGATCTGCGCTAAAAGAAGGTGTAGATAATTT
>CAZCRK010000024.1:0-20678 GCA_964501035.1 uncultured bacterium
TATCACACCATATTTGGTTGCCAATTTGTATTTCTGAAGCATCACCACCCCAAACCCCAGCACAGTCTTGTACACAATCATTTGTAGTATCCGAATCACATACATCGCAATTATCTAAAAGAGCATCACCATCACAAACACCAGCACAATCCCTTTCAGCATCTGTACAACAATCACTATTACCGTCAATATAAGCATCACCATTTGGAGTACCTAAACAATCATCACACTCATCACCACTATCATCTGCTTCTACGCAACCACAATCACTTTGCCAATGCGTTCCATCACAAATTCCTGCACAATCGTGAACATTTGTATAACAAGCATCATCTTCATCGTCGTTGTTGGTTACCCAATCTTCTTCAACAAGCACATCACAAAATTCAAAAGATTCTCCAAATCCTAAACCATCACCATCTGCATCAAACCAATAGTTTTCAAAAATTGCAGTTCCATTGCAAACACCCGAACAATCTCTTTCAGCATCTGTACAACAATCATTATTACCATCAATATATGCGATTCCATAAGGCGTTCCTGCACAGTCATCGCATTCATCTCCACTATTTTCAAAATCTACACAACCGCAATCACTTAACCAGTGTGTTCCACCCCATTCACCAGCACAATCAGCCTCGCAATCATTGGTTAATTCGCTATCACAAACATCACAATTATCTAATTGTGCTACCCCTCCACAATATTCGTTACAATCATAATTATCAAAACCGTTGGTTGTTAGTGTAAATAAATCAGATTGTCCTATATTATTACTTTCATCTGTTGATTCTAGGAGTAACGAATGTTGAGCATTTTCAAAGGCACAAATATCCCAATCAAATTCGTAAGGGTATTCTGTATCTTCAAATACAATATCACCATCTACAATAAAAATTACTTTTAGTATTTCACTTTCATCAGAGACGGTTACTTTTACAGTTGTCAATTCTGTTAAAGTAGAACCATTAACTGGGTAGGTTATGGTAACATTTGGTGCAGTAGTATCACTTTCCGTTGGTGAATCACACGAAAGTACAAATAACCCTACTATAAATATACCAAATTTCTTCATTTTGAACTCCTATTTTATCAAAAACTGTTAATTTCACTAACACAAATTAACAACGAAAACACCGAATAAACGAAAGTGAATAAGTTTAAAGTTGTAAAGTTCTTAAAGTTAAAAGTATCTAGCATCTATTTCCTTATTCGTCTAAATCAGGATAAACTGGATTGATGGATACACTGGATGAAATACAGAAGACTCAATCCTGTAAATATTACCATCCCGCAATCTTGATTTTGACAGTTTCTGACCCTTTCAAAGGTTTCAAACCTTTGAAAGGATTACGTTAAGGATTACGTTTACTTTTCAACTCTATGCCTCTTCACCAATACTTCCATCACTTCTGTGTGAAATGCTCTTCTAATTTTATACATTCCACCCTTGTTTCGTGATGGATGTACTCTGTTAGTCAGTAAAATTACAATAATTTCTTCTGTTGGGTCAATCCAAAGGCTTGTACCCGTAAACCCCAAATGTCCGTATGATTTATGTGAAAAATAATCTCCCGCAGAACTTTTTCCATTTCGTGATGGTGTATCCCACCCCAATGTTCGTTCAGAACCTTGTGGAATATTTCGACGTTTGGTAAACCTGCGAATATCAGACTCCCAAAAATATCTTTTCCCCAGCCATGTCCCTTGGTTGAGCATCATTTGTGCATATTTACCAATATCTTCTGCGTTTGAAAATAAACCAGCGTGTCCCGCAACACCCCCTAATACATGCGCATTTTCATCATGCACGTCTCCATGAACCAATCTATTTCTAAACAATGCGTCAAATTCTGTGGGAACTATTTGAATTAGTAGACTGCTATCGGGTGTAAACATAGTATTCTGCATACCTAAAGGTCGGTAAATCCACCTATCTGAAAACCAATCAAGAGAGTGCTTCCCAACTTTTTCTGCAATATATTGCAGTAGAATCATGCCTAAATCACTATATTGATATTGCGTTCCGGGTTCAAAATCAAGGTTTTGCATTACAATATCATCTATAATTTCGTCAGGAGATTTGACTGGTGTATCTAAAAAATATTGAATAAAGGGTTTTAATCCAGAAGAATGTGTGAGTAAATGTTCAATGGTTACTTTGTTTTTCCATTCTCCTGTAAACTGTGGGAAAAATTGATGGATTGTCTGATGCAGACCTAATTTTTTTTGGGAGATTAACTTCATTATAATGGGGGTAGTTGCAAGTACTTTTGTTAGGGAGGCAATATCATAGATGGATTCGGGTGTAACCGGAGGAGATTGGTTGTCATAAATATGGTGTCCAAACCCACGTGATGCAATCACATTACCCTGTTTACTTACAAATACTTGTGCTCCAGGAAAAATACTATCAGCAATGGCATCGTTCAAAACACCCCATGCTTTATCTAAATTAAATTTTTTAGAGGATGAATCAAATCCTGTTTTTCGATTACTGCTTAGCAGACCATGACCTTGCTTGAAATGTGCATCTAAATTGACAGGTAATATTCCCTGAATCGGCTTTCTTCCCCATAGTGCATCGGAGGCTGCCTTTTGAGAAACAGAACCATACCCATACGCACAAACGTAGGCAGGAAGATAATCATATGATGGCAAGTATGGACTTCCAAAACTCATGACGACAAATGGAATCTGTCTTTTATACATTTGCTCTAACAAATCTGCATGAGTTTCATCGATTGTGGATTGTCCTTTATCCATTCGAATTCGTACAAGCAATGATACTACTACTAAGTCAGACTGGGATATTTTGTTGATTATTTCATTTATCCGAGTTGAGCTAATTTCATCATTTACAATTACATTTTGAACATTCCCATGTGTGTAATTAATATCTCGAATAATTGGGTCAAGCATGTCTCGTACTCCATCATCTGTCGATAATACAAGATGCGTTAACGAATTAATTTTTTCAGGTTTTAATGGAATAATTTTATTTTCATTTTTGACTAAAGTAATTGATTTTTCAGCAATTTCTTTTGCGATATTACCATTGTTTGAAATTCCAATATTTTGCTCAACATTTTCCCAATCTGTTCGTTTATTTTCAAACAATCCACATTCTGTTTTCATATCCCAAATTCGTTGAACGGATTCATTTATTCTATCTTCAGTAATACGACCTTGGAGAACCGCTTGCTCCAGTGCATCAATGGTTTGGTCCACATCCATTGGGAGAAGGAGAATATCCGACCCTGCTTCAACAGCACGAAGTGCAGATTCACCTGCCCATGTTGACTGAGTCAGACCACCCATTTCCATTCCATCCGTAATTACAATACCTTGAAAGCCCCATTCATCGCGTAGTAATTCTGTAGTTATCTTGTATGAATGAGATGCGGGTTTTCCACTTGGATCTAATCCTGGTAGTGCAATATGTCCCACCATAATCATTTTCACGCCTGCATCCACTGCAGATTTGAATGGTGCTAACTCGATTGATTCTAACTCAGTTCGATTTCCTTTAATTGTAGGCAAACTGGAGTGACTGTCAGTAGATGTGTTTCCATGACCAGGGAAATGTTTTGCACAGGCAATAAGACCATTATCTTGCGCACCTTTAATAAACTGAGTTCCAAACTTGATTACTGACTCGGGTGAATCGCTATATGACCTAAAATTTATAATTGGATTATCAGGATTATTATTGACATCCATTACCGGCGAGAAAGTTACATGCACACCCATTGCTCTTGCTTCATCAGCGGTGACCTGACCTTGACTATATGCCAATTGAGGATTGTATGTTGCAGTTACAGCCATATTGCTAGGAAATAGGGTTGCTCCACGCATCCATTGTCCCAATCCACGTTCATAATCTGCTGAAACTAAGAGTGGAATTTGTGATTTAGATTGAAAATATTGAATATTGTGAAACGTGCCATGGATACTACCACCAAATGAAATTACACCACCAATTCCAACGTCTTCTAAATACCTATCAAGTTCTTTTTTATACCAATGCTCAGTATTATAAAAATCACCTCGTACCCTCACCATAATCATTTGAGCAATTTTTTCTCGCAGGGTTAGATCTTGCCAATGATAAGTATTGGTTTTGATTTTCTCAATATGCACGGGTGGTGATTGAGTACAACCTAAAATAAAAATACTTAGAAGTAGAAGTTTATTCATTTACATATTCTCTTTTTACACGTTTAGAAACACCTGTTAAATAAATATACGGAATTGTGTTATACCGTTTAGAAATACTTTCAATATCTGCACCTTGATTTTTGCACCCCCACAGAGAGACTTTATCATATTCTTGAATATTGGATTCCCCGACTTCAATACATGTAAGGTCCATAGACACTTTTCCTAATATTTTAAGCGAATGTTCTTTGTAATATACGAAACCCGTATTCGAAAACTCAATCGGAATACCGTCAGCATATCCACTTTGAATAATCGCAATTTCCATATCCTGTTTGGCGATATATGTTTGTCCATAACCGATTGATTCACCCTGTTTAATTTTCTTTTTCAGAACAACTGATGCAACAAACTCCATTACAGGTTTTAAGGAATTGGTTGCTTCAATTGGATTAACTCCATATAGTGCTATTCCAGTACGAACTAAGTTAAAATGCGTACTTTTATTGATTAACATTCCTGCACTATTTGCAATATGAAAATATTTAATTTGAAACGGTTGGACATAGGATTTAATTTCTAAAAATTTTGTTAGCTGATTATTTAACATTTTCTGATTTGTTTCGGCCGTCGCAAAATGAGAATATATGCCTTCTAGTTTGATATATTTACTCTTTGTCAACAGATCTATAGCTTGTTTGAACTCATCAAAAGCAACACCCATTCGTCCCATACCTGTATCAATATTGATATGCACAATACAACGTGTGTTTGTTGATTTACATAAATTTTCTAAAACTTGAATATCTAAAATTGAATTTATTGTACAACGCACTTGTGGATTGGTGAAAATATCTAATCCCGATTTTGGTAGTCGTCCAAGATGTAAAATTGGTTTTTTTATAGATGCATTAATTAAGTCGTGAATTTCTTTTACTAAAGCTACACAATACCCATGAACATTTTCTTTTTCCAGTTCTTGAGCAATTCTGATGATACCATGACCGTATGCATCTGCTTTTAAAACAGCTAATATTTTGGCTTCACCAATTTGGGATTGAATTGTATTGAAATTTTGTCTAAGATTTTGGAGATGAATTTTAACTCGAGGCTGTAGCAAGATACTCACCTTTTAAAATATCGGATGGTAATATCGTAATGTCATGAAGCTTTGCTGAAAGTAAACCTGCTCCATATGCTGGAGATAACTCTGAAAATGTCCACTTGATATCAGAAAAATCAAACTGCAAAGCATCATTTAATGTTTTACGGTAAAATGCATTCCTTATCACACTGCCATTTCCTGCTAGTACAACGGATTTTTCTTTATATCCCACTTCATGCAATAAATCAATTAAATATTCAGAAACTGATTTTGTGGCTTCTTGAACTATTGATAATGCTAATTCATTTCCTGTTTCAGCACATGATATAACATGTTTTGCCATAGAAGCTATCATAGATAATGAATTATCATCATTAGATAATTTTTCAATTGCGTTAGAAAATACTTCTTCTTCAGTAACCATTAATAAAATATCTTGAAGTTCGATGAGTTCGGCATCGCCAACAACTGATGTTTCATTGGCAGCTAAATGCATTATTGCTTGACGACCTATCCAATATCCACTACCAATATCACCCTCAAAATGACCTTTTCCAGCAGAACGATATACTTTTCCATCAGGTTTTTTAACAATGCAAATAACCCCAGTTCCAACAGTAACTAATACACCAAAATCTCCTGGACAACTCAGTTCGTAGGCAGCTTCAGCATCATTTAGAATCAATGTTCGTTGAGCCAGACCTAACTTATCTAATTCTTTAAACACTAAATCTCTACCATCTTTATCAGATGCGGCTGCAAGCCCTAACCCAACAGAATCTATGGTATCATTTGCAATTTTTGCTTGATCACATAAATCATTAATTAAATTTGAAATTCTTTGGGCAGCCAACTCTTTATACACAGATAAATTGGTTCCTTTTTCATAGGAAATTGCAATCGTTTCGCCCAATTCATTAAATAATACTCCCCTTGAAGAAGTTGCTCCTCCATCAACGCCAACTATATAATAACTATCTTCAGAATTTTTCAAACTATCCTCTAAATTTTTTATGACTTAAAACAACATTTACAAAAAATAATACAATGCATAAAATTAGCATTATAACAATTGAGCTTAATTCTATAGAATTATTTTGCACAATAGATTGTAAATTTTCAAAAATTCCACTTAATGGAATAAACTTTATCATTTTTTGAAATGTATTTGGGTATATTTCTAGTGGTATAAATGCTCCCAATCCAAATGCAATCACAAGATGTAAAATAAAATTTGAAAATGATGAAATAAACTCATTTCGAATAAGTAAACCAAACAATGTTCCAATAATTGAAAAGAAAATAACTGAGATAAGTGAGATCAAGCCAATTTGCGCAACTTGAACTACAGTATAATATTCATGATTAATAGATGTTGTTAGTACAAATGAAAACAAGAATTGAATCATACCTAAAATACATGCCCATATCATTATCGGAAGTAATATTTGCACGTTGCTCATTGGTGCTTTTAGATAAATCTCAAGTTGTTCAGAATTACCTCTAATCTTTTTCAATCTATAGAATGATGTTGAAAAAGCAATAAATCCTGAAGACACAATCCAAATTCCTGGGGCTACCCAATTTAAATAACGGATATCTAATTGAATCACTTTTGAAAGAGGTATTGCAATAAGAATATGTAACACCATTGGAAACACTGCCCAAACAAATACAAGACTCAGTGCTTTTTTACGGAAACTAAACCAATCTCTTTTTAACATTATGGAAAGCATTATTCTAACCCCCCATCAGTTAAACCTACAAACAAATCACGTAAGGTACAAATTCCTGTATCAATATCATCTAACTCATAATTCAATGCTAATTTTAATACATTAAAAAACTGTTTTCGTTCACGTGAATAAAATTCCAAATCCAAACCTTTGAGCGTTGGACGTAATACACGTGGGTATTCTTTCAACTTATTCATAAATTCATCAGGTGGATTTTTTGTAAAAGATAATCTATACCGAGTTAACCCGTGGGTCGTCTCAATTAACCTATCCAACGTACCATCCATTTTAATATTTCCATTATGGAGAATTGCAATTCTATCTGCATACCGCTCTGCTTCGGATAGATTTTGCGTTGTAAACAAAATTGTTTTTGATGTGTGCAATTTATCTAAAACATCCCAAACTTTCGATCGAGTATGAGGGTCTAATCCGGCAGTCGGTTCATCCAATAAAATAACTTCAGGATCGTGGATTAAAGCTCGTGCAAAAATTACCTTTCGTAAGTGTCCTGATGCTAAATCACTTGGGTATTTTTGCAATTGTTGCTTGAATTCTAATATCTCAGACCATCTTTTAATACTGTTTTGGGCTTCTTTAACGGTTAAGCCGTGTAATTGAGCATAAATTAACAGGTTTTCATAAACTGAAAGCTCATCATCTAAGTTATTAGATTGTGGCATATACCCTGTTATTGATCGGGTTTCAATTCCACGAGTTTGAATATCTTTCCCGTGAATGTATGCCATACCTTTATCTTTTTCAATTAGTCCTATCAACATTTTTAGTATGATAGATTTTCCAGACCCATTTTCACCAATTATTACAAATGTTGTTCCCTTTTCAACACCAAATGATAAATCAGCAAGGAGTGTGTTTTCCCTTATTGTTTTTGCGATTGCTTTTAATGTTATTGATGCTTCCATGAATTTATATTATCTTCATTAGTTATTTACATTTAATGCGCTTCATACCAATTATCTCCAATATTCCAATCTACAATTAGCGGAACATCCAAATCCATAGCATTTTCCATTTCATAAACAACCATTTTAGAAACTTGATCAACTTCATGTTCCGGAACTTCAAATAATAATTCATCGTGAATTTGTAAAATCATTTTAGTTTCTAGCTGTTGTTCTATCAATTTGTTTTGGATTCGAATCATAGCAATTTTTATCAAATCTGCAGCTGTGCCCTGGATCGGCATGTTAATTGTTGCACGTTCTTCAGCTTGTACGATATTTTTATTGGATACCATTAAATTTTGCGTATTTCTACGTCTTCCAGAGAGAGTTTTTACATAACCATTATCTCTAGCATCTTTCAAAGTATTTTCCATGTACTGTTTGATGCCTGGATATGTTTTAAAATAATTATCTATCAATTTTCGTGCATCAGTCATAGATATACCTAGTTCTTGAGACATTCGAAACGGTCCTGCTCCATACATTATCCCAAAGTTTACTACTTTTGCTGATCGCCTTTGGTCGGGAGTTACTTCATCTTCAGAAATTCCATTAACCAGTGATGCAGTACGTCTATGAATATCAACACCATCAGTAAATGCTTTTAACAACTCTGGTTCCCCAGAAAAATGTGCCATTATTCGTAATTCTACTTGGGAATAATCTGCAGATAGAATTTTACACCCCTGTTTTTCAGCAATAAATGCTTTCCGAATTTCTTTTCCAAGTTCTGTACGAATTGGAATGTTTTGAAAATTAGGTCTCGTACTTGACAACCTTCCTGTCGATGCAATGGTTTGATTCAACGAAGTATGGATTCTACCTGTTCTTGGGTTAACATGATTTGGGAATGCATCAACATAAGTAGATTTTAATTTTTTTACTTGACGATATTCTAAAATCTTTTCTGGTAATGGATGATGATATTTAAGCACCTCTAATACTTCAACTGCCGTACTACGTTTTTTAATGGGTTTAAGACCTAGTTCATCAAACAAGACTTCTGCTAACTGTTGAGGTGAGTTAATATTAAACTCATGTTCTACCATGTCATAAATAGATTCAACAATTGTATTGAGTTTTACTTCAAGTTTATCTGAGAAGTTTTTGAGAAAATCTAAATCTACAAATACTCCATTCTTTTCAATTTCTATCAATACAGGAATCAAGGGTACTTCTATCATTTCAAATGCTTCAATGAGATTTTTTTCTTCTAAGTCTTTCTTTAAAACCTGTGTTAATGAATATGCAATATCAGCATCTTCATTAGCATAAAATGCTATATCTTTCAAGGGAACCTCAGCCATAGAAATCTGTTTTGCTCCTTTACCAATTAACTCCTCAATAGGTTTCATTTTGTATTGCAAATAATCTAATGAGAGGTGGTCAAGTTTTAAAGAATTCCTGTTCGGTTGAAGCATGTGGCCAGCAACCATACTATCGAATTTAATACCCTGTAACTGAATGTTATAATTATGAAAAACTAATGCATCGTACTTAATATTCTGTCCGCATTTTGCAATTGTTGCATTTTCTAAAATTGGTTTCAATAATTCAAGAATATTTTCTAGGTTAAATGGTGAAAACATATCAGGTAATTTTTCAGGATATTCAACGGGGATATACCAACCTTTGTTTTCTTTATTAGAAAACGAAACACCCACAATTTCTGCTTCATGGGGAACAACACTGGTAGTTTCTAAATCAACTGAAATCAATGAAGAAGATGCAAGAATATCAACTAATTCTTTTAGTTCTTTAACCTCAGTAATTGTTTTATAACTTTTTTTAACCTTTTTAACTGGTTTGATTTCTTCACTTTTAAGAGGTTGATTGTTAATTTGTTTAATTAATGAATGCAGTTCCAAATCATTCATAGTGTCATTAAGAGAAACAATATCCATATCTTGTTTTACTAATTCTTCTAAATGCAACTCAATTGGCACATCGCAGTCGATAGTGACTAATTCTTTTGAAAGATGTGCTAAATCATGACCATTTTTCAATCCATTATATACGCGTTTGTTTTTTATCTCCTCAGTATGGTCAATAATGGTTTCCATATTTCCATATTCTAGTAATAATTTGACAGCTGTTTTTGCACCAATACCATCCACACCGGGAATATTATCCGAACTATCCCCAACCATGGCTAAATAATCTATTATTTTAATGGGTTCTATACCCCATCTATCTTTTACTTTTTTTGGGTTATAAATGGTGGTTGGTTTAAAACGATTTCCGGGTGAATAAACAAAAACATGCTCTGTCACTAATTGCATCATATCTTTGTCTCCAGTAACAATGATAGTATCAAGTCCAGCTGATTCTGCTTGGCGAGATAAAGTCCCAATTATGTCATCTGCTTCAAACCCTGGCTTCTTAACCATTGGAATGTTCATTTGCTCTATTATTTTAAACAGTGGGTTAAGCTGTTCAACCAACTCTTCAGGCATTTTCTCACGAGTTGCTTTGTATTCAGTATAAAGTTTGTGTCGAAATGTGGGTTCTTTGCAATCTAAAATAAATGCAAAGTAATCAGGGTTTTCCTCTCTAATCAACTTTAAAAGAGAGTTGACCACTCCATATATTGCAGAAGTATGACGTCCATCCTGAGTGATAAGCGGATTGTTAATCATTGCAAAATGTGCACGATAAATAAGTGCCATTCCATCAATTAAATATAATCGCTTAGGTGTAGTCATTAATTCCGTGTAGAAATGGTGTGAAACATGTGTGAAAGTTTACTGTAAACCAATAACTCTCACCAATGATAATTTGGTTAATTTTTATTGAAAAAATTAATGTTTAGTTATAGCAAACAAAAAAATATTCTGAAAAGATTTACTTAAAACTAGCTATTCGTTTTCAATTCCCATGAATGCTTTAACACCCAATTCTATTTCTTCACGCACACTATCATTTTCTTGTAGGAAACGCTTTGAGTTTTCTCGCCCTTGGCCTATTTTTTCATCATTATACGAGAACCATGCCCCCATTTTTTTAACGACGTTGGCTTTCACTGCTAAGTCAAGCAAATCACCTTCATAGGATATACCTAATCCATACATAATATCAAACTCAGTGACTTTAAATGGAGGTGCTACTTTATTTTTAACCACTTTAACACGTGTTTTATTTCCAATGACTTGATCGCCATCTTTAATTTGTGCAATACGTCTAATATCTAATCGTAACGATGAGTAAAACTTAAGCGCATTACCACCAGTTGTTGTCTCAGGGTTACCAAACATAACACCAATTTTTTGTCGTAGTTGATTGATGAATATAACTGAAGTTCTTGACTTTGCTACCGTACCTGTTAACTTGCGCAATGCTTGTGACATCAAGCGTGCTTGAAGCCCCATGTGTGAATCGCCCATATCTCCATCTAATTCAGATTTAGGAACCAGAGCAGCAACGGAGTCAACAACAATTACGTCTAAAGCACCACTTCGCACTAAAGTTTCACAAATATCTAATGCTTGTTCGCCTGTATCAGGTTGGGAAATCAATAAATTTTCAGTGTCTACTCCTAGATTTTTTGCATAAACTGGATCCATTGCATGTTCTGCATCAATAAAAGCTGCATATCCACCTGCTTTTTGAGCTTCGGCAACAATATGTAATGTTAAGGTCGTTTTCCCAGATGATTCTGGTCCGTATATCTCTATTACACGTCCTTTAGGAACACCGCCAATTCCAATTGCAGCATCTAGAGAAATAGAACCTGTTGAAATACTTTCAACATTCTTAACAGTACTTTCCCCCATTTTCATTATGGAGCCCTTACCGAACTGTTTCTCTATTTCATTAATTGCTAAATCTAAAGTTTTGTTATTTTTTGTATCTGCCATGATTAAATCCTCTCTGTGTTAATTAGTTGGAACTTTGCTAACTCAGTATAAACTGCTCTTTCTGGAGTTAGTTGACTTTCATATAAATAAATTGAATTTACATCGATTTCTACGGGTGAATATACTGTATTTAAAAAAGGATTACAATCAACTTTCCCAAAATCACTATTTTTTGGTACACGTGCTATGGTAATATGTGGTGTAAAGCTTGTTTTTGTTGTATTAATTTCAAATTTTGAAAGAACTTTGCTCAGTTGGCTATGTAAATTGATCAACTCAGATTCACCTTTTCTGATGCCTAACCAAAATACATTTGGTGATTTTTGATTTGGAAATAAACCAGTACCTTCAATTGAAATAGTAAAAGGATTTTGAGTTAGTGCAGATTGTATGTTTTCAACTAAACTTGGAATTTGGTTTTCATTGAAATTTCCTATAAATGATATAGTTAAATGGATGCTTTTTCCAGAGACCCAACGTAAATTTTTATTGGGGTCTTCAACCATTGTTCTCATCATTGTGACTATATTAAACACAGAATTATATATTGGAATTCCTAAAAATATTCGTTTTGTTTTATCCATGTATAAATTTCCTTACCATATTGATTGCAGTTATTGCCGTCATTTCTCTATGTTCTTTTCGTGAAGGAATCATATTGAATTTTTTAACATATTGCTTTGAATCACTTGCGATAGCAATATATACAATTCCTACTGGTTTCTCAACAGACCCACCACCAGGACCTGATATTCCTGTTGTTCCGATTCCAATATTTGATTCAGTTTTATTTTTTATCCCAATTGCCATAGCAAGTGCAACTTCTTCACTTACAGCTCCATTAGTTTTGATAATTTGAGGGTCAACTCCAGCAAGAGAATGTTTTAACGCGTTATTATAGGTAACTGCTCCACCATAAAAAAATCTTGAACTACCCGGAATATCTGTAAAATATTTTGCGATTAAGCCACCTGTACATGATTCAGCTGTTGCCAATGTCATATTATGTTTTATCAAATTTTCTGATACTATTTTTGGCAATGTGTCATTATCAATTCCATAAGCATAATGAGTTAATTTAGAATAAATTGTTTTTACAATTTCATTAAAATTACCATCAAACGATTCATTTTTTTTAAGTCGAACGCTAACACCTGTGTAATGGGGTAAAAAAGCAAATGAGCATTTATTTTTATACAGTTTAATAGAATCTGTTAGCAAGTCTGATAGTTTACTTTCGATTATTCCTGTAGTTTTAATCGTTGTAATATTATTGGTTTTGTTACGTCGGATATATTTAGGAATAATTTCTTTTTTAACCATTGTTTTCATCTCACGTGGTACTCCTGGTAACACAAATATATGAGAATCATTAAGGTCAAATTTCATTCCGAGTGCAGTACCGTTGTGATTAACAATTGATTCTGCTTTGTCTAATACTACTGCTTGTGATTCATTGTTTGCTGGCATTTCTAATCCACGTTTTTGAAATTTTGTTTCCAATTCTTTCAAATAGCTTTTATCTAAAACAGACTTTGCTTGAAACACTTGTTTAACAGCTTCTTTTGTAATATCATCATGAGTTGGACCTAAACCACCTGTTACAAAAATATAATTATAATTATCATTTAATGTAGATTTAATTGTTGTTTTGATATCATTTAGCTTATCCCCAATTGTAATTTTATGAACCGTTTGAATATTGTAAGGTAGTAACGTTTGGGCAATCCAAGCTGAATTAGTATCTAAAGTAAATCCTTGCAATAGTTCATCACCAATAGTAATTATGCAAGCTGTTAACATACAGTCGTTAACCCAAAAACTATAAACCAAGTAAAAATACCTGCAAGTACATCATCTAGCATGATACCCCATTCCCTTGATAAGCTTTGAGAATCATGTATAATAGACGGTTTGAAAATATCAAATATTCTAAACAAAACAAACGCTGAGATCACTAACACAATTTCTTGGGGAATGAAAAGTAATGCTATCCACATACCCACTACTTCATCAATAACAACTTCAGAAGGGTCAGAATTTCCAAGTTCTTGTATCATAGCTTTGGAGGTAATCAAGCCAATCACAAACGTAATTATGATTAGTGAAATTTGTAAAAGAACATTCGTAGGTAGAAGTAACCAAATAATGAGTGCACCTAAACTACCCATAGTACCTGGCATAAATGGTATTTTCCCTAAATAGAACCATGTACTAAGTAAAACAAAAAGACGTTTCATTATTGGAAAAACAATTTTTTTATAGTTTTAAAATTAAAATAGAAATAGTGTATTCCAGTATAAAATGTCACAAAAGTAGTAAGGAGCATTAGAAACAATACAACATGATAGTCTATCATAAAGTTTGAAGTTGAAATGTTATACGCCTGCATAGTGAGAAAAATAAGGATCAAAATTATAGTAGATATTTGAATTGTTGTTTTCCATTTACCTACTTTACTTGTAATCATAGTAATGCCCTTATATTGCATGAGCATTCTCAACAAAGTAATCAAAATATCTCGAAAAGAAATTAATATTAACATCCATAAAAATATTTGCCCCTGTAAAGTGGGTATGTACAAAAATGAAAAGAATGCTGAGAGAACTAACAATTTATCGGCAAGAGGGTCAAGAAAAACACCAACTTTTGAAATTATATTATATTTTCTGGCAATTTTACCATCAAAAGCATCAGTAATTGATGCAATAACAAACACACAAAGTGCAATAAGCTTACTATGTGTAACGCCAGAAAAAAGAAAGTAGATAAATACTGGAGTCAGTAGAATTCTAGATGTGGATAAAATATTTGGTACAAATCTAATTGGCATTAGTGCAAATCAATTCGTTCTTTTAAAGATCGTGAAAGTGTTGCATCATCTACATATTCTAAATTTCCGCCGACAGGTACCCCACGAGCTAACCGTGTTACTTTGACATCAAGTACTGATAATAATTTCGAAATATACAATGCGGTTGCATCACCCTCTAATGTTGAATTTGTGGCAACAATTACTTCTTCCACATCTTTTACTCTGTCAATAAAACCATCAAAATGAAGTTGGTCTGGTCCTACACCATCAAGCGGTGAAATAACACCTCCCAATACATGATACAACCCTTGAAAACCAGTTTTCTCCAGTAAGAAAATATCTGAGGGCTCTTCGACAATGCAAATAGTATTCGGATCCCTACGTGAGTTTGCACAAATCACGCATACATCTGCTTCGGAAAAGTTGTGACATCGGGAACAGAACTGAATATTTTCTTTCACTTTTAATAATGATTCAGAAAATTCTTGAATTAACTCTCCCTCTGCTTTAATGATATGAAAACCTAAACGTTGGGCTGTTTTTTTACCAATCCCAGGCAACCTTTCAAAACATTGTATTAAGTTTTCAAGTGACTCTGGTAGTCCGTTCATTACATCCCAGGAATATTTAAACCACCTGTAATTGAAGACATTTTACTTTCTGCTGCTTTCTCAGCATTTTGTAAACCTTGATTTACCGCGGATAATACTAAATCTTCAATCATTTCTTTGTCTTCTTCTAAAATTTCTGGGTCAATTTCAATTGAAACTAAATTCTTTTTCCCATTGACAACAACATTGACCATGCCGCCCCCTGCTTGACCTTCAACCGTTAAATCAGTTAATTCATCTTGAGCTTTAGCCATTTTAGCCTGCATTTCTTGTGCCTGCTTCATTAATTTACCCATTCCACCTTTTGGAAACATAATTTCTCCTATCTTAAAATTTCACCTTCGAATGTTTCTAATACTTTCATTAACAAGGGATGATCTTGTTCTTCACTTTTTTTTTCTTCTGTACTTGTTGAATTTGATGTTTGTTTTACTGTGTATTTAACAAACATTTTTGCACCAAAAATTGTAGATAATATTTTTTCAATTTTATCATTATCTTTTTCAAGACTTTTAATTTGAAAGCTATGACCATCTTCTAACTCAATAAATAAAGTTGAATTTTTATAATCTTTAACAACAGCTCCGTCAAGAAAATGAATAATTTTTGAATTTACTGTTTCAATTCCTGCTAAAATTTCATCCCATTTTTCTGTAAAATCAGTTAACTTTAACTCAACTGGTTTCGGAGAAACATTAACATTACCTACTTCTTCTTTTACCTTTGCAACTTTTGGGGTTTTTGGAGGTGCAATTTGAGTTGGAGTTTGTACTGGTTTTACGTTTGGTTTAGATTTTGCATCAAGTGTTTCTTGCCCACTTAATACACGAGTTATTGTGACAGATGTATCCATGGAAGCTAATTTTATAAACAAAGAATCCAATGCAATTCTAGGTTGTTGAACATACTTTAACTTTGCTTCAAACTGCAAAACCATTTCAAGAATTCGCAAAAAGTCTGTATCTGATAAAGTGCAATTACTACTCACTACCCAATCTAAAGACTCCTTTGAAAAATGAGTATTTGCATCTTGTCCTACTTTCAAAGATAAACAATCACGTAGGAAATTATTAAATCCAGAAATTAAATCTGAAATAGCATATCCAGAGTCAATTACATCATTTAATGTGGATAATATTTCAGATTTTGAACCATTTGAAATGCATTTTAATAACGAAAGAAACAATGAATCATGAATAACACCTAATGCATCTCGAACAATTTCATCATCTAGATTGTTGTCGGAATAAGCAATCACTTGGTCTAACAAACTTAGAGAATCACGTAAACTGCCATCCGCTTTTACTGCAATCAATTCCAAAGCAGAGAAACTGCTTTCAATTTTTTCAAATGTAAGTATATTTTCAAGATGTGATACGATATTTTTAACCGATACACGTTTGAAATCGAATCGTTGAGTACGAGATAAAATAGTTTGAGGCACTTTATGTGGATCTGTTGTCGCCATCATAAATATTGCATGAGGAGGTGGCTCTTCAAGAGTCTTCAATAGTGCATTAAAGGCTTCTTTTGTAAGCATGTGTACTTCATCAATGATATAAATTCTGTATTTGCTAGAATTAGGTGGATATTTAATTGCTTCCCGAAGTTCTCTAATCTCATCTATCCCTCGATTAGAAGCTCCATCTAATTCTTGTACATCTAAACTCCGTCCACCTGTTATTTCTGAGCAATTTCGACACTCACCGCATGGATTGTTATCTTTGTTTTGCAAACAATTCAGGGCTTTTGCTAGGATGCGGGCTGTAGTTGTTTTGCCAACTCCACGGGGACCAGAAAAAATATAACTATGTGCTACACGATCAATTCGTATAGCATTTTCTAATGTACGAGTAACATGTTGTTGCCCTACGACATCGTCAAATATTTGTGGTCTATATTTTCTAGATAATACTGTATAACTCATATTTTTTGCATTCTCACAACGCTTTGATTATCAAAATATTGTGCACCGCTGGTTGAATTTTCTGTTCATTTATCTTTTCATACAGCTAGCTCACAATCAGTAATCTACGGCACATATAAAATATTCTTGCCGCTGCTTCCTTCCAGACCTGACGGGATTCAGAACAATTATATTGCGTAAAGCTGAAAGTATCAACACCGCTTATATAAGCATATAAACTCAGCAAAACTCGCCCAGCGGGATTCAACCCTGCATATAGCGGATTTCAGGCAACAGGAGACCGCTAGCTTCCCGTCTAGCACATATTATTCTATCAAAAATCGAAGTTTATAATTTACATGTATTCTATTGTACAAATAAACATTGGGAAATTATTTTTTCTTCTTTTTTTTCTGATTTTCTTCATAATCACTGATATACTTGGGAATGTTTTTATCATCCTTAGATTCTGATGGATTTGGGGAGGATTCTTTTTTTGTTTCTGCAACTAAACCTTGTTTTGAATATTCATCAGCCTTTTTTAATTGTGAGGCATGTTTTTTAAAAGTGGAATTTAGAATTTCATTCACATCAGAATTAAAATCTGAAATAGTTTTTTCTATTCTTCTTTCTAACTCATCTAAGACTATTGGTCCGTACGTATTACCAATTGTTTCCATCATTTCATCCATTTGGATTAACAATTTTCCACGTTTATCATTAGCTGGAGAAATTGTATTTGATGTCTCTTGACTTTTTTTTGTTTTTGGTTTTGATTTTATTCGTACCATTTCACTCTCCTACTTTTCGCTTGAATAATGCACCAAAAATAATTAATGCACTACCAAATCCTAAAACGGGTGCTGAAACATATACCCAATATACAATATTAACTTCTCGATGAACATAGTATCCTAAAATATAGCCAACTGATAAGCCAATTAGACTCATGCCTGCCATGATTGTTGCAAATGAAACAAAACCCAATTTCATTAAAATACCATCTGTAATTCTGCTAAACTTATATTCATTTTATCAATACTACCATCAAAATTTGAATCATACTGCAATTCTCGATGCTCCAATATTAATTCTAAATTGTATGGAAGTGAAAATCCTATTTTTGCACCGAGCAAGATTGATTCGTCATAATTAGAAAAATCAAATAATGTGGATGAATACACTTGAGATGCAAATGCACTAAATTGAGATATTCCTTTTAAAACTTTATCTTGCAATGCAATATTAAAATCGGTGGAATAATATTCATCCGACCTTTCAGAAGAGGTCATTTCCTTGAAAAAGGAAAATCCAATATTAACATCAATTATCTTCCTAAAATGATAATTCCAATCTGTCCAAATTCCAATAGTTGGAAAATTATTTTCGCCTGTTTCTGTAATATCATTTTCATTTAACTCAATAATGGGATAAATATCTTTTGGGAGAAGGTAATACGCATCATTAACTGCATAATTACTTAAAAGTTCACCCTGATTGTCAGAGACAATGTTGTCATCATAGGCATTGGCATAACGTATTCGTTCTAGTTCATAATTTGCACTAAAGTATTGGGGTAAATGAAGAGCAGAATTGATTTGCAATGCAATTTTATAATCATAGTAATTTTTGTAATTTACCCATATTCCTGGCAGAGTAATTCCCCATGTACCTTCTCTCCACTTATTGTCATCTGTATGATCGGGTTCTAATTGAGCATAATAATGATTCTCAGGTAACCAAATTCCTACTGCTTCTGCAAAAAATGAAACATCCATTAATGGAGATGAAATCCATTTATATGTTAAATCACATTCAATTGCAGTTAAGTTTCTTTTTAAATGATTGACACTTTCACTAGTTGACCAACTTACAGAACTTTCAGGTAGTCCAGAAAATTGATTCAAGTCTGACACAATTCCAATTCCTAGAGTTAAAGGAAATCGGTATGAAATAAAAGTTGTTGCTCGCAGACCTGAAACACCCCCACCTTTTTGTATTTCCTTTAGACTTGCAGTAAAAGCTTCCAAACTAAACATATTGTTAGGATGATAATATCGAATATATAATCCAGTATTTCTATCAAAAGGACTATTTATTTGATTACTATAATTATGAATCAACTGACCATAACCAAAAGTAATTGGTTGTAACTTTCCAATATGGGCAAAAATAGTTTTGTTAGCTGAGGTGTAATTTAAATAATCAATTCTGTCAATTACATCATAGACATCGGAAAATTCATTCAAATCAATATAGTTTTCATGTGTTAAATAGCCATCTATATTTAAAGCAATTCTGATATACTTACTATGATATCGCGGTTTAATATTGACTTTAGAATAATTGTAATTAGACAAAAGCATTCCACCCATTGTAAGTGATAATCCTATACCATTATTAACATATTGAAAGGGGTCGTATTTTTCGCCATAAATGGGTATTAAATCGTATTTGCTAATAGGTAAATCTTCAACAATTAAATCATCTAGTACTTGCTTATTGAGGTGGGGTGTATATTTTTTATCTAATATATATTTTGGCAAATCCTCATTGTTTTCATTTAAAAGCTCTAATGTCCCATCATGAAAAGAATAAATAATGTTATTTTGATTGGCAGTTATTTTTTTGTTCGCAGTTTCGTTAAAAACAATTGCCTTTCCATCTAATATATGACATTCGTCATCTCCTAAAAGGTTTGTTGAATACCACATATTTGCTTCTTTACAAAATATTTGACTTGATTCTGAAAAAATATACATTTTTTTAATATTTCCACTACTATTTTGAAGTAGAAAACTCCCATGATGCACATGGATTGAACGGGTTAAAGATGTTTCGGATAACTTAAATTCTGAAGATTCATCTAAAATGATGGATGTATTTTTATCATCATAGGAGATATGTATCGATGAATTTTCATACGTTTGAATTTTATCACCTTCAAATATACTTCTTCCTACAATTATATCAATGGGATTTACTTCATCATTTCTAATTACAACTCCATTTCCTGTAAAATGGTAAACTGTAGCAATTTTATCGCCTGCGAATCCTAGTGATACCATTGAAAGTAAACAAATGATAACATTTAGAAATTGTTTTATGATAATCCTTGATTGAGTAAACGGAAACATTGCCTAAATATAATATAAGTGACTAAAACCAATTAAGTACAAAACAATGAAAATACAAATTTATTTAGTCTTGTTTGCACAATTGGAAACTAAATATGTGGTATAAAATTTTTTGGTGCACCAATGAAATCGATTTTGAAAAGCAGATGGAGATGTTTGAGAAGTTGCTGTGATAAACACCAACCAACTTTCACCATAGTTACTCATTGGTTGGTATTATTTTCTTTGCCTTTTACAGCAGGAATATATCTGGACTAATTTGCTCACTTTTATAAGCCATAACCTATAAAATGCTGGCATCTAATATTAGTATTGGAAATACGGAAACCGATGTTGTTGTTCGTGTTGTTCGGATTGTTGTTGTTACGATTTGAACAACGCA
>CAZCRK010000025.1:0-20326 GCA_964501035.1 uncultured bacterium
AGATTTACAAACTTTTCAATTCCATGTTCTTCAACTTCACGTTTAGATTCGAAACCTAATTCTTTTTCAACTTCAACTTCAACCCAAAGACCTTGACAGTCAAATCCATTTTGATAACGTAAGTCGAACCCTTTCATAGCGTGATACCGTTGGAAAATATCTTTTAATGATCTTCCCCAAGCATGGTGAACACCCATTGGGTTATTTGCAGTAATTGGACCATCGACAAATGACCAATGTTTCTTGCCACGGTTTTTTTCTACTAGAGTATTAAATGTATCATCTTTTTTCCACTTATCAAGAATCTCATGTTCTAATGTAATAAAATCAACCTGATTGTTTACTTTTTTTAACTTTGTTTTCGACATAACTCCAACTAAATAAAGATAGAAAATTTACATATCGAAACCTGTTGAAAACAACGAGAGAAGATGAAATTTTATCTAGTTATTATACTCTTATTCAAACATCACGCACATGCAAAATACTTATGGGCATACAACACCTGACCTGCAGTTAAATAACAAAATTCACCAATGTTATGCATAATATTTTCAGAATCTTCAAATTCATCGTCAACTAATAGTTTAAACTCTACAACCAATTCTCCTTTTTTAATTCCAACCTGATTGTATTGATATTTACCCACCCCACATTGTGTGTTTATTACAATTATCGGAGTTTGGTTACACACTTCTCTCATATAGTAACTATTTTCTTTGGATTCTCTGATTTTAAGTATTTCTTTAGCCATTTTTCCTTCCTTCAATTATTAATTAATCAGAAAATATGACAATTTATTGGATGCTTTTTGTGATGTAAAACAACCAATTTCAATTTTGTGATTGGACTCACAAAGTATTTTAATTTGGACCTTACACAAAGAACATAGAGTTACTATGCTCTTTGTGTGTTGTTAATATTTTAAAGGATTCTATCCTCTATCTTTTGGTAATTTGCAACATCCATGCAATTTACTATATGCTGTTTTGTCTGCAGGTAAATCATTTGCTTGATACCCTACATTTGATATTGTTTTTTCAATATCCTGTATTGATACTTTGGATTTATCATAATCTATATGAATGACTAAATCATCAATGCTTACAGCAAATTTTTCAATCCCATTTAACTTTTCTAAAGCAGATGACATTGTCATATCACACATTCCACATTGCGCTGTTGGTATTTTTACCATAGTATGGGTTGAATGCTCAGAAGCATCTGCAACTTGAACCCATTCCATTTCAGCATTTGCCATATGATTATGGTTTTCTGAGTGATGGTCATCCATTTTATGACCTGCTTTTTCACTAATTGAACAACCAATTACCATGCTCACAACTATTATTATTCCAACTATATTTTTCATTATTATTCCTAATTATTAAACAATTTACTCGAATTACACCGTGTTATTCGAAACTTGCAAAAAGCAATATTGTTTAAATCAATAAGGGTAGATTGGTATTATTTGAGGGAGGTTTTTGTTTAAGCTTTTGATAATTAAACTGTTTTGATGAGTAATTTGGAACAATGATTACATCAATTTCAGATTCAGTTAATGGTAAATTATTTTCAATAGTTTTAACCAAAACAAAATTATCATGGTTTATTGTATCAATGTAAGTTGTATCGCATGTAACTTTTGATGAACACTTACAGGAGTTTGGTTTTTTAGTATTACAACAAGATGTTTTCTCAATTTCAATTTTGCAACATTTTGCAGGAGCACAAGCTAAAACTACTTGAGTTCCCGCACTAAATGTCAAACAGATTGATAATATAAGATTTATTAATTTCATCCTAACTTATACAATAACACCTTGTTCTTTTAAAAAGTTCCGTTTTCTTACAGTTTCTTTGGCTAAATCTTCAAGATTCTCATAACTGAGCATACTTCGAATATTTTCTTTTATCACTTTCCATTGGTCATGTAATGGGCAAGGAACAGAGTCTGAACAAACGTCTAAACCAATAACGCACATTTCTTCTTCGGGTGGAGGCCCTTCAATAGCATAAACAACGTCTATAATTCTAATATCTCTAGCAGGTTTATTGAGTTTTAAACCACCAGTACGTCCTCGAGTTGACTTAACTAAATGATGTTTCGTTAAAGATTGAACAAGTTTAGCCAAAAAGTGTCTTGGAATATCATAGTCCTCAGCTATTTGACTCACCATTACATTTCCTTTTTCATGATGTTCAGCGAGATAAATCATCGCTTGTATTGCATATTCTGCTGATTTTGAATATATCATTTTATATTTAATTTCCCCTGAATTATTAGATTAACAAATAAAACGTAAACTACATAATATACGGTAATAATACCTATTAGTGTAAAATGATTTATTTTTTCAAATTAATTTTCTTTAAATCATTAATTGTATTTACATTTACAAATTTATGAGATTGATTTGTAATTGGCACAATTGTATGTGGTACACTTTCAATAAATTTAGTTAATTTGTAAGACTTGTTTGAAATTGAATTTAAAATTGGTTGTTGTAAACTCGAATGAAAAAATGCACATAATGGGTATAGTTTATCGTCTAGTTTTGGAACAATCACTCGTGACTTTTCATCATACTCTGATATAAGAAATTTAACGACCTCAATATTTATCAAAGGCATATCTACATTTAGTATAAAATTCCATTCTGAATCAGAATGTTTTAAAGCAGTATAAACTCCAACTAAAGGACATTGAATATCTAAAGCATCTTCAACAAAAGGAATTGATGAAAAATATTTCTTTTTACCAACAACTGAAACCAATTTGAAAATGGGAGCAAAAGTACTAAACAGTTCTTCTGTAAATGTCTGGTTATTAATTTTGGCAAGTGCTTTATCTGATCCAAACCGGCGACTAAATCCGCCAGTAAGGATATACCCATTCATGTCTTTTGGGTTTAGCAATGATCACAATGTGATGGAATTTTAGTTCCATCTTCTAAAACAGCATTTTTCCAGATTGGTACGTCCTTTTTCAATTGAGAAATAAACCATCCCATTGCTTCCAATCCATTTACTCGATGTTTTGTCCATATTTGAACAAGTAACGAAGCTTCTCCAACAGGTATTTCACCAACTCTATGAATACAAAAGAATTCATTAATATCAAACTTTGAAACTGTCAATTCAGCTAATTTTTGCAATTCTTGTTCGGCCATTCCTTTATAATATTCATAATCAAGTGCTTTTATTTTTTTACCATGTTCAGAATCTCTAACACGGCCATAAAATTGCAATTCTGCACCATCGTTCAAATGTGTATCATCTGAATGTAACGGTGTAATATACGCATTAGTAATTTTTGTTGTAACTGCCATTTTATCCTCCAGATACCGGTGGAATTAAAGCTACTTCATCATTATCTTTCAACACATAACTTTCATTCACATATTCTTTATTTACAGCTACCCGGATTGGCAATCCATTGAGTGCTTTATTGTTTAATGATACAATTTTATCTAACAAATGTTGAACATTTGAATTGTCATCTAAATCCAAACTGATGGTTGATGTGTTTAACGCATAACGAACCAATGAAAAACACCGTGTTTTTACAGTAATCATACTAATCTCTCCCAAGGTAAGAGTTGAACTTTCACCTTCTCACCCTTTTTAATATTTCTGTTGCCTGCATTTGCTTCTAAAATGCAATTTGCACCCAAGCTTGAAGTGAGCATATGTGATCCATGTTTTTTTGAAGGTGAACAGATTAATTTATCATCCTCAATTTTAACATCTCCAAACAAGAATCTATGTTTCTTTTGTTCAACAGGAAACTCTGAAGCTAATTCTACTTCAATTTTGGGTGAAATAGTAGCATTTTGAAATAATTTTATCGTTGGATAAACATATTCCATAAAACACATGTAAGATGAAATTGGATTTCCAGGTAAACCAAATATAAGTTTATCCTTTTGTGTTCCAAAAAATAGTGGTTTCCCAGGTTTTTGTGCAACTTTCCAAAACTGTTCTCTTACTCCTAAGGATTGCATAACGGGTTTGATAAAATCAAATTTGCCCATAGAAATACCACCTGAAGAAATTAGAATATCTACTTTATCTAAAGCCTCCTCCATAAACAATTCCATAGCTTTTTTGTCATCTTTGACAACCACAGAAAACATAACTTTTCCACCTACTTTTTGCACTAATTCTTTTAACACATGGAGATTTGAATTATAAATTTGACCGGGTTGTAAAGTTTCTCCTGGTTCTTTCAATTCATCTCCTAAACCAAAAATAGCTATTTTAGGTTGTTTGAACACAGAAACTTTCGAAAATCCAAACGTTGCGAACGTACCTATTTCTGATGGTCCAATTTCAGTGCCTTTTCTGATTAATTCAACACCTTGCTTAATTTCTTCTCCAACTTTTCGAATATTCTGACCAATTTTGGCTGGAGAAAAAAAAGAAACATCTATTTTTTCAAATCCACTTGTCTGTTCCACCATAACAACGGCATCTGCACCTTTAGGAATTTCAGCCCCTGTCATTATTTGCGTACATTGTCCTCGAGTAATTGATATGTTTGAAACATCATCACCTGCAGCAATTGTTGCAACAGATTGCAATAGGATTGGTTTTGTTTCTGACACATTTTTAATATCTTCGCTAATAACAGCAAAACCATCCATCGCTGAATTGTTAAAAAGAGGTTGATTAAAGGATGCTTTAACGACATCGGCTAAAATTCGTTTATTTGATTGATTGAATGAAACCAATTCAATTATAGGTTCTGGAATTGAATTTAGAATAATTTTATGAGCTTCATTAACGGAAATCATAGTAGTACCTTTTTAGATAAAAATATAATTGCAATAATAACAACACTGCCTAAGATTTTTTGCATCGTTTTTGGTGTGAACTTGTTCGCACCTAAAAATGAACCCCCAATACCTCCAATTATCACAGCAAAAATTAGTGGTAAAATAGAAGATATATCAGGAAAATTTTCTACTCTAGCTAAAATTCCTGAAAATGAATTCAGCCAAATAAACAATGCTCCAGTTGTTGCAGCTTCCTTCTCAGTACCTAATCCAAAAATAATGATTAATGGAACCAAATAAATTCCACCACCTATTCCAACAGAACCAGCAACAAAACCAAGTATTGAACCTATGCATAATGATAACACAATTTTACTTCGTTTATCAAGTGATATTTGAACTGTTGGAGAATCAAATATGTATATTCTAATTGCTACAAAAATTAATGTGATTATCAAAATAAAATAGAAAACATTTTTGGGTAAGGTAATTGACCCTCCAATGTATGCAAATGGTATAGATGTTATTAAAAATGGAACAATTAATTTTAATTTTCCATGACCCTGCTTGAAAAAATTTATAGAGCCAATAAATGTAACTACTAAATTCAAGGTTAATGAAATAGATGGGAATACTAAGTAGTTAACTCCTGAAATTGCCATTATTGCAGAATAGGATGACCCACCACCCAGGCCAACGCTTGAATATAAAAAAGCGATTACTCCAAAAATACAAGCAAGTAAAATTGGAGATATTAACAAATCATCCATTAGTGTTTCTCACCTTGTTTCATATGGTAGGCATGAAATATTGTTGGAATTAACACACTTAGTGCATCTTTAGCAGCACCTGTACTTCCTGGTAAACAAACAACAATTGAATTATTTATCATTCCAACTTTTAATCGAGATAACATGGATGTTTTTATCTTTCCTAACCCGAATGCATGCAACGCTTGTTCTACACCATCTAACCGTGCAGTAAACTTTGATGATAATGTTTCAACTGTAACATCTCTTGGACCAATACCTGTACCACCTGATGTAATTATTAACTCAACGTTATTGCCGACAAAATTGTCAATAGTATTAATGAGTTTAGCAGGTTCATCTGGAATTATTTCAAAATTGGTAATTTTGCACCCTTCTGCAGCAAATCCTGTCTTCAATATTTCACCAGATTTATCTATTCCTGATCCTGCAGAAATAGAATCTGATAGAACAATAATTCCAACAGATGGACGGTAATCTGTTTTGTGAGATGATTTTCCACCTTGTTTATTTATTAATTTAATAGAACCAATTTCCATGGTATTATCGACAGCTTTGCACATATCATAAATAGTTAATGCTGTTGTTGATACAGCAGTTAGTGCTTCCATTTCAATACCGGTTGTATCTTTTGCTTTTACAATAGATTGAATGTTAATTTGATTGTCTAATATTTTGAATGTAATATCTGCAAAAGTAATATTTAATGGATGACATAACGGAATTAGGTCAGCAGTTCTTTTTGCAGATTGGATTCCTGCAATTTTTGCAGTAGTTAACACATCTCCCTTAGGAATACTTTTATCTTTCAACATTTTAATGGTACGAGGAGATAATTTAATATAGCCAGTAGCAATCGCTGTTCTAACCGTTGTTAATTTGTCTGTAACATCAACCATTTTAATATTTCCATTTTCGTCTAAATGTGAAAAACTACTCATATTATCCTCCAATTTGCGTCATACTGCTTCGTTTATTTTCAGATTCTCTTTGGGCTTCAAAGCCATCTACATATTTTAGTTTCATGGCTAAACAAATAGAATCAATCAACTCCTCATCAGAACACCCATCGCGCATTAAATCTCTCAAATTAAACTCATTGTTAGAATATAAACAATTTAAAATTCTACCATCGGCAGTCAATCTTATTCTATTACAGTTAGCACAGAGTGATCTTGTATATGCAGGTATTACAGCAAAATTACCATTATAACCAGGAAGTGAAAAGTGATAATGTTCGGTTTTTGTACCTGGGGTGTTTGATAGATTTGGATAAGCATTTCTCAGTGTTTCTAAAATATGTTCACTACTCATAAACTTCCCTGTTTTCCAAATTTGATAATCATCAAAAGGCATTAACTCTACAAATCTAACCGTTACTTTGTTATTTTTGGTAAACTCAACAAAGTCAATAATTTCATCACTATTAAAATCACGTAAAACAACCATGTTTAACTTGATATTTTGTACTCCAATTTCCAATGATTTCTGAATATTTTCCAAAATTATTGGTAGTTTATCTCGACGTGAAATTGATTTAAATTTTTCTGCTTGGAGTGTATCTAAACTAAAATTTATTCCATCTATATTTTGGAAGAAGTCTGAGTGCACAAATTTATCCAATAGAATTCCATTCGTAGTTAAATGAATTGAATTAATACCATGTATCTCACTAGTTGATTGAATAATCTTCCCAATATTTTTTCTCAAAAGTGGTTCACCTCCGGTAAAACGAACTTTTGATACTCCATATTGTGCTGTTACTTTAATAATTCTTATAATTTCATCAGCAGTTAATAGTTTATCTAGAGTTTTGAATTCAATTCCATTTTCTGGCATACAATATAGACATCGCAAATTGCACTTTTCGACCACCCCAATTCGGATATAGTCAAACACTCTGTTAAAGTTATCTGTAATTATTTTTTTCATAAATTTATCTTAAATAAAAAAACTCCATCAGCTTGGATGGAGTTCTATTCCATTTTGTCATTCTCCTTTCCAAGCCGGGTGGCTGTAAGATTTCTCTACCAACCGTTCCTCAAAATGAGGGGATTCTAAAATCCATCGTTTTAACTATCATAGAATAAATTCCTTAGATAGTCAAAATCGGAGATATAGTCCTAAATTCTAAGTCATTAACTTACTTTCTTTATATATCCAATATCAACATAACCTATTTCATCAGCTAACTTTTTAAGCCGTTTCCACTCTGAATTTTCAGTAATTACTGAAAGAGCCATTGGAAATATTATATTATTTTCTCGATATGAATGCTCTCTTAATATCCCAATGATACCGTTCGCCATAAAATTTAGTTGAGTTTTAAAAGATGCAAAATCAATTTTATCAATATCATGAATTAATGTTAAAAATTCATCTTTGTAAGTCCGTAAAAATTGATGTTCCGATTTTAATACATGATGATATTGATGAATTCCTAACTTTTCCAGTTCACTAAACAGCATTTCCTCACGGAGATAATGTGTTTCAGTTTTTTGCATTGCTTTAGTAATAAATATAAGACGTTCAAACAATTCAGGTTCATCTACTGGAGATCTCATTTTAGATATTTTAATTTTAATTTCTTCTAATTCGTCTAAATACCCAAAAATGTCAAAATGTTCTTTATAAAATGTACGAATTACATGATCTTTTGGTAATTCATTCAGATATTTTTCCACAATATCTGGATCGTAATCTTTACTCTTGCTCATGCTAGAAATTAAAACCATACAATTTTCTTAATATACTAATTCTTCTAATGCCTTCCTCTTTTTTAACATCTCTAATGTTAATGTATCTAAATTTTCATTACTTAGCATCGATGTAATGTTTTCTTTAATAATCTTCCAATTATTGTGCAATGGACAAGCAACCGAATCATCACAAACATCCAACCCAATAACACACATTTCTTGTTCAGGTGGAGGTCCGTCTATTGCATGTACAATATCAATAATTTTTATATTCTTAGGGTCTTTATGTAACCTAATTCCACCATTTCTACCCTTGAAAGAATCAATCAAATGATGCTTAGCAAGTGTTTGAACTAATTTTGAAAGAAATTGAGGTGGAATATTATAATTCTCTGATATTTTACTCACAATAATTTTTGATTCTTCCCTATGTTCTGCAAGATAAATCATTGCTTGAATACCATAAATTGAAGATTTCGAGTAAATCATAATATCCACACTTTCAAAATATTATAAGAATATGAGGTCTTAATATACTAATATATAGTACTCTAATAAAACAAATATTTAACTAGTAATCATTTTTAATTTATTATTGAGTTAAATGATACTTAATAAATCAACTATTCTATTTGAATAGCCCCATTCATTATCATACCAATTAAGTGTTCGAATAAAGTTTCCACTATTCACTTGTGTGCATATCGAATCATATATTGAGGAATATGGATTGCCAATTATATCTGAGGATACAATTGGAATATCAGAATATTGTAATATATTTGATAAATTATCTTCACGTGAGGCGTTTAATACTACTTCGTTAACATTGTCTATTGTAACTTGTTTATTAACTTTCACGAATAAATCAACGACTGATCCATCTGGAACTGGGACTCGAGATGCAATACCATCTAACTTACCAGCTAGCTCTGGTAATACCGAACCCACAGCACGTGCGGCACCTGTTGTTGTAGGAATAATATTCTCAGCTGCAGCTCGACTTCTTCTCCAATCCTTATGTGGAACATCTGCTAACCGTTGGTCATTTGTGTAAGCATGTACTGTGTTTATTATACCTTCTTCAATTCCAAATGCATCATGTATGACTTTAGCCATTGGGGCTAAACAGTTTGTAGTACAACTTGCATTGGAAATTATTTTATGACTCGGTAGAAGTCCTGAATCATTCACACCTAAAACAACTGTGTAATCAATTTCATCTTTAGCTGGAACCGTTAGAATTACTCGTTTTGCACCTGCAATAATATGTTTTTCTAGCTCATTCTTCGTTCTAAATACTCCGGTAGCTTCTATAACTACATCTACTTCAAGATCTTCCCAAGGTAGGTTTTTTGGTTCAGAAATTTGAAGCATTGAAACTTTTTCATTTGGAGTATGAAGGGTCTTATTTTCAATAAATACATCTCCATCAAATCTGCCCATGACTGTATCGTATTTCAACAAATATGCAAGTGCATTGTGATCCCATAAATCATTAATTGCAACGACCTGAATATCATCTCTATCATTAATAATTCTGAAAACAGCTCGACCAATTCTACCAAATCCATTTATTGCAACTTTCATTCAACACCCCCCTTCTCAAGTGAAGCATAAATTTGAATCACATCCAATATTCTACAAGCTTGACAGTATCCATTATCATACCAACTTAACGATTTTATCATACTTCCAGCTTTGACAGTTGCTTGGCTATCAAATACCAACGATTGCGTGCTTTCAATTACATCACTAGAAACAATTGGATCTTGAGTATATTGAATAATATCAGGGTACTCATTTGATTTTTGTTCTAACAATGTATTTACATCTTCAACTGAAACATCTTTTTTAAACACTGTTGTTAAATCAAGTAATGAACCTTTGTGAACAGGTACATTTAATGCACTTCCCTTTACTCTGCCAGCAAGATGGGGTAATAAGTATTCTGCACATTTTGGTGACTCGCTCACATTTGGAATTATATTCTCAGCAGCTGATCTACTTCGTCTAAATTGGCTTCTAGCAGTATCTTGCAAAGGTTGGTCACTTGTGTATGCATGAACTGAAGTCATATTTGCTACATCTAGCCCAAACTCATCATCAAATATTTTACATAATAATGTAAGCGCATTCGATGTAGATGATCCTGCAGAAATAATGGTATCAGAATTTTGGGCAGTATTTTCATTTACTCCCATAATTATTATTCTATCAATTTCATCTTTAGGTAGTGAAGATATAATCACTTTCTTTGCACCAGCTTTTAAATGAAATTCTAGTTCAGACTTGTTTCTGTATTTACCAGTTGCATCGATTACAATATCTACATCAAACGCATCCCAAGGAACATCGCTTGGAGTTATACCATGAATTATTCGTATTCGTTTGTTACCATTAACTAAATAATTGCCTTCAATTTGAATGCTTTCACCAAGCTCATTCTCCTTTTGAAGGAGGTAATGTAGAATATCAGGTTTCCCAATATCACTAATTGCAGTAATATTAACATCTTTACATTGGTTTGATAACAAATAAACTAGTCTACCAATCCGACCAAAACCCATTAATCCTATATTCATATTTACCTCATTTAGTAATTTATTCTAATTTAAGAAATTGGCTCAAATCTAGCTTGAAAAAATCGTAAATATTCAGGTTCATAAGTAAATTTTAAGCCTGTAATACTATCTCTTCTTGCATACACACTTGCAATAGATTCAGTAACAACATCCATGTGAGCTTGTGTATAAACTCTGCGTGGTATTGTAACACGTACTAGTTCCAGTTTAGGATGAAAATTTTCACCTGTATCTTTATTTCGTCCAGCAGAAACAATTCCTCTTTCCATTGTTCTAACTCCAGATTCAATATAAATTTCTGAAGCTAATGTTTGTGCTGGAAATTCATCCTGTGAAAGATGAGGAAGGAATTTTTTTGCATCTAAGAAAACACCATGACTTCCTATTGGTTTTATAATTGGAATACCTAAATCAATTAACTTTTGACCTAAATACAAAACCTGACCTACACGTGATCTCATATGATCATCTTGTACAGATTCTGTAATTCCGATTGCAACAGCTTCCATATCACGCCCAGCCATTCCACCATAGGTATGTAATCCTTCGTACATCACAACCATATTTTGAGCTTTTACTTTAACGTCTTCATTATTTGTTGCTAAAAAGCCACCAATATTTACTAGAGCATCTTTCTTACTACTCATTGTTGCATGGTCAGTAAGTGAGCAAATTTCAAAAACAATTTCTTTTATTGTTTTATTCTCATAACCTGGTTCACGATCTTGAATAAAATATGCATTTTCTGCTACTCGTGTCATATCATGTACAATATCAATATCATATGTATCGCAAACTTTTCTTAATTCTTTCATATTTTCAAGTGAAATGGGTTGTCCTCCAGCCATATTTACTGCAGTAGCAATACATACATAAGGTATTTTATCTGCACCGACCTCGTCAATCAAGTTTTGAAGTTTTTGTATATCTACGTTTCCTTTAAAAGGGTGCAAACTTTCTGTATCATGCGCTTCATCAATTATGATATCCACAAAGTTACCACCCGCTAATTCTTGGTGTAATCGAGTTGTCGTGAAATACATATTTCCTGGAATATAATCACCTTTTTTGATGAGAATTTGTGAGAGCATATGTTCTGCACCTCTTCCTTGGTGTGTTGGGATAAGGTGTTTATAAGAATAATATTCTTCTATTATGTTAGCCAAATGGTAAAAATTTCGGCTACCTGCATACGCTTCGTCACCCATCATTAATCCAGCCCATTGACGGTCACTCATTGCGTTTGTTCCGCTATCTGTTAATAAATCTATATACACATCTTCAGATTTAAGTAAAAACGTGTTATAACCTGCCTCTTTGATGTAATTAATTCTATCATCATGTGTTGTCATTTTGATAGGTTCTACCATTTTAATTTTCCAAGGTTCAGCCCAAGATTTTCTATTTGTCATTTCCATTCCTCATGTTTAATATAATAATTATAAAGTTGATTTATTGTGTTTGTTAAATATTCACTCTTCACTAAATATCGAATTATGTGATTGTTAGAAAAGATAATTTTTGCATTGGAAACTTCATACATTTCTGAAATTGATTTTGAAAATACAACAGAAACAGTTGCATAATTCAATCTCAATTTGACATATTTATTTATTTTTTTTAATTTACTTAATTTTGTATCAAGATAAACATCATTTGTTAACAAATACTGTTTATCATCAATGTTTTTAATACCCGAAATACCACTTACATTTGTACATTCTTCAAATTCAGCGATTGCTAAACTATTACAATGCGCAATTGTAACATTGTTGTGTATTTCCTCACCATGATTTATATTTGTACCAACAAAATCGTTAAAAGTATTTCTAACAACAATTGGTGTTTGAGTAGGTATAGATGCATTTAAAGCTCGTGGGTGAATCACCTTACTACCTTCATCAGCCATTAACAGAATTTGTTTTACCGATACACTTTTTAAATATTTTACATTTTCAACTTGCCTTGGATCAGCATATGCAACTCCGTCCACATCTGAATAAATCTCGACTTTTTCAGCATTTAGAGCAGAACTTAAAGCAACAGCACTGGTATCACTACCACCTCTTCCAAGTGTTCGAATATCCCCGACTGAATTTGCACCTTGGAAACCTGCAATTACAGGAATTTTTCCCTTGTCTAACTCTTTTAAAATTCGTTCAGGGTTGATACTTTTAATTTTAGCTTCTCCAGCATTATCATCTGTCAAAATTCCAGCTTGATATCCTGTGAACGCAATGCCAGGTAAATAGTGTTGGTTAATAAAATGTGAAAAATAGGAAGCACTAATAATTTCACCACAACTCATCACTAAATCAAGTTCTTGTGGACATATTGAAACATTTCCATCAATATTTTTCATTAAATTGATAAGTGTATCAGTCGCATATGGTTCACCCTTACGACCCATTGCAGACACAACAACTACCACTTTTTTGCCATCATCAACATTTCGTTTAATATGTTTCATTGCTGCAAAACGAGACTTATCATCACGAACGCTCGTTCCGCCAAACTTCATTACAATGATATCTGAATTAATGCTCACTGCTACCTAACTTTAACCAAATCTCGTTTAACTAGTTCTTGAGCAATTTGCACGGTGTTTAATGCTGCACCTTTTCGTAAGTTATCAGATACACACCACATATTAAGCGCATTGTCCATTGAATAATCTCGTCTAATTCTTCCTACAAAAACAGGGTCTTTACCAGTAGCATTTATTGCTAGTGGATAAATATTATTTTCTGGATCATCTTCTAAAACTATTCCATCTGCATTGTTCATTAATGTTTTAATATCATCAATTTCAAATGGTTTTTCAGTTTCAATATTTAGGCTTTCACTATGTCCATTTACAACAGGCATTCTTACCGTAGTTGTAGTCATTTTAATATTTGGATCTAGAATCTTAGCTGTTTCCTCAATCATTTTCATTTCTTCTTTAGTATATCCGTTATCCATGAATACATCAATATGAGGAAGTGCATTAAACGCTATTTGATGAGGATAAACTTCAGCAACCATTTCCTCATCTTTTACAAATGCCTTTGTTTGTTGATGCAACTCATCGACCGCAGCTTGACCAGAACCACTAACAGCTTGATAAGTACTTGCAATTACTCGTTTAATCTTATATTTCTCATGAATTGGCTTAAGTGCAACTAACATTTGAATGGTTGAACAATTTGGACTTGCAATAATTCCATTATGATTTTTAAGTGCATCTGCATTTACTTCAGGAATTACTAATGGATGGTCGGGATGCATTCTAAATGCTGTAGAATTATCAACAACCACACAACCACGCTTCACAGCTTCTGGTGAAAGCTGAAGTGATGCTTCACCACCAGCACTCATGATTGCTAAATTAACACCATCAAATGCTTCTGGTTTAGATTCAACAATAGCGTATTCTTCGTTTCTCCACCTCACTTTTTTTCCTGCATTATCCGCAACATCCATTAATACTAAATTTTCAATAGGTACATCACTGGTTTCTAAAATATTTCTCATTTCTGAACCAACATTGCCTAATGCACCTACTATTGCTAAAGTATAATTTTTCATAATGATTTCCCTTTTGTATCTATCTTTAACAAGTCTGTTAAAATTGAAAATCCAGTTTCAATCTTGCCTGCACCTGCGCCAACAATCGTAACATCTCCCATCAAGTCAGTTGAAAATGTAAGCGCATTTGTCGCTCCCATAATACCTGCCAATGGGTGATTCATAGAAACCATCTCAGGTTTAACTGATGCAACTACTTTCCCGTCAACAATTTCAGTTGAACCTAGTAATTTCCATCGAGAATTTTGTGATTTTGCTAATTCAATATCATTTGATGTAATTTTAGTAATTCCCTCACAGGAAACATCGTTAATCCCAAAACTATGTCCCATTACAACATTCGTCAATATAGCAACTTTTGCACGAGCATCATAACCCTCAACATCGCCAGTTGGGTCAGCTTCAGCGTATCCTAACTCTTGGGCTTTTAGAAGTGCATCGTTGTAACTCATTCCATCTTCCATTTCAGATAAAATGTAGTTGGTTGTTCCGTTTAAAATTCCTTTGATTGATGAAATTTTGCATCCTGCCAATGGACCTTCAGATAAGTTTAATATTGGAGTTCCACTTGCTACAGTGCCTTCAATCAAAAAATCAACATTGTTTGCTGATGCAAGATTCTTCATTTCTTGGTAAGCTAGTGCAGCAGGACCTTTATTGCTAGTTACCACAGATTTACCCGATTCAAATGCAGCTTTACAATGTGAAATTGCAGGCTCACCTGTTTGCAAATCAGTAAATGCAAGTTCACAAATTACATCGGCATTTGATTCTTTAATGGTTCTTATCGCATCCCAACCTGTGTGCAATAAGTCTGCTTTACATTTGCAATCATAATCGTTCAAAGACTTTCCATTTTGTGCATAGTCTAATAATTTATTTACATTGAGCCCATCTGAACAATAAACTGATCCTTTCATCATATCAGAAACTGCAACAATATTCCATTCATAGTCATATTTTTGTTTTAATTCTTCGGATTTATCTCGTAGGATTTCACATAAACCCTGCCCCACTGTTCCAAATCCAATTAGTGCAATTTTTTGCATTTAAATCTCCAGTTAATTAAATACTATCTAATGCTTGTTCAACATCATTTATGATGTCTTCAACATGCTCAATACCTATTGATAATCGCACATAATTAGGGAGAATTGAAGCTAGTTTTCTACCCGTTTCTCCTTGTTGTTGATGTGTAGAGATTGCAGGAATTGTTGCAACAGTTTTCACTCTACCTAAATCTGTAGCTCGCCAAATCATATTCAATTTATCATAGAATGTTCTTGTATTTATGGGTACGTATGGGTCCTTTTCCTTTATCTCAAAAGTCATCATGTATCCATATAAGTTTTCTTCTTTGCCTGTATCATATTTACTATCAACAAGTGTCAAGTATTTGCTTGCAATTTTTGATTGGGTATGACTTTCTAATCCAGGATAGTTAATACTTGCAACTTTTGGATGATTTTCCAAAAACTTTGCTATTTTTTGTGCAGACCGACTCATTTGTGCAATTCGTACACGTAAAGATCGCATATCGTTTAATGTTAATATTGCATTAAAAGGACTTAGTGCTGGGCCATTATCTCGATATGGCAATAATTTTGTCCACGTTGCAAAATCGGCTCGCATTTCGTCGGGTCCAACAATGCTAGGAATATCCATTTTTGATGTCATTGTTCCCACAATTGCCCAACCATTTGATGCCATCACCTTTGATGCAGATTGAACAACAATATCAGCTCCAAATTCAAGTGGACGCATTAGGGCAGGAGAAGCGCAGGTTGCATCAACAATTAGTGGTATTCCAAAGCCATGTGCTAAATCTGCTACTTTTTCAATATCAAACAATGCTACAGCTGGATTGGATGGCATTTCACCATACACAAAACGTGTACCTTTATCAATTTTAGAAGCCCATTCATCCATATTGTTAAGATCGGTAATCCATCGAACTTCAATCCCTCTATCTTCCATTTGTCTTGCTGAGAACTGTTGAAAGGTTCCACCATATACTCTAGAAGTAGCAACAAAATTAGGTGGAGGTAATGAATCATCTTTTACTAAAAAGGGTTCAATTGCTGTTCGAATTGCTGCCATACCACTTCCACATGCAACACACCCTGCACTTAAATCTGTTCCATATGATTCTAACAAAGCAACCGTTTCTTCGAGGAAAAATGTCGAAGGGTTCGCTATTCTTGAGTAGGTCCAAGAAGGCATTTGATATGCCAATGCAACTTCCATTTCATCAAAATCATGAAAAGCTTGTGCTGGGCTCATATAAATAGGTTCCATTATTGAACCATTATTTAAATTTAAGGCTTGTTGTAAATCGTATAATCCATGTGTTGCAATTGTATCAAATTTCCAGTTTTTTGTTTTTAAAATTCGTCTTTGTCTATCTGATGCAATTCGTTTACCCTCTTGAATCCATTTTTGTGTACCATTTTCATGGTTAATATCAAATTCTTGCATTTTTACTCTCCAATTATTGGAATTTTAGTTTCGTGTTTTAACGTTGAAAGGACTACCAGAGTTTTTAAATGTTGAATATTATCTAATTCGGATAATTTATGCAACATAAACTCTTCATAATCTGAAATACCTTTTGTGATTATTTTTAGCAAGAAATCTGCATCACCGGCAATGTGATGACATTCTAAGACCTCTTGCATTTTTGTGATTGATTTCATGAATTTTTTAACAGGACTATTTCCATGTCTTATCAATGTAACTTCCACATACGTAAAACAATCAGCATTTACTTTTTTCGGGTTTAAGAGAGCGACATATTGTTGGATAAACCCATTTTTCTCTAATTTTTTCACTCTCTCTAATGTTGGTGGTGGAGACATATTAATTTTTTTGGCTAAATCACGATTTGTAATTCTTCCATCTTCTTGAAGAATATCCAATATTAATTTATCTATTTTATCAATATTCATATTACTATATTACTTGTTTTGCCTATAATTCAGTATTTAGTTATGTATATAAATTATTACCCCTTATTATTACAAAGCAATTTATAGATTATTTGAAGATAAAAAAATAGCCCAATTTTGGGCTATTTTTTTATATATTTATTGTGAAATTATTTGGTTATCTTGATTTCCACTTTTTCTTTTGGAATATATAATTCACCTTCAGGTGCTTTACCATTCGCTGGTTTTGTACCTTGCATGGTTAATAAATAGCTTGAAACTTGAAGAACCTGTTCTTTGGTTAACACCGCTTCCCAAGGAATCATTCCTTTTGTAATGACTCCAACATTTATGATATGGACAATGTCCTCTAATGATCCACCATGTATCCAATATTCATCAGTCATATTAGGTCCAATTAGACCTTCACCATTTGCACCATGACAGGCAAGACAATTGGTTGTCCAGACTTCTTTTCCTTTTGCTAAACCTGCTTCATCAACAATTGGTTTCAATTCAGTTTTTACTTCAATTTGTACTGATTTTAATTCCTCTGCTATACAAAGTCCTAGAATACTAACTAAAATTAATAATATTTTTTTCATTTTTACCCTTAAGAATATAATTTTGATTAAATGTGGTACTTAAAGTTACACTAAATTTTAAAAGAAATTTGAGGAGTTATTTATGAATTTTATCTTTATAGGTTCATTATTCGGAGCATTGGTTGTGCTGTTAGGAGCGTTTGGTGCACATGGATTAAAGGATGTGCTCACAGATTATCGGTTAACGATTTATAATAAAGCTGTTTTGTATCATATGTTTCATACTATTGGGATTCTGATAGTTGCATTATTACAAAAAATGGATAATTCAATAAATGTAATACCAAGTGCTTGGCTATTTTTAGCAGGGATTGTTTTGTTTTCTGGAAGTCTATATTTAATGGCCATTTTTGATATTAAATGGTTAGGAATAGTGACACCAATTGGCGGTGTGGCATTTGTCTTGGGCTGGATACTGTTCGCAAAAAATATTTTACACTAGACTTATACCCTTTTATCTACATGTTAATATTTTACTGTTTTCTTCTTGTTCTTCAAGTAAGTCAAAGTATTCTTGTTCAAGTTGGGATTCTGATTCGCTGATGCTTTGCAATAATTCAAAATTTGAAAAATGATTAGGGTCATTTTTTTGATTATGACATTCTTCAATTTCTAATTCTATTTGGATTAAACGTTGTTTGATTTTTGTCTGTCTATTAGTTATCTTTTTCTTCTTTTTATAATCTACATTCTTCTTTTTATCAATTATAGTTTCTGTTTTTTCTGATGCAATGTTTTGTTCTGCTTCTTCAGTCTTCCACTTATAATAGTCATAGTTTCCTAAATACAATTTAATATTCTTATTCTTAACCTCAATTGTCTTATTGGTAACTTCATTCATAAAGTGCCTATCATGGGAAATACATACTAAACTTCCTTGATAATTTTTAAGTGCATTTTCAATTACATCTCTTGATTGCATATCTAAATGATTCGTTGGTTCGTCTAGTAGTAATAAATGTGCAGGAGTAATTAATAATCTTGCTAATGCTAAGCGAGATTTCTCTCCACCAGATAACACCTTTACAAGCTTAGTGATTGAATCTCCGCTAAATAAAAAACTACCTAAATAACTTCTAATTTGTGTTTCCGTCCAACTTCCTGATTCAGAAGCAATAATTTCATAGACTGTACTGTCAGCATCTAATATCTCTAATTGATGTTGAGCAAAATAATGAACTAATATATTTGGACCAAAATTTAGATCACCAGCAGTTTGTTTTTCAACTTGTGCTAACATTTTAAGAAGTGTTGTTTTTCCAGCTCCATTGATTCCTACTAAACCTATCTTATCACCACGCTCTACTAACAAGTTAATATTGTTAAAAACAATATTATCACCAAATTGTTTAGCTATACTTTTTAACTCTACAACCTTTAAAGGACCCCTTTCAGGTTGGGGAATGTTAAGTGTCATGTTCCCTGTTTTATAAGTTGGAGCTTCAATTACATCCATTTTTTCCAATTGTTTAACACGACTTTGAACTTGCTTTGCTTTTGAACTTTTATAGCGAAAACGATCTATAAACTCTTCGGTTTGAGCAATTTTTTTTTGTTGGTTTTTGGCCATTGCTTCTTGTAAAACTATCAATTCTTTCTTATCATTTAAATATTTCTGATAATTACCTGAATATAGCTTTGCGTTGCCTTGTTCTAACTCTAAAATATTGTTAACTGAAGCATCTAGAAATTGTCTATCATGACTTATCATTACAAGTCCACCTCTCCATTTTGAGAGAAATTTTTCAAGCCAAATAGTAGCTTCTAAGTCTAAGTGGTTTGTTGGTTCATCTAAAAATAAATAATTTGGATTTTTCAATAAGATACCAGCCAATTGAACTCTCATTCTCCATCCACCACTGAACGATTGGAAGGGTTGAAAACTTTGCTCTTCTGAAAAACCTAATCCACCTAAAATTTTCTTAGCTTTATTTTCTAACTCCCAACCATTTAATCTCTCAAACTCTTCTTGGAGTAAACTTAACTTTTTCAATAATAATTTATCAGATGGGGAATCTAGGAGTGCTACAGTTATGTCGTGAATTTTCTTTTCTAACGTCGAAACTTCTGGAAAGGATGATAGTACTTCTTCTAAAATACTTTTCTCTGAACCAACAACAATCTCTTGTTGCAAATAACCAATTGAAACTGACTTTCCAATATGAACTGTACCAGAATCCACATTTTCAACGCCAAGCATAATTTTTAATAGTGTGGTCTTACCTGCACCATTTGGTCCAACTACTCCAACTCTCATTCCATCTGTTAACTTAAAAGTAACGTTTTTGAAAAGTATTTTGTCAGGGTACTCTTTATGTATTGATTCTATCTGTATCATGAATTAAGAGCGAAATTTAAGTTGATTGTTTATGACAAATGAATGATT
>CAZCRK010000026.1:0-19594 GCA_964501035.1 uncultured bacterium
CTTGTATTTCTTTATTCTTTCCTTTTAAAAATTCAAGAATTCGTTCAATCATTTTGTTATACTCTTTTTGTGAAACTAAGCCCTCGCATGGACCCTCACATCGTTTTATATGATAGTCTAAGCAAACTTGACCTTTTCTTGAAAATATGTAATCATCATTTATAAAGGAAGTGCACGTTCTTAATGGAAATATTTTGTGAATAACACGCATTACTTGACGCAATCGTTTACCATCTGTAAATGGGCCAAAGTAAGCATGTCCATCTTTGGTTAAATTTTTCAATCGAATAACTTCTATTCGAGGATAAGGTTCATTGGTGATTTGCAAGTAGGGAAATGTTTTATCATCCTTCATTAATACATTATATCTAGGACGATGTTCTTTAATCATATTCACTTCAGTAAGTAAAGCTTCTACTTCATCTCGAACAACCATCCATTCAACATCAGCAATATGTCTTACCATAACGAGTGTTTTGGGGTCTTTACCGCCATCACCTGAAAAATATGATCGGACTCTGTTTTTTAAGATTTTTGCTTTTCCAATGTAAATAATTTTGTCATTTTTGTTTTTAAAAAAATAAACGCCTGGCGATTTAGGAAGTCTGGATAATTTATCTTTAATGGACATGAATTAAATATGTTTAAAAATGATTATGTATTGAAAGCAAATTAATGATTCTACTTTCAAATGAAAATTTAGGAATTTTCTTTTCCTTTTGCTTTTTCCCAAATAATATCCATTTGTTCTAAAGTTGCATCTTCTAAGGGAATATTTTGTTTCTTTAATTCTTTTTCGATGATTCTAAATCTATTTTCAAATTTTGATATTGTCATTCTCAAAGAGTCTTCAGCGCTAATATTTACAAATCGACCTAAATTAACAAGTGCAAACAAAGCATCCCCAAGTTCATCTTTTATTTTTTCTGGGTCATTTGTTGAAAATGCATCTTTCAACTCATCAATTTCTTCAAAAACTTTATCCCATACAGGTTCAATCTCTTTCCAGTCAAACCCAACATGTGATGCTTTTTCTTGAATACGTCTTGCACGTGTTAAAGCAGGTAATTTTTTTGGCACACCATCTAAAAAGTTTTTTCGTTTTTTTTCTTTTTGTTTTGCTTGTTCCCAGCTGATATCTTCTTGAGTATCTTCGGCTAATTTAAAAACGTGTGGATGTCGCTTAACTAATTTTTCACTAATAAAATTAAGAGAGTCTGAAAGTGTAAATTTGCCAGATTCCTCAGCGAGTTCAGTTTGAAAAAGAATATGTAACATTAAATCACCTAACTCTTCTTTTAATAACTGGGAATTTTTGTCCTCAATTGCCTCTATGACTTCATATGTTTCCTCAAGAAGATAAGGAATAAGAGTTTCAGATGTTTGCTCTCTATCCCACTCACACCCACCCGGCGCACGCAAAGTTTTGATTATATCAATGAGCTTGACAAAACTGTCTTGTGCCTGATTACTACTCATCAGATACATCTTTCGGAACATCAAAGACTGGTGGACTAACTAAAATTTTACCTATACGATTTCCCTCTAAATTCTTTACAGTAAACTTTCGATTTAGGTAGGATATTTCAATATTTGGTTTCGGGATATCACCTAGGTAATCAAACACAAATCCACCCAAAGTATCATATTCCCGTTCCTCGGGAAATTCAATTTCAGTTTCTTCTTCAAAATCATAAATCGATATGGAAGCATCTACTAAATAACTACCATCACTTTGTTGTTTAATAAAAAATTCATCTTTATCATAGGGGTCTCGTATTTCTCCAAGAACCTCCTCAACAACATCTTCTAAAGTAACCAATCCTGATGTACCTCCCCACTCGTCAACTACAATAGCAATATTGGTTTTTCGGGATTTAAACTCATTTAAAAGCTCATCAATACGTTTGTTTTCGGGGACAAAAAATGGTTGTCTAGCAATTGTGGTTAAATTCACATTTGGTCTAGACCCCATTAAATATGGTACTAAATCTTTAGCGTATAAAATTCCTTTAATATTATCAACACTATCTTTGTACACTGGAATTTTTGAAAATTGTTTGTCATTGATTATATCCATGGCTTCATCAATAGAAGTTGAAGATTGCAAGGCAACCATATCCACTCTTGGGGTTATTATTTCACGCACCATTTTATCTTTAAACTCAAAAATGGACTGAATCATATCTGATTCTTCTTCTTGAAGTGTTCCTTCTTCTTCACCAAGTTCAGTAAGTATAATTAATTCTTCTTCAGAATCAAATATCTTCTCTTTTTGTTTGGGCATCAATTTCATTACTACTGACGTAATTGAATAAAACACAAATGCAATAGGATATAATATTTTGATTAAAATTCGAAGGAATAAATTTACAGTTTTTGCAAAATTTTCTGATTGACGAATGGCAATTAGTTTGGGAATTATTTCACCGAATACTAACACAATTGCTGATACTAAAATAACCTCAAACATAACAATTAAGGATTCAGATTTCTGATACTTTTGTGCAATTTTAGTTGCAATGATAGCAGACATAAATGCTAAAGCTACATTCACTAAGGTATTACCAGTTAACAACGATACTAGTAATTTTCGAGGATCTTTAAGTAGATTTGAAACAGATTCTGGAATATCTTTTTTATGTTCTTTTACATTAAAATATGCAGTTTCAGACCCCGAAAAAAATGCAGATAAAAACAACAAAGTTATAAATGTCAACACAACTGTAATTATCATATATTTATAATACTTATATTATTTACTTCAAGGTATTTATTTTCTAATTCTTGCATTTTCTTTTTATCATTTGGTGTCTGATCATCGTACCCGCATAAATGGAGTATTCCATGGATTATGATTCGTTTTAATTCATTGTTGTTACTTACTTTAAAGGTAGAAGCATTTTCAATAACTCGGTCCCAACTGATATAAATTTCCCCTTCTAGATGTTCACCTTCATCTTCTAAATTAAACGAAATTACATCAGTAAATACATCAATATCAAAGAATTGTTTTTTTAGTTGCCGAACCCTTTCATCATTTGTCAAAATGATATTAACATTTCCATCTGTAATTCCTTCCGATTCAAGTACAGATGTTACCACCTGTTTTGCTGAATCGGAGTGCATCGGTAAAGGGTCGTCAGTTTCGATATGGTATTGGATTTGAATCATACAGAGGCAACTGCCTTTAGTACCTCTCGAGATATTATAATTCGTTGAACTTCACTAGTACCTTCGCCTATTTCTAAAATTTTAGCATCCCTAAAAAACCGTTCTACTTCGTATTCTTTAATATAGCCGTAACCACCTAAAATTTGAATAGCATCCGTAGTTACATCCATTGCAGTTTCACTAGACATCAATTTACCCATTGCTGCTTCCTTGGTTACTGATTGATTATGGTCTTTTAACCATGCAGCATGATAGACCAAATGTTTGGATGCTTCAATTTGTGTAGCCATATCAGCTAATTTAAATCCAATCCCTTGAAACTTATTTATTGATGAGCCAAATGCTTCTCTTTCTTGTGAATATTTCAAGGCAATTTCATACGCACCCTGAGCTGTACCTAATCCCAACGCACCAATTGTTATACGACCACCCGTAAGAGTTTTTAGAAATTGTTTAAATCCAGTAGATGTACTCCCTAAAATGTTTCCAACTGGAATTCTCATATTTTCGAAATAAATTGATCGTGTATCAGAACCTCTCCAACCCATTTTCTTTTCAGGTGGGCTCAATGTCATTCCGTCTGTATTTGCATCGGCAAATAGTGCGCCAATTCCTTTACTTTCACCGTCTTCTTCAATGACAGCTGTAAAAACAATTACACCTGCTTCACCTGCATTTGTACAAAATACTTTTTGACCATTAACAACATATTCATCACCGTCTCTCACTGCTTTAGTTTGTGTATTCCCTGCATCACTTCCTGCATTGGGTTCAGTGAGTCCAAATGCACCTAACATTTCACCAGATGCTAATTTTGTTAAATACTTTTGTTTTTGCTCTTCCGTACCAAACAACGCAAAAGGAGCACTACCTAAGCTAGTATGTGCCATCATTGTGGCTGCCGTAGATGGACAAACCTTACCGAGTTCTTCAATTGCAATAACCAACGCACGAGTATCCATTCCAGTGCCATTGTATGCTTCATCCCAAGGGATACCCATTAATCCAAGTTCTGCCATTTTAGCGACAGATTCATGTGGAAATTTCCCAGATTCATCAACATCAATTGCAATAGGTTTTAACTCGTTTTGAGCAAAATCTCGTGCCATTTCTCGTAACATGTCATGTTCTTCATTAAAATATATATTCATAATCAATCCTTAATAGTTAAATTACCATTTCACAATTGCAGAAGCCCATGTAAATCCTGAGCCAAACGCTGCAAATACAACCAAATCTCCCTTTTTGATGCGATTTTCAACCATTGCCTCAGACAATGCAATAGGGATTGATGCGGCTGTTGTATTTCCATATTTTTGAATGTTCATAAATAATTGGTCATCACGCAATTGTAATCGTTTCTGTATCATTTGAGCAATACGAACATTCGCTTGATGTGGAACCAATAAATCGATATCGCTTGGGGTTAATCCATTTTTTTCTAACCCTTCTAAGATAACTTCAGGAAACCGAGTCACTGCGTGGCGAAACACCTCACGACCATTCATTTTTAAATACTGTTTACCCGCATCTAAAACTTCTGAAGTTAACCGTGGTGATTCAGCGCTAGCTGGTGCTTCTAACCACAATTCTTTGGCGTGTTTGCCCTCTGAATGTAAATGTGTTGACAGAATTCCTCTATCCTCTTCCGTCGCACTGATAACAGCTGCACCTGCACCATCACCGAAAATAACAGCAGTATCTCTACCTCTATTTGTCAAATCCATTGCAGTGGATTGAATTTCAGCTCCAATAAGTAAAATATGTTTACACTCGCCAGTTTTTATATATTGCTGGGCAATAGACATTCCATACACAAATCCTGAACATTGCACACGAATATCTAGTGCACCAATCGTATCAAATCCCATTTTTTCTTGGATAAAACACCCAGAACCCGGTGCAAAGTAATCAGGAGTTGATGTAGCAAAAATAATTAAATCAATATCTTTAACCGTTAAATTTGAATTTTTCAATGCCATTTCTACTGCAGGAATTGCTAAGTCGGATGTGCTTGTACCCGGTTTGATATACCGTCGTTCTTTGATACCTGTTCGTTCTTGAATCCATTCATCAGTGGTATCCATAAATTGAGATAAATATTCATTTGTAATCACTTGTTCAGGAAGACTAAATCCTGTACCAGATATATATGCATTAGGCATCTGCTCCTCCAATTTTAATATCTTTTAATTCTAACTGAATATATCGCCGACCATTCCAATCATTTTCACCAATGACATAGGCAATGTCTATCGGTTTGTTTTGGATGAGTTTCTCATATTGTTCAGCCATGCTAAATCCAATTACTTCTAATAATGTTTGCTCTTTTTTAACTTGAAATTTTAAAACGTCTTGATTTTTCCCTATTAATTTTGGTATTCCATCAACTTGCAATCCACGTGAAACAAAAACAGGTCTCATGTTTTGTGGACCATAGGGCTCTAGAGCATGTAAAAATTTAAGAAATCTTTGGTTTATTTCTGATATATTCATTTCAGCATTCACAGAAATTTTTGGAATTAAGTCTTCGGTTGAAATTTGATCATCTGCAATGGATGAAAATTGAGCTTTAAATGCCTCTAGTTTTGAAACATCAATGGAAAGTCCAGCAGCTATTGGATGACCACCAAAATTAGTTAACAACTCTCGACAATCTCGTAAAGCACTAACCATGTCGAATTTTGGGATACTTCTGCAAGATCCCTTTCCCACTCCATTTTCAATTGCAATTATTATCACAGGTACATTGAAAATTTCTTTTATTCGTGAGGCTACAATCCCAATAACACCGTGATGCCAATCTTCTTTCGCTAAAATTATCACTTTTTCATTTGAAATATCACATTCATTTTGGACTAAATGTTCAGCTTCAATGGTAATTGATTGGGTAATGCTTTGTCGTTTTACATTTTCTTGTTCTAATTCTTCTGCAATTTTCATTGAAAACATTGGGTTATGACTAATCAACAATTTAACTGCTCTTCCTGCATCACCCAATCGCCCTGCAGCATTTATTTTGGGAGCAAACCAGAACACTAATCGCCCAGCTGTTACGGGTTTATCACGCAAACCAGATGTTCGCATCAATGCATCTATACCTGCTTTTCCGCCTGCTTCAATCAGTTCTATGCCATGTTGAACAATAATCCTATTCTCATCAACAATGGGTACTAAATCAGCTGCAATACCAATTGAGGCTAGGTCACAATGCTTCCATGCAAGGTCTAAATCGTATTCACCTTTTTCACAAACAGCCATAGCTAATTTTAATGCTACTGAAGCACCACATAACCCTTTAAATGGGTATTCACATTCATGTTGATGCGGATCTAGAATTGCAACTGCATCAGGTAAAACTTCATCTTGTTTATGGTGATCTGTGATTATTACATCAATATTCTTCTCTGTTGCATATGCTACTTGCTTTACAGCCGTAATTCCACAATCACACGTAATTACCAAGTCTGCCCCAATCATTTCTGCATAATCAATGCCTAATAAAGAAACACCATATCCTTCATTTTCTCGACTTGGAATATAAAATTGAGCATCTATATCAATGGATCGGAAGAATAATACTAAAATCGATGTTGCTGTGGTTCCATCAACATCATAGTCTCCCATTATTAAAATCTTACCCTTTTTCTTGACTTGTTGAAGGATTCGGTCAACTGCTTTCTCCATATCTTTCATGAGAAATGGATTATGGAGGTTTTCTATTGTGGGTTTGAAAAATGAGCGTGTGATATCTCGTGAAACTAAATTCCGTTGGACCATGATTTTTGCAATTGATTCGGGCACAGAATATTCTTCTGATACCTGTTTAACCAGACTCTCATCAACCGTTTTAATTTTCCAAACTGGTTCTAGCATTTTTATTTGAAGGACTTCATTGAAATTTATTGAGATTAATCTATAAGCCGAATTCTGTACTTAGCAAAGCTAAGCGATAGCCATTCATCTAGACTTATTTTCACAAATAAGTTCTTGCAATCCACCCACCGTAAGTGCGGATAACACCGGTTACTTGATTTTGCTCCGAGTGGGGTTTACCTGGCATTCTATATTGCTATAAAATCCGGTGGTCTCTTACACCACCATTTCACCTTTATCTATAAATAGATGTTTACTTTCTGTTGCACTTGCCATATCCTAAAAAGGATTCCTCTCGTTAAGAGGCACTCTATCCTGCGGAGTTCGGACTTTCCTCTCCATATGGAGCGACTATCCGATTAATCTCAATGTCAAAAATTAATCTTCTGCACCATCCCAAAATAATAAAATTCCACACGATGGGCATGAATGTAAATTATCATTTGCTCTAACTTCAATCACAGTCTGTGGTGGTAGTGTACTAAAACAACTTCCACAAGCATTTCTATTTATTGAAATCAATCCTTTACCATCCCAAGCCTCACGTGTAATATCATATTTACGCAAATAATTTGGGTTTATATCTTTGCAAATCTTTTTACGTTCTTTTTCCAGTTTGGCTTGTTCTGCTTCAGTTTCTTTTAAAGCTGTATTCAACTCTTTCTGATTTTTATCCAATAACTCAGAAATGGATTTAATTTGTCCGTCACTAATCTTAATTGCACTTTCTAAAGATAATTTTTCTTCTTCAAACCCTAATAATTTATCTTCTGAAGATTCTACTTCATGTTTCATATGATCTATTTCTTTATTCAAAGCATCATATTCTTTATTTGAAGTAACTAAATATAACTGGTCTTTATATTTTTTAAGTTTTGCAGTATAATCTTCAGTCTCGCCAGTGATTTTACGAACTTCAGAATCAATTTCTTGAACACGGGTTGTATCATTTTCCACTTTTGTATTTAGATTAGAAATTTCAGCAGCTTGTTTTTTCACTAAAAAAGGAAGATCTCCCTTTAACTCTTCAATTTCTAACAACCGTGTATCTACTTCTTGTAATTTAATCAATTGATTCAAAGTTTCTTTCATCTAATTCTCTCTTTATATGAGAAATGCACCTAAAAAGGTGCATTTCAAGTTATTTACAACTATTTTAAATATGCTTCCGATAAAATCGTCTTTATTCGATGCTTCATAAGGTCGATAATTTAAGGGGGTTGTTAATCAGCAAACAAGAATTGAAAATGAAAATTTCTAAAATATATTTAAAATCTCATCTATGGAAAAATACGAAATATTCTGTAAATTGTTAATTGCAATTTTATTGGAGAATATGTGCTAGAACAATTACAAGACAAAATGAAGTCTGCAATGAAAGCAGGCGATAAACCTAGATTAATGGGCCTGCGTAATTTGATTGGCAAGTTAAAAGCAAAGCAAATTGACAAAGGTGAAGCATTAACCGAAGAAGAATCGTTGAAAATTTTACAATCAGCAGCCAAGCAACTACGTGATTCTGTTGAACAATATAAGCAAGGAGGTCGTGATGATTTAGCTGAAAAAGAATCGTTTGAACTATCTATTGCTGAGGAATTTTTACCAACATTATTGTCTGAAGCAGAAGTGACTGAAATTGTAAAACAAATTGTTTCTGATGTCGGTGCACAATCAATGAAAGATATGGGTAAAGTTATGGGAGTTTCCATGAAAACTTTAGCAGGTAAAGCGGATGGAAAAATTGTTCAAATAGTTGTAAGGAATCTGTTATCATGAGTTTTACCCCTCCAGATATTATAATAGCTCTTATTTTAGCTTTTTTTGCATTTAATGGATTACGTCACGGGTTTATTCATGAAATTGCTCGAATCATCAGTCTAATTGGTGGGTTTATTTGTGCATCCAAATTTAACGGTGAAATACAACCTTATCTAGCACCCTATATTTCCAATGAATCTCTATTAGTGACTGCATCCTATATGATTGTATTTACAATTGTAGTTATTATAATATCGCTTATCGCCCAGATTATTCAGAAGTTCTTTGAGCTTATTCTTCTTGGTTGGTTGAATAGATTACTGGGATTTTTATTAGGCATTATAAAAGGATTTCTTATTGTTAGTTTAATGATTTTTATCATCCAGGCTATCCCCGTTGAAATGGGTGATGAAAATAGTATGAAAAATCGACTTGAAAATGAATCCATTATGTACCAAATATGCAATAATGTAAAAGAAACTGTAATTTCTGGTTTGGCATTGTCAAATCAAGTTAACTCGTTACAAAAAACACTAAACACAATTGGTGATGAATCTAATATTCAAGAAATATTAGGACAAGATACACCCTAAGTTAATACATGAACATTGATTCTAAATTAATTTCTGACCTTGGATTCGATGTTATTCAAAATTGGTTAACTGAGCACTGTCATTGTATTGAAAATAAGGACTATTTTTCCAATCTTTCTCCTATTTTAAATCAACAGAATCTCAAACAAAGCCAAGACCAAACTGAAGAATTATTATCATCTTTTATTCGCAAAGACAGTCCACCTTCGCAAATAATACCCAATATAAATACATGGATTGAATCTTTATCAATATCTGGTTCACAATTAAATGAAAACCAATTTAATGAATTGTATCAAGTACTAGAATTTGGTAATACATTAAAAGCGTTTTGCAAACAATCTGATTTTCCTTTGTGGTCAGAAATAGTAAAGCAAATACAAGTAATTCCTGAAGGTAAATCGAAAATAAAAGACATTTTTGATGACTCATTTACTTTGCGTGATGATGCAAGTTCTCAGTTAAAACAATTGCATAAATCGTTACAAAAAGCTCAATCTAGAATTCATTCACGGATGAATGAAATTTTTTCCAAAGCAAAAGATAGTGGATGGTTGCAGGGTGATAAAATTGCATTTCAAAATGGAAGAAGTGTAATTCCTGTTCAATCAACTCATAAACGAAAAATAAATGGAATTATCCAAGGTCAATCTGCTACGGGACAAACAGCATTTATTGAACCTTTGGAAATAATTGAACTCAATAATGAAATTTCTGAAACCCAATTTGCAATCATTGAAGAACAAAAACGAATTTTACGAGAATTAACAGCATTTTTTAAACCATATTCAAGTGATATTCAAAGCAATTATTTTGTAATTTTAAACTTTGATATTCATCGAACTATTGCGTTACAAGCAAATATTTTAAAAGCAAGTAAACCAAATTTAACAAATCAAAATATCGTTCACATTGAACAGGGAAAAAATCCATTATTCACTTTAGCTGAGAAAAAGGTAATTCCACTAAACTTAAATTTATCTAAAGATACTGTTCTGTTAATTTCTGGACCCAATGCAGGCGGGAAAACAGTTGTTTTAAAAACTATTGGACTTTTTGTATTAATGGCTCAATGTGGTTTGTTTGTCCCTGCTAAAAAAGTAAGCTTACCCATTTTTAATGCTATAGTAGCTGATATTGGTGACCGTCAATCAATTGAAGATGACCTCTCTACCTTTTCTGCACATATTTATAACTTGGCAAATATTCTGAAAGATGCAAACTCTAAAACACTTGTGTTACTCGATGAACTTGGTACAGGTACGGAGCCAGATGCAGGTGCTGCTATTTCTCAAGCAATTTTAGAGACACTCCTTATTAAAAAATCTTTTGTTTTTGCAACCACTCATTTAGGTGCTTTAAAAATTTGGGCACATGATCAAAAAGGTGTTGTAAATGGAGGAATGGTGTTTAATTCTAAAAAGTTGGCTCCTTCTTATGAGTTGAATATGGGTACCCCGGGTTCAAGTTATGCAATTGAAATTTCACAACGAATGGGTTTGGATGGAAATATTATTGACCGAGCAAAAGAATTAATTGGTGATAATTCTGTAAAACTTGAAACTATATTGAATCAATTAGAGACTGAACGAAATGAAGTAATATTGCTAAAAGGTCAAATTAAAGATCGTGAAACATCAATCAATTTAAAAGAAGATCATATAAACAGATTACAAGTACAAGTGAAAAAAGAGCATAAACATGCTAAAATTGATGCAGCAAAAGAAGCACAAAAATTAGTACACGAAGCACGGAAACAAATTGAAACACTTGTTTCCAATATTAAATCAAAAAATGCAGATACTGAAAGCATCCGTAACGCACATTCTACTATTGAGAAAACTTTAAAAAATCTGGAAATTGAATCTAAACCAGTGCAAACAAATACATTTGCTCCATTAAACATTCAAGAAGCCAATCATGGGGTTAAAGTTTTTATTCCACACTTAGATTCTGAAGGAGTAATTATTTATCCTCCCGATAAGAAACAAAAAGTTACCGTTGAAATTAATGGTGTGAAGTTTAAGTTAAAATTAAACGAACTCACAATTGCTGATAAATCAACAAAAGAAGAAAGTAAATTCACAGGAGAACTGGTATATTCTCGTCCAGAAAGTATGCAAATTGATTTACGTGGGTTCCGTGTTGATAATGCATTAATTGAAGTTGAACAATTTTTAGATAAGGCTTTAATGTCTGGTATGCAAATGGTGCAAATTTTACATGGTAAAGGCACAGGTGCACTCATGGAAGCAATTCAAACATATTTAAAATCCCAATCTTTCGTAAATAAATACTATTTTGCAAAACCGGAACATGGTGGAGCTGGAATAACAGTTGTAGAACTTTCATGACATATTTTATTATCATATTTAATTATTCAATGAAAGTCGTATTTTATTCACCTAATCATGGCTAGAATTTCCGAACAAACTATTGAACATATTAGAAGCGCAGCAGATATTGTTGATGTTGTAGGTTCATTTATTGAACTAAAAAAGAAAGGTAAAGATTATAAAGGAATCTGTCCGTTTCATGATGACACAAAGCCTTCACTTTCTGTAAGTCCTGCAAGACAAATTTATAAATGTTTTGTATGTGATCATGGAGGCAATGCATTTAATTTTGTCATGGAATATGAACAGTTAGAATTTGTTGATGCAGTAAAATTTTTAGCTGATAAATATAATATCGAACTAAACTTAAACGAAAGCTCTGGAGTTTCACGTGATCTAAAAACTCAGTTACTAGAAATACATAAAATTACCGCACAACATTATGCTAAGAATTTAGATACGACTAAAGGTGATCCAATTTTACATCATCTTCAAGAACGAGGATTGACTAAGGAAACAATTCAAGCATTTCAAATTGGTTATAGTTTAGATTCTTATGATAAAGTTCTAAATGGAATTCGTAAACATAACTTTTCGTCAGAAGCCATGAAAAATTCGGGTTTGTTTTATGAATCAGAAAAAGGATTTATGGATAGATTCCGCGGACGAATCATGTTTAGCATTACGAACGCTCAAGGTAAAGTGATTGCTTTTGCTGGACGAGTTTTCAAAAAGGATGACCCAGCAAAATATGTAAACTCACCCGAAACACCAATCTACAATAAAAGTCAAATACTGTATGGATTATTTAATACACGAAAAGCAATACAAGAGTCCAAGCATGCAATAATTGTTGAAGGTTATTTAGATTTTTTACAACTTTATCAAGCAGGGATTCAAAATATTGTTGCAGTATCTGGAACGTCTTTTACTGAACAACATGCTACTATACTGAAAAGATATTGTGATGAGGTTGTCATTGCCTATGATGGGGATTCCGCGGGTGTTTCTGCAGCAATCCGTGCAGGATATGTTATGCTTTTAAAAGGACTATCACCTAAAATAGTTACCATTCCTGAACATTTAGATCCAGATGATTGGGTGAAAAATGAAGGACCTGTTCCATTTCAAACTGCAGTTAAGAAAGCTACACCCCTTATAAAATTTCATTATAATAATTTTAATGGTGACGTAAACTCTACAGCTGGTTTAAATCAGTTTTTAAATGATTCACTTGATGGAATTTCCCAAATTAATGATCCAATTACCAGAGAGTTATATGCTAGAGAGTTAGCTCAAATATCAAATGTTAGCGAAGAGAGTATTTTTCAATCACTAAGGGTGATTTTGGATAAAAGAAATTATCAAAAAAATATGAGAGCTCAGAGTAAAACAAAAGAACAATCTCAACAAAAACCACCAAAAGTAAATTCTCAAATAAAATCTACTTCACAAACTAGATTAGAGGATGATTTAATACGTTTATGCTTTAGCAAAAATCAAAAACTTCGATTGTTAATTTTTGATAACATGAATACTGATTGGATTCAATCACATACACATAAAACGTTATTTTCAAAAATTTACATACATTTAAATAGTGAGTCATGCCCACAGGAAAGTATTATCTTGAATGAATTAAATGAAGAAAATGACAGAAGAAAATTAATACACCTAACATTTGATTTAAATAAAATGGATCCCACAATATCTATGGTTAAAGAATGTCTAATTCGATTAGAATCTTCATGGATTCAAAACAATATGAATCACATAAGAGAGCAACTTAAAAAAACAACTAATGTAGATATGAAAATTGTTTCTGAGTTAAATAATCTCCAAAATCAAAAACTTGCCCTTAAGAGGAAGTATAGTGATTCATAAATGGTTTTCCATATTTCTTGCTCTGTTCTGCATTAGTTGCTCTGATAGTGATTTGCTAATTACTAATGACCAAAATGATATCCAAAGCAGCATCGTAGGATTCACAAGTAATAACTCTGGAATAGTTTTAACTTCTGTTGATTTACTTTGGAATTCTTTTGAAAATACATCAATTACACTTTCAATAACAGATTCAATAATTGATGTAGGTTCTATTAATCAATATTCTTTTGAGGGATTGAGTCCAGGATGGTTTGACAAAGTTGTATTAACTATTGAATTAGATTCTGAAACTTTAACAGATAGTATTACAGTATTTACAAGGCCTTTGGAACCTGCAAAAAATTTCAATGTGTCACCATTTTTTACTTCAAATGGTTACAAACAATATGAACTGAGTTGGGATAATAGCGAAGATGTAAACAAAAATATCCTCTATAAAGTTTCAATTTTTGAAGAGGATGACCCAGACATAAGTTTTGAAAATGGTGAATTGAATTCTCAATGGGACTCATTGACTGTATTTGATAAACTTTACACATCTTTTATTGACACTTCTTTACATTTTTCTGATTCAGCATATTATTACATTATTAAAACGGTTGAAAAATATGGTGCTTTTAGATATAGTAAAATTCCAAATATTGAATCTCCAATTCAAAACTCTACTTTTAGTTTTACAAATTTAACCGATGACTTGTATCACAGAATTGAATTAGAATGGGACCCTTATTTGGATGAAGATTTTTATGAAATGGAGTTATGGAGAAGTTCTAACTATAGTTCCCCAGTAGAAAATGGAAAACAACTTGGAGTTTTCTCAGATCCATCTATTGATTTTTATTACGATGTTAATAATTTAGTTGGTGGGGTTGATTATTATTATCAAATGAAAATTACCAATATTTTTGGATATTCTACCATTAGTGAAATAGTAAGTGGACGCTCTCACCCATGATGAAATATTTTATATATCCCTTATCGTTTCTACTGTTTTCTTGTACTGATTTATTGTTACATGATTCAACATATCATTCTCTGTCATTTAATGGCGGTGCATGGATAGAATTTGAGGGGTTAGATTTACAAAATAATTTCACAATAGAATTTTGGACCACTGGAGGTCAAGTAAATTCATCTGAATCCCCAGCACTTATTTCTATTGGAAATCAAGATTCAATTCAATTTGCATTGTATCGCCATCCAAATATTAAATCACAAGTAATGATTGAGTTAAACAATAATCTAACAAATACAACTATTAATAGTTTAGATACTGTAAATACAGAAACATTTAATTTTATTGCAATTTCTAAATATGATACTTTTATGAACATCCATATTAATGGGCTTGATTTTCAAACAGAAATTGACTTTTGGGACGTAGGTTCAACCCTGTATATTGGAGCAGTTCCCTACTTAACCATGTCAAATTTTTGGATTGGGATAATCGATGAAATTCGTTTTTGGGATACTAACTTAGATAGTGAGATATTGGAATTTCATGCTGAAAATCCGAACAAACTATTTCAAAATGAAAACAATGATATAGAAGACAATATAATTGCACATTGGAGGTTAGAATATACAGAACCAAGTTCTATTGTTTCTGATTCAAAAAATAATTTCGATGGGGTGATTAAAACACTTCCAGGATATTCTGTAGAATTATCATCAAAATTTGCACAATGATTTTGGTTTGAATAGGTTCAATCCTGTAAATTTTTGCCCTGTTTGGGCTCTTAGCTCAGTTGGTTAGAGCAGTGGACTCATAATCCATTGGTCCGGGGTTCAAGTCCCTGAGGGCCCACAAAAAAAAGGAAGCGACCTGTTGAAGTAAAATTCAGCAGGTCATTCCATAACTAATCAAATGTCCTATTTCGTCTATATACTAAAATCTAAAGTAGCAGATTGGCATTATGTGGGGATGTCATCTAATCCACAATCCAGATTAAAATCGCACAATTCAGGTCAAGTCAAATCTACTAAATCCAGAAGACCATTTAAGATTATACTCATTGAGAAATTCCCAAATAGAAGTTAAGCCAGATTACGAGAAAAATATTATAAAACTGGCTTTGGCAAAAAAGTTTGGATGAAGAAACTTAACTCAAAATAGCTAGGGGTTCCCAGCCCGCTCCCGACCAGCGGGAGGGCTGGCGGGAAGTCCCTGAGGGCCCACATTAAAACCCTTCGTTTATCGAAGGGTTTTATTTAAAGAATTCTATTGTTGATGTTTTAGAGATGCTAGATATGCTTGTCCCAAAGAAATCCCTCCATCATTTGGAGTTGATATTCTGTTAAATATTACATTAAATCCTGCAGATTTTAAGGCTGAAACAGAACGCTCAAACAACAATCTATTTTGAAATACTCCCCCACTCAATGCAACGTGATTCAAATCAGATTTGTTTGCAATTTCAACGATTGATTTCACCAATCCATTATGAAATTTTGCTGAAACGATTTGATTGCTAATATTATTTTTTTTATCCTGAATAATTTGCATAATCAAATCATCTGTTTCTAAAACATTATTTTTCCAATTTAACATATAAAATCCTGTTTCACTTTGATCCACAATATATTGTAACTGCATTGCTGATTGACCTTCAAAAGTATTTATCTGACTAAGGCCAATCAATGATGCAATGCCGTCGAATAACCGCCCCATACTTGATGTTATTGGACTATTAATTTGGTGTTTCACCATATTTTGAATAAGATCAATCTCTTGAGAGGACCAATCCGAATCAAATTGAAAATCTAGTTTCATGTTGGAAAGCAAACCAATTGCACTTCTTCTAGGTTCTTTAGAAGCAAAGTCTCCTCCAGGTAATGGAAATTGTTGCAAATGACCCCATCTTTCAAATGTATCATTTTCGCAAATTAAAAATTCACCTCCCCAAATAGTATTATCTGAGCCAATTCCTGTACCATCCCAGGAAATACCGAGAGTAGGTTCAGTTATTTTATGCTCAGCCATAACTGACCCAATATGCGCATGATGATGCTGAACTTTTACTATTGGTAAATCCAAAGACATTGCAAATTTAGTTGATAAATAATCTGGGTGAAGGTCACAAGCAACAATTTCAGGATGTATATCATATAATTTTGGCAAATCTTCTACTATCTTTAAAAATGCTTGATACGCCTCTGAATTAGATAAATCCCCGATATGTTGACTCATAACTATTTTGTCTGAAATTGAAATTGAAATTGTATTTTTCAGATGTGCACCAACACTAAGAATAGCAGGTGATTTATGGTTTTTTTGAATTGAATAAGGTGCATAACCACGCGCAATTCTCAGAAATTGATTCCCATATTTTGTACTCTGAACTACAGAATCATCAACCTGACGTGAAATAGAACGATTATGGTGCAGAAAAGCGTCTGCAATTTGATTTAATTTATGATTAGCATTTTTATTCGTAATGGAAATGGGCTCATCATGATAATTCCCGGAAGTACATATCAATATTTGTAAAGGTTTGTTTACATACATTGGAGAAAATAATAAATGATGCAAAGGAGTATAAGGAAGCATAACTCCAATATGAGTATTATTTTGGGCTATTAGCTTTGATAGATTTATGGTTGATTTATCTCGTTTTTTCAATAAAACAATGGGTGCCGAATACGAAGTGAGTGTTTCTATTTCCTGTTCTGATATTTCACAAATTTTCCTAACGGCTTCAATAGAATCAACCATGATCGCAAAGGGTTTTTCTTCTCTATGTTTTCTTTCACGTAAAGTTTGAACAACTTTGTCAGAAGTCGCATCACACAATAACTGATACCCACCTACTCCTTTTAATGCAATTATTTTTCCGGATAACAAATCTTTTTGTACTTCTTTTATTGAAGAACCTTCGATTTTGGGTCCACATTTTGAGCACGCATTGGGTTGAGCGTGAAAACGCCTATCTGAGGGATCATCATACTCAGATTGACACTTATTACACATGTTAAAAACATGCATTTCTGTATTTTTTCTATCATATGGTATCTCGTTTATAATTGAAAAACGAGGACCACAATTTGTGCAATTTGTAAAAGGATATGCAAACCGTCTATCGTTTGGATTCAATATATCATTAAGGCAATCAGGACATGTTGCTAAATCCGGAAGAACTGTTACGGTTTTACTCCCTTTCCCAACACTTTTTACAATTGTAAACCCCTTTTCATTTTGGTTTAAAGATATTTGTTTTTTAGAAATATTATCAATTCTAGAAACAATTGGAGCATCAATTTGTATTTTCTTAAGAAATTGTTCTAGAACAACTTTAGTTTGCTGCGCTTCAATAAATACACCCTGTGATGTATTACTTACATTTCCTGTAATCCCAAGAGAGTTTGATAAATTATAAATGAAAGGTCTAAAACCAACTCCTTGTACAGCACCAGTAATATGAATATGAATACGAAGTTTATCAGACATACTATAATTTACGACGTTTAGGTCGCATTAAATCAGTACTCTTTACTTTTGACGGATTGGAATAAGAAAGAAATAACCAAAGCCAATTGCAATAAACTCACACGTTATTATGTACCATGGCCAAGGACCCATTATATCAAACAGTGAATTTATTGGAGGTTTTCCCATCATCCACATATAATTAGAATCTAAAAAAACATTAATTGGAAGTAAACTTACAAACACTACATTTAACCAAAATAAAGATACAAAAATAGACTTTGGGGTTAATCTGAAGTTATAAACTACTGCAGCATATATAACGGCTAAAACAAGTCCTGAATGCTCAATAAAATATCCAAAATATTCATACTGTGGAAAATCAATTGTTAAGTCTGGTGTAATGATTCCTTGTAGAGTTCCAATGAGTACCCAAAAGTATGTTATCTCAAAGATTTTCTTTGATTTCGTCCATAACATATATGATACAAAAGGTACTGATATTGGACATAAATGTAATGGTAAATGCCGAGTTACATCAAAAATTCCTATCCAATAAAAGTTTAATCGACGAATAATCTCTGAAACTATAAGAATAACTGCAATAGTTTTGCCGATTAGTAGAGCTTTCTCTGGGTATTTTTTTCCAAGTCTAGGAACAATGAGTACAAGAGCAATGCTTACTAAGGAAACAATAATATGTGATATTCCATTTATGGAAAATACAGGCATTATAGATTACTCGACTTTAACAATTTATGCATTTGTTAACTGGACAACAGTTTGTTTTCTTTTATATTCTATTCCTACAGGGATATAAATAAAAATATAATGAAGAATTGCTGCAAATTCTAAACCTAGAATATACCATGGCCACTCGCGAGTAAAAATAAAGGGATTGTTTGCAATTGGTGCTTCTGAAAGATACATATAGTTTGCATCAAGTAAGTAGTTTACACTTCCAATGGTAGGTAATACTAATTGAGTAAACAGGAAAATTTTAAACCATGACCATTTTCTAGGCCTCATCCCAGCAATAATAGTTAAATAAAGGGCAGAAAACATAATTCCGCCATGAGACAAGTAATAATCAAAGAATAAATATCCATTTATCCCAGTTGTAAACTCAGGCGATAAAAAGGAATGGAAAGCACCTGTAATACCCCAATAAAACAAAATTTCATAAGCAAATTGATTTCGCCAAATTAATACAATACCTGCTAGAATAGATGTTATACCACACATTTGTAGTGGTAAGCTCGATTCTAACGTCCATACTCCAGTTATCATCATATACGAATGATACACTAAAACTCGAGTTAACAATACTATTCCAATAATTTTGCTAAACTTTAAATTATCTGTTTCTGATAATCGTTTTCCAGTCATTATCAACAAAACAATCGCAAGTATAGTAAATATATTACTTTGCCACCATAATTGGCTAAATATTGGTATTATTTCATGTGGAATCACGGTGCAGAATATACTGTAGAAGCAATATACAGTAAAATGTTAAAATAACTGAATAAATACCAAGATAT
>CAZCRK010000027.1:0-19085 GCA_964501035.1 uncultured bacterium
CAAACATATCTTTTATTATTTTTAATGATATTGAAAATCATGAAAAATCTTTAGGCGATGTGGTTTATTCTGATAAAACGAATAGCTGGACAGGTTATGATATCACATTTAATTTATCAAGTGAAGCACAATTCTCCATCTTCTATGGTTCACAAAAGGGTGGGAGAGTATGTGCCAATGGGGTATGTGCAGACCAACCAGGGTTTGAAGATGGATTTAAATTAACTTATAGAAGTATTTTTTAAATTGTTACAAATTGAAATAACTTAGTGAAGATGAAATGTTGTAAATTCGTTTTCGAATTAGAAGACTTTACTTCACTATAATGCAAATAACTTAAAACGGAGCGAGGAATGAAAACTATTTTAACAAGTATGATTATGATTACAATGATATGTGCATCCACATATAATGTGGGTGATACGATGTCAGAAAGTCATCAAAATTTAAGTTTTGATGTTTGTTATGGAAATTATGAAGGCGGTGATGAAGCATCATTTGCAGATTTTAATGGAGAACTAAACGGTGGGAACTACAAAGTGACTTGGGTAGAATTATCTGCGAGTTGGTGTGAACCATGTTGGGATGCAATACCAATAATTGATAATATTACTGCACAGTGGGAAGATGATGAAAATGTGGCTATGGTAACAGTATTAGATGACATTGGTCAGCCATATTCGTGTACACAATGGGGTAATGCTGGCACAGTTGGCATTCCAATCATTCTTGATGATGGAAGTGGCTACACAATTTTTAATTGGTTTGAATCACAATCTGCGTTTCCTAGCAATGCATTTATTGACCATACGATGACTGTACATTATAAAACAAATAATATTGGTACTTACATAGCAAACCTAAAAATTCAAGAAATGATTGATGACTGTGACGAAGCAGGTTTATGCAATAACGTAGATATGGATAGTGATGGAATTGAAAATGATGTTGATAATTGTCCCAATGATGCAAATACAGATCAAGCTGACCTTGATGAAGATGGGTTAGGGGATGTTTGCGATGATTGTCATAATTTAAATGGTGACTTGAATGATGATACTATTCTAAATATTTTAGATATTGTAAGTGTAGTAAATATGATTTTATCAGGTGGTGCAAATTCACCTGATTTTAATGATTGTCAAAAAGAAGATGCAGATATGGACAATAATAGTATTGTTAATATTTTAGATGTGATACAAATTATTAACCAAATTGTTGGTATGTCACGTGTTGCAGAATTAACAGATTTAAATGCAGATGTTATATTCCACCAAGCAGGTGATGACCTAGTTGTTTCCATTGAATCAAACTCTAATATAGCAGGTATTGAATTTGCACTATTAGGTGATTATGCAAATACATTTGATTTAAAAGATAACTCACATATTACTGTTGAATCTTCATCTATTAATGGTATTACTCACATGCTAGCATATTCTTTGTTTAATCAAGCATTTGATAGCCATACAGTTGAGTTTACAATAAAAGGCGCAGGATACTTAAATAGTGAAGATATAATGGTTACCGTGGGTTCACAAAATGGTGACGCATTTACACTTACACTTGCTGATGAAGATGGTATATATCAAAATGGACCTGATACATTTACACTATCAAGTGTGTATCCAAATCCATTTAATCCATCAACAGAGATAGAATTTACACTTCCATCTGATGGATATGTACGATTATCAGCATATAATGTAATGGGACAAGAGATGTCTGTTATTTATGATGGTTTCCAATCCATTGGAACCCATTCATATACATGGAATGCATCTGAATTACCATCCGGAGTATATTATATTCGACTCTTATCTGGTAACCGAGTTGAAACTACTAAAGCTATTTTAATGAAATAAAGGGTATTATCCCTTTAAAAAGGAGCACAAAATGAATAGACTATTTTTAATATTATTATTAGTTTGTGGGCTTTCAGCTCAAACCTATGATGTGGGCGAAATCATAAGTCAAAACCATCAAAATACTGAGTTTGATGTTTGCTATGGTGAATATGAAAGTGATGTATTTCATTTAGCAGATTTAAATGGAGCAACAAATGGTGGTAATTACCATATCATATTTATTGATATGGCAGCTACATGGTGAGGCCCTTGCTATCAGGACATCAGTTCGATGGACTCACATGTAGAACACTGGCAAGATAATGAAAATGTACAATTTTTTGTAGCTCTAGCAGATATTGGTCAACCATATACTTGTCAACAATGGGGGGATGCAGGTCAAGTTGGTTCACCACTTATTTTAGATGATGATCCAGGTACGTTTTTTAACTGGGTACATGACTCTTGGAATGCATATCCAACTTATGCTGTAATTGACCACAATATGCGAGTGAGAGTTAAGCCTTGGACATATACAAGTAATTCAAATACCAATGAGTGCTATAATATTAATGGCTGCTCTGGTGGAAATACTGACAATTTCATTCAACAACTTGTTGATGAATGTGAAGCAGAAGGGCTCTGTGGAAATGTTGATAGTGACCAAGATGGTTTGAATGCTGATGAAGATAATTGTCCTCAGGATTATAATCCCGGTCAAGAAGATGATGATTTGGATGGTATTGGAGATGTATGTGATGATTGCCACAACATGAATGGTGACTTAAATGATGATACTATTCTAAATATTTTAGATATTGTGAGTGTTGTTAATATGATTTTGACTGGCGGTTCAAATTCACCTGATTTTAATGATTGTGAAAAGGGTGATGCAGACTATGATGGAAATGGAATGGTTAATATTTTAGATGTGATACAAATTATTAACCAAATTGTTGGTATGTCACGTGTTGCAGAATTAACAGATTTAAATGCAGATGTTATATTCCACCAAGCAGGTGATGACCTAGTTGTTTCCATTGAATCAAACTCTAATATAGCAGGTATTGAATTTGCACTATTAGGTGATTATGCAAATACATTTGATTTAAAAGATAACTCACATATTACTGTTGAATCTTCATCTATTAATGGTATTACTCACATGCTAGCATATTCTTTGTTTAATCAAGCATTTGATAGCCATACAGTTGAGTTTACAATAAAAGGCGCAGGATACTTAAATAGTGAAGATATAATGGTTACCGTGGGTTCACAAAATGGTGACGCATTTACACTTACACTTGCTGATGAAGATGGTATATATCAAAATGGACCTGATACATTTACACTATCAAGTGTGTATCCAAATCCATTTAATCCATCAACAGAGATAGAATTTACACTTCCATCTGATGGATATGTACGATTATCAGCATATAATGTAATGGGACAAGAGATGTCTGTTATTTATGATGGTTTCCAATCCATTGGAACCCATTCATATACATGGAATGCATCTGAATTACCATCCGGAGTATATTATATTCGACTCTTATCTGGTAACCGAGTTGAAACTACTAAAGCTATTTTAATGAAGTAGATGTTTTATGTACTTGATAGTAAAAAAGGGAGATGACCATCTCCCTTTTTTATTATATCAATCTTTTGGAAACATAAAATAAGGTTTTTTGTTAGAGTATAATGAAGATTAAATTTCGAATATGATTCATCGGTTATTCATAGTATTCTTATTAGTATTTTCATCTGTTTTATTTGCTCAATTTGAGAACGTATCTGTTCAATTAGATTTGAAGCAAATTCGAGAAAATGATAAGTATATTATTAATACATTTGCTGATGAAGTACAGAACTACATTTTGACAAGTCCATTTGCACCAGGTGCAGAAGATTTAGGTATCAACATAAATATACATTTTGTTTTTGAATCCATTGAAGATAATAGTAATAACCATATTGTAAATGCCCAAGTATTAATTACTAACAGTTTAGATTTAAATTATTTTACAAAAGGGGTTGAATTCCCATTTTCAAATGGGCAATCGATGTTTTATTCAATAACATTTGATCCCATAGCATCTTTTTTGGATTATTATGCTTATATATTCATTGCAAATGAATTAGATACATATGATTATTTAGGTGGTGAACAGTACTTTTCATTAGCAGAAGAAATCGCTTCTGAAGGCAAAAGTTCTACATATTCACGAAGTTGGGATGACCGTTGGAAAAAAGTAAGAAAAATTCGCAGAAATCAACATCTACGAAGCGTTAAATATCATTACTTTACTGCTTTGGACAATTACACTTCTGAAAATATGAATATGGAAAATTTTCAAGCATCAATCGATGAGTTTTACATCAGTTTACAAGATATTGATAACGATTATGGTCAAGATAGATTTACGATATATTTTTTAAAAGCATATACTTCAGAAGTTTGTGAGTTAGTTTCCTTTATAAACAGAAAAGAAATTTTTCATTTTTTAATTAATTTTGATGAAGAAAATAAATCTATTTATCAAAAGTATTTAAAATAGGTTATGACCCAAACAATTCGTTTTATACTTCTTTTATTTTTAGTATTTTCTTTTGTGAATTCACAAAAATCTTCCACTGAAATTCAAAAAGATATCGACAAGCAAAACAAAGAGTTAAAACAAATTCGGAATGAAATAAACTCGATGGAAAAACAAATTATTTCCAAGACCAAAGAAGCAATTTCAGCAACTGAGATATTGATTGACATAGAGAATAAAATATCGTTAACCGAAAAGCTTATACGCTCTCTAAATCGCGAAGAAAGATACATATCTGAAAAAATATTCCATACAGAAAATAACATAAATGAAAAAGAAAAGTATTTGGATGAACTAAGGAATCAACTCACTAAACGAATGACTCATATTTATAAAGCAGGAAGACCTTCGCCCTTGCAAACTGTTGTTCTATCTAAAAATTGGAATGAAGCCATTTATAAGGTTAAATATTTAGAAGTTCTTACAGACTATGAAACTAAAATTAGAAGTGAGATTAGTAAAATTATAAATGAATTGCAGGATGAAAAACATCAATTAGAAAGTGAGTTAACTCGCAAAACTAATATAAAGAATGAAAAACAAATTGAAAGTTCTAATTTAGAAAATGACAAAACTACTCGAAAAAAATACATTAGTAAAATAAAAGACCAGAAAACTAAGCTTGAATCAGAAGTTAAACAGAAAAAAGAAATGATGGCTCAAATAGAATCACTAATAAATAAGTTATTTTCTGATAAAGAAGCTTCTAAGAAAAGAGAGGAAGAATTAGCACGTATTAGAGCCATACAAAATTTAGCAACATCAGGAAACTTTGCTAAAATGAAGGGCAAACTTCCATGGCCTGTTAGTGGAAAAATTATTTCAAAGTTTGGACTACAACGTAATCCTGAATTAAAAACTGAAACTGAAAATTCAGGTATTGATATTGAATGTAACGCAGGTAAAAATGTAGTTTCAGTATTAGATGGGGTTGTAAGTACAATTACATTTATACGCGGTTATGGAAACATTATTATTGTTGATCATGGAGGAAGTTATAGTACTGTTTATGCTCACGTAGATGAAATAGTTGTACGTGAGAATGAATATGTGCAAGCTGGTAAAAATATAGCCCAAATTAGTGGATCAGGTGTATCGTATTTACATTTTGAAGTGTGGGGAAATCAGAAAAAATTAAATCCACAAGTTTGGTTAACTAGTAAATGATTTATTCTGATTTAATTCAATATAAAAATATTTGGGAAAGATTTTCACGAGCATTCTCGCAAGATAAAATGCCACATGCACTATTATTGCATGGTCCAACCGGGGTTGGAAAAGAGGCAATCGCAATTGAACTTGCAGGATTATTAAATTGCTCGAATCTACAAAATGAATACGCATGTGGTTTGTGTAGTTCGTGCAAGAGGATTCGAACATTTCAACATGAAAATGTAAAACTTGTAGTTCCTCTTCCGAGAAATAAAAAATTAAGTAACAAAGATTCTTCACCATTAAATGGCTTAACAACAAATTCACTTACAATGTTGCAAGAACAAATGAAATTAAAAGGTGAACAACCTTATTCAAGAATAAAATTACCACAATCCAATACGATACTTATAAACTCAATACGTGAGATTAGAAAAAATATTACAATGAGTATTGCCGATAAAGGATGGCAGGTTTTCTTGATTTTTGATGCAGAGTTTCTATGCATTCCGAATGATACTTCAGCAAATGCTTTGTTGAAAATATTGGAAGAACCCCCTGAAAAAACAATTTTTATTTTAGTTACAAGTGATGTTTCAACAATGTTAGATACGATACGTTCTAGATGTCAACAAGTGTACTTTCCACCTTTGAAATCAAACCTTATTGCTTCATTTCTAGAAAGTAATGGTTATGAGAGTAAAATTTCAAGTATTGCATCCAGAATTTCCAACGGGGATGTTAGAATAGCTCAATCTATTGCAAAATCACCTGACGATTTAAATGAAAATTTAAAAGTGTTCATAAATGCTGTTTTTTCTACTGATGCTGTACATTGGCAAAAATTGTCAGATTATCTAGGAAACTTGAAACGGAAAAATATAGATGATTTTATTGCTTTTTTCAGAACATCAGAATATTTTATGAGAGATTTGCTTGTGTTCTCCTCATCAGAAGAAACATCAAATCTAGTTTATCTACATTATGTAACTCAAATTGAAAAAATTGCTTCAAATTATCCCAATGCTGATTGGCATTCTTGTATTCAGATACTTGAAAATTCGGTTGAACATGTAAAAAGAAATGGATATCTACCACTTATGATATCCTCAATGTTAATTGAATTACAAACCAGTCTAAATGGTATACAGTCTAAAACATTTGATTTACACGAATGGCTGGCTTCTTAGTTATTGGCAAATATATTACATTTAAATTCATGTTAAAATAGTTCTAAATTTGCAAACTCTATTCGAAGGGAAATATGACTAAATTCTATGTAACAACACCACTATATTATGTTAATGATGAACCACACATAGGGCATGCTTATACAACCATTTTAGCAGATGTGTTATCGCGATTTCATCGTTCAAAAGGTGATGATGTTCATTTTTTAACAGGTACAGATGAACACGGTCAAAAGGTTCAAGAAGCATCAGAAAGAAGACATGTTACACCCCAAATTCATGTTGATGAATATGTTAAGCGATTCCAAGAACTGTGGAAAAAGTTGCATATTCAAAATGATGACTTTATCCGTACAACAGAACCTAGGCACACCAATCGAGTGAAAGAACTTTTAATATCTCTATGGGAAAAAGGTGAAATTTATGCGGATGAATATGAAGGTTTATATTCAGTCTCAGAAGAAAGATTTGTAACTGAAAAGGAAGTAGAAGAAGGCAGTTTTAGAGGAATAAAGAAATTAAAAGAGCGAAATTATTTCTTTAAAATGTCAAACTATCAAGATGCTCTAATTGAACATATCAATACAAATCCAGAATTCATAAAACCAACAACACGTAAAAATGAGATATTAGGGTTTCTTAAAAAACCATTAAATGATTTATGTATATCACGCCCAAAATCACGACTAAACTGGGGAATCGAGATTCCATTTGATAAAGACTATGTAACCTATGTTTGGTTCGATGCATTATTAAATTATATTACAGCTATTGGGTGGGGAAAAGATGATAAACAGTTTAGACATTATTGGCCCGCAAACTATCATTTGATTGGCAAGGATATTTTAACTACTCATGCAGTGTATTGGCCTACAATGCTGTTAGCATCTGGAGTTCCTTTACCTAAAACTATTTTCGCTCATGGGTGGTGGCTTCAGGAAGACACTAAAATGTCCAAATCAATCGGGAATGTTGTTAAACCACTCGATTTAATTGATGAATTTGGAGTTGACCCCTTACGTTATTTTTTAATGAGAGATATGGTATTGGGCATGGATGCTAATTTTTCCATGGATAGTTTTGTTAAAAGATATAATTCTGATTTAGCAAATGACTTTGGAAATCTAGTAAATCGGGTAACAATGTTGATAAAAAAACATTTTTCTGGTGAAGTTCCAAAACCAGGTACTTATTCAGAATTAGATATTGAGTTAATCAATAAGGCTAAATCAACACCTGTATTAGTGCATAAAAATATTGAAGAGTTAAAGATTCATGATGCATTGGAAAATACAATTTCTATGATACGATTAGTAAATGCTTATTTAGAAAATAGAGCACCGTGGAAGCTAGTGAAGGAAAGTACAGAACAAGAAAGTCTAGCTGCAACAACTTTATATGTAGCTCTTGAGGTACTTCGAATAGGTTCTCAATTATTGCAACCTGTTATGCCCGAGAGGATACGCACTATTTTAGTTATTATTGGCGCAACAGATGTATCATTAACAAAATTAAATTTTGGAATATTAAAACCTGGAACCAAACTTGGGGAAGGAAAGTCACCATTTCCAAGAATTCAAACAAAAAAATGAAGTTGATTGATACACATTCACATATTTACTATGATTCATTATCCGAAAATTTAGATGATGTAATTAACCGTGCATCTGATAATAATGTACATTCAATTATTTGTGTTGGAACTGATTTGATTTCAAGCGAAACTTCTATCCAAATTGCAGAAAAATACCCCAATGTATATGCTACAGTTGGAATTCATCCACATGAAGCTAGCAAAGTATCCAAAAGTTATTTGAATGAGTTAGAAAATTTTTTAGACCATCCCAAAGTTGTTGCAGTTGGTGAAATGGGATTAGATTATTATTACGAACATAGTGAAAGAAAAATCCAAAACAGAGTTTATCTTGAACAATTAGAATTTGCTAAATCATTTGATATGCCAGCTGTTGTACACTGTCGGGAATCCGACGAAGATATATTGAGCGGGATTGAATTTACTCACAGTTCGCATGGTGTCATTCATTGTTTTGCGAGTAATTTAGATTTTGCTCAAAAAATAATCAATACAGGGTTTTCCATTTCCTTTACTGGAATATTAACATTTGTTAAAGAATTGGAAGAAGTGGTCAGAGAAATTCCTTTAGAAAAATTATTAATTGAAACTGATGCACCTTATCTATCTCCCAAGCCATTTAGAGGTAAAACAAACGAACCTGCTTACGTAAAGTACATAGCTGAAAAAATAGCAGAAATCAAAAATATACCCATAAATGACGTAGCAAAAGTTACTACAGAAAACGCACTGTCTTTGTTTGCTAAAATCAATGCCTAGTTCAAAACATCCATTTAGAAAACGATGGGGACAAAATTTTCTTCAAGATAAAAATGTTATTGCAAAAATAGTTGCATTATTGGATATTCAACCTGATGATACAGTGTTGGAAATTGGACCAGGGCAAGGAGCATTAACATTTGAAATAGCAAAAATTGCAAAACATGTAATAGCTGTTGAAATTGATCCTTTGTTAGTGGATTTTTTAAACCAATCTAAAACCTATAATATGGAAATTATTCAAAGTGACATTTTAAATATGGATTTAGATAATTTACCAAATTCTATGAAAATAATAGGGAACTTACCGTATAATATTACATCTCCTATATTGTTTAAGTTTTTAGATTGGGGTAAATGGGAGAAGATGGTATTTATGACGCAGAAAGAGGTTGCTGAACGCATTGTATCTGCATCGGGGAATAAGAAATATGGGCGACTATCTGTTATGTCTCAGATATTATCAAATGTAAGTTTAGATTTTCATGTTTCAAATACGGTATTTCACCCCAAGCCTGATGTGCAATCTTCGGTTTTATCGTTTCAGCCTTCAGCTAAAATCATTAAAAATATTGATGATTTGTCTAAAATTGTTAAACTTGCTTTTAGTCAACGAAGAAAAAAAATTAAAAACAATTTAAGACCGTTGTTTAATGAAGAAGAATTAGTGGGGTTGTCTGATATGAGGGCAGAAGATTTAAAAGTTTCAGATTACTTGGAGCTATATAAACAAAAATATTTGTAAAAACATGAATTAATTGTGTAAATTACTAAGCTATTCTAACCACCAATTATAGGAATTTATGGCAAAAAAAGATACTGCAAAGAAAAAAACATCAACTAAAGTAGATGGAAAAGCTACAAAAAGCAATGCATCTGCTAAACCCAAAGTTCCTCCTAAGAAAAAACAAACCAAAATTGATAAAAAAATTCAAAAATTAGGAAGTGACGCAAATCGTTCACTTAGCAAATATTTACAAGAAATAAGCCGATATGAACCTCTTTCACCTGATAGGGAAGTAGAACTTGCTATCCGAGTAAAACAAGGGGACAGACGAGCATTAAAAGAATTAACAGAAGCAAATCTACGTTTTGTAGTTTCAGTTGCTAAAGATTACCAAGGTCAAGGACTTCCATTAACCGATTTAATTAATGAAGGTAACTTAGGTCTCATAAAAGCTGCTGAAAGATTTGATGAAACCCGTGGTTTTAAATTTATTTCGTATGCTGTGTGGTGGATTCGCCAATCTGTTTTACAAGCACTGGCTGAACATTCTAGAATTGTAAGGTTACCACTTAATCGAGTAGGTACAATTAGTAAAATTAATAAAGCATCTGAACGACTTGAGCAAGAGTTTGAAAGATCTCCTCGTGCTGATGAACTTTCAAAACAGTTGGGAATGAAAGTGAAAGAAGTAAATGATGCTCAACGAATTTCACGAAGACATCATTCGTTGGATACTCCATTTTCAGATGAAGATAAAAATTGTTTGTTAGATGTTATTGCTGATGGCACAACTGAATCACCAGATAAAGAATTGCAAATGGATTCTCTTGAAGAAGAAGTATGTGCAGCATTGGATACATTAAAAGAACGTGAACGTGATGTTATTAAGATGTATTTCGGTATTCAACGCGGATATGCATTAACATTAAATGAAATTGGCGAAGAATTTGGTTTGACTCGTGAACGTGTTCGACAGATTAAAGAAAAAGCAATCCGTCGGTTACGTCACAGGTCACGAAGTAAAACATTAAGAACATATTTAGGATAACCAGAAGGAGGTAATTAGTATGGTTAGTGTTAAAGTTAGAGATGGTGAACCCTTTGAAAAAGCATTACGACGTTTTAAGAAAAAGTGGGAAAAAGCAGGAATCTTGCGTGAATGTAAATCTCGGCAACATTATTTGAAACCAAGTGCAGAGAAAAAACTCGCAAAATCTAAAAAGAAAAAACGACCACTTTATTAAGTTGAGGTTATTTTGAATTTTTATTAAAAAGTCCAGACTATACGGTCTGGACTTTTTTAATTTATACCTATGGAATTTATACGAGGAATATCAGGAATACGTGGAATTGTAGGCAATGGACTAGATGTTCAATCAGTTTCTGTCCATGCTAAAGCATTTGCAAACATCCAAAAAGATGGAATAATATTAGTTGCTAGAGATAGTCGTTCTCATGGTGCAGAATTGTTAGAGGCAATTAGCAATGCTTTATCAGAAATTGGGCGAACCGTTGTTAATTGTGATATTATACCAACACCCACTGCACAATTTATGATTGAAAAAAGGCAATACGCTGGTGGTATTGTTATAACTGCAAGTCATAATCCTATTCAATGGAATGGAATGAAATTTATTGATTCAGATGGCTGTTTCTTAGATAGTGATAAAAATAATAGACTGTTTCAAATTGCAGATGAAAATAAATTTGGTTCATCTAAACTTTTAGGGAAAATTGAAAATGATGAAGATGGTTTGACAGAGCATATTGACCATACATCAACTTTGTCAGTAATAGATTTACCTTTGATAAAATCAAGACAATTTAAGGTTGTTGTTGATTCTGTGAATGGTGCTGCATCTGATGCACTTCCTAGAATGTTAGAAAAGTTAGGGTGTGATGTTGAAGAAATTTATTGTGAACCAAACGGAATATTTTTGAGAGGAGCTGAACCACTTCCACATAATCTTGAAGATTTAGGAAATAAGGTTAAGCAAGTGAATGCTGATGTAGGGTTTGCAACTGATCCAGATGGAGATAGGTTGGCAGTTGTGGATGAAAAAGGAAATCCACTCGGTGAAGAATATACCTTAACTATTTGTGCTGATGCTGTGTTAAGTAAATATGATAATTCAACTCCACTAGTTACAAATCTTTCGACTACATTAGCTTTGGATAAGTTGGCAGAAAGGTATGAAAATTCAGTTATTCGATCAGCAGTAGGAGAAATCAATGTTGTTAATCTAATGAAAGAGAAAAAATCAGTGATTGGGGGTGAAGGAAATGGAGGAGTAATATTCCCAGAATCACATTATGGGAGAGATTCATTGGTAGGTGTAACTCTATTCTTGCAAAAAATGGCAACTACTCATCAAAGAGTAAGTGAGATATTTCATTCAATGCCTCAGTTTAAAATGGTAAAGGATAAAGTAGAATTAGGCGAAGTAGATCCTGATGAAGCAATTGCCAAAATACAAAAAGCATTTCTTGATATTGAACAAAACACATTAGATGGATTAAAATTAACTTGGTCTGACCGATGGGTACATATCCGAAAATCAAATACAGAACCAATCGTTCGAATTTATGCAGAAGCACCAACAAAAAATGATGCCAATAAGTTAGTTAAAACAATAAAAAAATGTATATTGTAAATGAGTAACAAATTACTAAATTCAACCCAAATTATGTATATTGATGAAGTAGGTGTAAATGAACGTATTACTAGATTAAACTCTAGAAGTATTAAAAAAGAGAGTAAAAATTCTGCTCTTTTGTTAGCATTAAGCATGATTGATTTAACTACACTCGAAGGAATGGATACGCCAGGAAAAGTTAAACAATTGTGTAACAAGGCAATGCATCTTTCAAATGGAGTTAACAATGTTCCTCATGTTGCTGCAATATGTGTATATCCATCATTAGTAAGAATTGCAAAAACTGCACTGGATGGAAGTGGAATTCATATTGCTTCGGTTGCAACAGGTTTTCCAAGCGGACAAACCAGTCTAGAATCAAGATTAGATGAAATAAAATATGCTCTTGACGAAGGGGCGGATGAAGTTGATATGGTAATTTCAAGAGGAAAATTTCTTAGTGGAGATTTTGATTCTGTATTTGATGAAATTGTTAAATCAAAAGAAGTATGTAGAGATGCTCATCTCAAGGTGATTTTGGAAACATCTGAGTTAAGTACATTAGATAATGTTCGCCATGCTAGCAATATTGCTATGGAAGCAGGGGCAGATTTTATTAAAACATCTACGGGTAAAGCAAAATGTGGAGCAACTCAACCCGTTACACTTGTAATGTTAGAAGCCATTCGGGATTTCTATAAAAAAACTGGTAAAAAAATTGGTATGAAACCTGCAGGTGGAATTAGTGATTCTAAAACAGCATTAAAATATTTAGTAATGGTTAAAGAAACATTAGGCACAGAATGGCTTACCTCTAAATTATTTAGATTTGGAGCGAGTTCTTTAGCTAATGATTTGTTAATGCAAATCATGAAGCAAAAAACCGGTGTATATCAATCAATTGATTATTTTTCAAAGGACTAGAATATGAGTGAAACAACAAAATTTACCCTAGATTATTCTCCAGCTATTGAGTCAACTGATCATATTTCGATAGATAAGCAATATGATTTATTTATTGATGGTGAATTTCAAGCCCCATCAAATGGAAAGTATTTTGATACAATTAATCCAGCAACAGGAGAGACAATTTCAAAAGTTGCTGAAGCCAATACTAATGATGTCGATAAAGCAGTTTTATCTGCGAAAAAATGTTATGAAAATGTTTGGTCAAAATTACCTGCAAAAGAGCGTGGAAAATATATATATAGAATAGCGAGAGTGCTTCAAGAAAGAAGCCGAGAATTTGCTGTTATTGAGACGATTGATGGCGGAAAACCAATTCGTGAAAGTAGGGATGTTGATTTACCACTAGCTGCTTCACATTTCTTTTACTATGCTGGATGGGCTGATAAATTAGATTATGCTTTTCCAGGAAGACAAACCCGAGCTTTAGGGGTTGCAGGGCAAATTATTCCTTGGAATTTCCCGTTATTAATGGCTGCTTGGAAAATAGCACCTGCACTTGCTTGTGGAAATACTGTCGTTTTAAAACCTGCTGAAACAACACCACTTACTGCACTAAAATTAGCTGAACTATTTCAAGACATTGATTTACCACCTGGTGCAGTTAATATTATCACTGGAGCTGGTCAGACTGGTGCTGAAATTGTCAATCATACTGATGTTGATAAAATTGCATTTACAGGTTCGACAGATGTTGGAAAAATCATCCAAAAGGCATTAGCTAGAACTCAAAAAAGAGTAACACTCGAATTGGGTGGAAAAGCGGCACATATAATATGTAATGATGCAGCAATTAATCAAGCTGTTGAAGGAATTATTAATGGTATATTTTTCAATCAAGGTCATGTTTGTTGTGCCGGAAGTCGATTATATTTACAAGAAGGAATTGCTGAAGAAGTATTAGCAAAACTTAAACACAGAATGGATTCCTTGATTGTGGGTAATCCACTTGATAAAAACACGGACATTGGTGCTATAAACTCTAAAATGCAACTCGATAAAATAAAAGCATTAGTTCAATCTGGAATTGATGAAGGTGGTGAATTATATCAACCTAATAATGATATTCCTAGCAAAGGATACTATTTCAAACCAACCTTAATTTCAAATGTTTCTCAATCTCACAGAGTGGTTCAAGAAGAAATATTTGGGCCTGTTTTGGCTATTCAAACGTTCCGAACAATTGAAGAAGTTATTGAAAAAGCAAATAACACTCCTTATGGTTTGTCTGGTGGGGTTTGGACGGATAAAGGTGCTAAAATATTCAAAATTACCAATGAAATTCGTGCGGGTGTAATGTGGGCAAATTCATTTAATAAGTTTGATCCAAGTTCTCCATTTGGTGGTTATAAGGAAAGTGGAATGGGCAGAGAAGGTGGAGTCCATGGTTTGCAATCTTATTTGGAGTTAGTATGAGTGATAGATTAAACGTTCAAAAAACATACAAGTTATATATAAATGGTCAATTTCCAAGAACAGAATCAGGGAGATATTATCCTGTTAAGGATTCAGACGGGAAATTTATTGCAAATGCATGTCTTGCAAGCCGTAAAGATTTTAGAAATGCGGTACAATCTGCGAGGTCTGCTGTAGGAAATTGGAATAGTAGAACCGCTTATAACAGAGGTCAAATTTTATATCGCATAGCTGAAACAATGGAGTATAGAAAAGATCAATTTATTCAAGAACTATTACAGTTTGGATTTTCACAACATGAAGCAGAAATAGAAATTAATACTTCAGTTGATAAAGTTGTGTATTATGCTGGGTGGTCTGATAAATTTCAGCAAATATTTAGTTCTGTAAATCCAGTTTCAAGTTCTCATTTTAACTTCTCTATTCTTGAAAATCAAGGAGTTATTGCAGTTATAGCACCTGAAACAAATCCATTATGTGGTATTCTCTCTGTTATAATCCCTGCAATTGTTAGTGGAAATACCGTCGTTTGTCTTGCTTCAGAAAACTATCCATTTTCAGCAATATCGCTAGCAGAAGTACTTCAAACCTCAGATGTACCGTCAGGGGTAGTAAACATACTAACTGGAAAAGTTTCTGAATTGCATGAACATTTTGCATCTCATATGGATGTGGATGGAATTATTTATTGCGGACAAGATAATACTACAATTCAACAAATCAAAGAAAGTGCTTCACTCAATATGAAACGTGTGAAAGTTTATAATAAAAATAATTGGTTAGAAGATAAAACACAATCACCATATTTTATTTTAGAAAACACTGAAGTAAAAACTACATGGCATCCAATTGGGAAATAATGTGCAAATATTGACCTTGCAACTTTGTTTATATTTTATAAAAACATACTAAAACGAAATACAAATTAGGAATTAAATAAATGAATCAAGTAGCAAGAGAAGTTCCCAAAAAAGGTACAGATATAGAACTTAATATCGAGTCATTAGCCTTTGGTGGAATGGGTGTATCTCATGTTGGAGATATAGTAGTTTTTGTTAAAAATGCAATACCAGGAATGAAAGTGTTAGCTCGTATTACTAAAAAACGATCCAGATTTTTAGAAGCCCGTACTTTGAGAGTAATTGAAAATTCACCTTTGGCAGTAGATGTTAAATGTAACCACTTTGCTGATTGTGGAGGTTGTACTTTCCAAAACTTAAACTATGATGAACAGTTATCAGCAAAGGAAGAACAAGTACGTGATGTTTTTAGGCGTATTGGTGGATTTAAAAATGTACACGTTGAACCCATTCAAGGGTGTAATGATATATTTCATTATAGAAATAAAATGGAATTTACCTTCGCAAATAGAAGGTGGGTGACTAACGATGAGCCTGAAGGAGTAAATACAGATTTTGCATTGGGTCTGCATGTTCCAGGTAGGTATGATAAAATACTAAACATCGATAAATGCCATATTCAATCACATGATGCAAATAGAATTCTCATGATAGTGAAAACATTGGCAAAAGAACTTGGATTAACACCCTATGATATCAAAGAACATACTGGTTTTTTACGCCATTTAATGATTCGTCATGCTCAAAACACCAATGAGATAATGGTGAATATTGTAACATCTACTGACGGAAGAACCGAGTTGCAGCCTATTGTGAAATCCTTAGTGGAAACATTTCCTAATATTAAAAGCATTGTTAACAATGTAACAACTCGACGTGCAGGGGTTTCAACAGGTGAAAAGCAATTTGTGCTTTTTGGAAAGGACTCTATAACAGAAACATTAGGAACATATTCATATACAATCTCAGCAGATTCGTTTTTCCAAACCAATTCCAAGCAAGCTGAAGTGTTGTACGACTTAATTAATGAAGAAGCATCTTTGACTGGCGATGAAGTAGTATATGATTTGTTTTGCGGTACGGGATCAATTTCGATTTTTGTGGCAGAAAAAGCTAAAATGGTTTATGGATTTGAATTAGTGATGCCAGCTGTTCAAGATGCAATGCAAAATGCAATCAAAAACGGTGTTAAAAATGCATGGTTTTTTAGTGGAGATTTAATGAATATTTTTCAGACTAATGAAGAAACAAAACAATTACCAAATCCTGATGTAATGATTGTAGACCCTCCAAGAGCTGGATTACACCCCAAAACAATTCCAGATATTTTAGAGAAGTCTCCTCATAGAATAGTGTATGTTTCATGTAATCCTTCTACGCAAGCACGTGATGTGAAAGAATTGTGTGAAAATGGATATGAACTCCATAAATTAAGACCGGTTGATATGTTTCCACATACACCGCATGTTGAAAACATTGCTACACTGATTAAAAAGTAATGCCAAAACACAACAATTCAGCAATATCAATTCAAGCTCTTCGCAAAATTTATGAAGATAGCTTTGAAGCATTAAAAGGTATTGATTTAGAAATCCCTAAGGGTTCATTTTTTGGTTTACTTGGTCCAAATGGAGCAGGCAAAACAACCACAATTGGCATATTAACAGGTCTGGTAAATCTAACTTCTGGGAGTGCATATATATTAGGACATGATGTTGTTTCTGATTTTAGAAATTCCAGACGATTAGTTGGATTATCTCCACAGGAATTAAATTTTGATGTATTTTTTACCATTGATGAATTATTATTACTTCAAGCTGGATATTATAGTATTTCTCGGAAAATAGCTCGATATAGAGTGGATGAGATTTTACATCAATTTGGATTGTATGAAAAACGTCATAGCAAAGCTAGGCAGCTTTCAGGTGGTATGAAACGAAGAGTTCAAATTGCCAAAGCAATAGTGCATGATCCACCCATAATTATATTGGACGAACCTACAGCAGGTGTGGATATTGAGTTGAGACATATGTTGTGGGATTACTTAAATACAATAAACAAAAATGGTAAGACAATCCTACTCACAACTCACTATATTGAAGAAGCAGAAAGTTTGTGCGACACAGTTGCAATCATAGATAATGGGAATATTATCTCACAAGGCTCTCCAAAAGAGTTAATAAAATCAATTGGAAAATCCACGGTTGATATTCAAATAGCGCATCAAAATGGCAGCTTAAATTTATCTAATTGGGAACATACTTTGATTGAGAACCACCTTGTAATTTCAGTAAATGACTCAGAACAAGAACTCCCCAAAATTATTCAACAGTTAACTCAACAAAATATTTTAATAGAAAATATTAAATTAAATAACAGCTCTTTAGAGGATGTTTTTTTATCACTTACAGGTAAGGTTATATCATAATGAGAGTATTTAATATTGGGTTTTATACCTTGATTCGAAGAGAAACGCTTCGGTTTTTGGCATTGTATCAACAAACTATTTTACCCAGTATAATCTCATCGGGGTTATATATTATTGTTTTTGGAGAATCTTTAGGTTCTCGCATTGGTGAAATCAAAAATACAGATTACATCCACTTTATTATTCCAGGTTTGGTTATGATGTCAGTTATTAATCATGCTTATCAAAATTCATCTTCAAGCATAATGCAAGCAAAATTTCTTAGATTTATTGAGGATATTCTAATTACTCCATTAAGCGGATTTGAAATTAGTATGGGTTATGTGATTGGTGCGACTATTAGAGGTGTTTTAAATGGTGTGCTGGTTATTATTATAGGATGGATATTATCCGGTTTTATCGTCCAAAATTGGTTATTAACTTTTGTTTATTTACTTTCAGTATCTTGGACATTTGCTTCAGTAGGAGTTATAGTTGGAGTCTCAGCAAGTACCTGGGATCATATTGGTGTATTTACTAACTTTATATTTCTTCCACTTACATTTTTGGGTGGGGTGTTTTATTCGATAGATATGCTTCCTGAATTTTGGCGAGTTTTATCTCAATTTAATCCACTTTATTGGATGATTAATGGTTTACGCTATTCTACTTTAGGTATCTCTGATACATCACATAATATTTCATTGCTGTTAAGTATTAGTTTTGCAATAATATTTTCAATTATTTCTACCTTATTGATTTCAAAAGGATATAAGATTAAGACATAAAATGACTAGAAACAATTTGTTAAATGTAGATGTGTAACATGTAAATTAGCAGTCTTGACAAAGCATGTAATTGCACCCGTGGCTCAACTGGATAGAGCATCTGTCTACGGAACAGAAGGTTACAGGTTCGAATCCTGTCGGGT
>CAZCRK010000028.1:0-4612 GCA_964501035.1 uncultured bacterium
GAGAACTAACAAATGTTGCTTAACTTTAACTCAACTTTTTCGTATAAAGTCCAGGACTGGAATGACCAATGAGATTGAGAGTCCACCCACCCCATCAGAATTATCCCCAATAGTGTATGAAAATGGTTCATTTATTATCACTTGGTCACAGAATGATGATGATGATTTTCAATCTTATACATTGATAGAGTTAGATTCAGAAGATATGAGTAACTATCAAGAAATATTGACTACTGAAGACCAAACAGATACGAGTTACTCTCGTTCTATTGAAATTGGAGTTATTAAGTATTATCAGGTTATTACAGAAGATATATGGGAGTTACAATCCGTTAGTAATATAGAGATAGGTAGTTCATTTATTCAGTTTGTTCAAACCTTTGGTGGAAGTAGTAGTGACTTTGGTCGTTCCGTTCAACAAACAGAAGATGGTGGGTATATTATTACTGGGTATACATCTTCTTTCGGAAATGGTAGTAATGATGTCTGGTTAATTAAGACAGACTCCCAAGGACAAGAAGAATGGAATCAGACCTTTGGTGGAAGTGATTTTGACTATGGTTTTTCCGTTCAACAAACAGAAGATGGTGGGTATATCATTACGGGGTATACATATTCTTACGGAAACGGTGGGAGTGATGTCTGGTTAATCAAGACAGACAATCAAGGACAAGAAGAATGGAACCAGACCTTTGGTGGAAGTAGTCATGACAGGGGTTATTCCATTCAACAAACAGAAGATGGTGGGTATATCATTACAGGGGAAACATATTCTTACGGAAATGGTGATTATGATGTCTGGTTAATCAAGACAGACTCCCAAGGACAGGAAGAATGGAATCAGACCTTTGGTGGAAGTGATAGTGACTGGGGTTCGTCCGTTCAACAAACAGAAGATGGTGGATATATCATAACAGGGAATACATCTTCTTTCGGAAATGGTGGTGATGTCTGGTTAATCAAGACAGACAATCAAGGACAAGAAGAATGGAATCAGACCTATGGGGGAAGTAGTTGGGACTATGGTAGGTCCGTTCAACAAACAGAAGATGGTGGTTATATCATTACTGGGTATACAGAATCTTACGGAAATGGTAATTATGACGTCTGGTTAATCAAGACAGACTCCCAAGGACAGGAAGAATGGAACCAAACCTTTGGTGGAAGTAGTAGTGACTGGGGTTCGTCCGTTCAACAAACTTCAGATGGTGGATATATTATTACAGGGCAAACATATTCTTACGGAAATGGTGATGATGTCTGGTTAATCAAGACAGACTCCCAAGGACAGGAAGAATGGAATCAGACCTTTGGTGGAAGTGATAGTGACTGGGGTTATTCCGTTCAACAAACTTCTGATGGTGGGTATATCATTACAGGGTATACACGTTCTTACGGAAATGGTAATAATGATGTCTGGTTAATCAAAACAGACTCGGAAGGGAATACAGTACCTTATGGTGAGTAAACACCACACATGAGGGTGTAAGATTTTTTGTGTAAACAGCATTTTTCATTTGTAAGACAAATGTTAATCTTTAAAAAAATCATAAAGAGGTCATCATTTTCAGTTATTATTTTTGATTAAATTCCCCGTGTGAGTTACCTCCTTTTCACCATCATTAACAATGGTTTCAATCTGATCCAAATATTGATTCTAATCCGGGTTATCTTGAGTTGGATACCCCATGATCCTTACAACCAACTCATCCAACTCCTTTACCAAATAACGGAACCGATCCTGAAACCTATCCGGGAACTGTTGCCTCTCCAGAGCGCAGGGATGGATTTTTCTCCCATTTTAGCATTTTTTATGTTGGGTGTTTTGAAAAAGTTGTTATTGTCCGTTGTATGATTGTTGAATCATGAAAAAAAGAATTTCAATGTCACGCCATCAGGCTGTTCATATTTTGTTAATAATATTTCTTATTTCGGGTTCGCCGTTAATCATCTATGGAAATGAAAGCAATACTCCATCAACGCAAAAAGATGAATGGATCGCCATTGATAAAGTCCAGCATTTTTCCTATAGCTGCCTCATCGCATTGGGATTTCAATATGTTTTGGTCAATAAAGTGGACATGGAAGAACAATCAGCACTGCCGGTTTCGTTGGGTCTCAGTTTTACTGCAGGATTCACCAAGGAGATTCACGACAGCAAACGTAAACATGGTTTCTTTAGCAAAAAAGATCTTGTGGCAAATGGGTTGGGCCTCATAACGGCCGGTATGATCATTCTATATCCATCAAATTGAATCACCAAATCCTGAACAGGTATTAGCCATAAAATGATTGTCCCAAAACAAAAACCATTTTCTTTTAAACATATTGAAATCATAACCATGGTTTTAACAAAACTTTACTTTTTACGAGATGCCTTGAACCATTTCGGGGAAGAAACCGGGATGCGGCAAAATGATAAAGAAAATGAAACGGTAAAATATGAACTTTGGAAAAAAGAAATTGCCTTAGACAATTACACTCATGACAAAATTTTGGTGCATTATTTTATCGATCGGATCAATTACCATATTAGGCTTCAAAAGAATATCAAAAAAACATTTAAACTAGATTATAAAACAAATCCGTTTTTGAAAACTGAATTCCACAATTCAACCAATGAAACATCACTATTCAATTTTTGGTTGAATGAAAAATTTGAAGGCTCCTCTCCCCTTGACGATTCACATATCCAAAAAATTATAGACATAGACCAACATGTATTCCTGAATGATGAAACAATGGATCCAAAATATCTCATGGAAGAAGGGAACAGAATTTGGAGTGACTATAAATTCAATGAGTCCTATTCTCTCCCAAAAATGAACCGATTATCTGACTATAAATACACCGAATTAAAGGCCACTAAAAAAGAAGACAATAAAACCTAATGTTATTAGATTCCAATAGAATATGAAAAGGAGACCCGAATGAAAGTAAAAGTATTTGAAATTGTAAAGAGCGGTTTAGCGCCTCTGAGTCAGGAAATTGAAGAAACGATACAACAATGGTTAGATGAAAATCCGGGCATCGAACTTATTGGGACATCCCAATCCCAACATCTAAGGGAGAATACGGTTTTTGTTACCATTTTTTACAGAAAGGGAAAAGGATAAATAAAGGTTGTTTTCTATCTCAATAAATTATTCTACATTATGGCATTCAAAACCCTAAAAAAGGAGTCACCATGCTAAAAAAATACATATCAATCAGCATCTTAACCTTATTTGCCATGAATCTGATCTATGCCGGATGTGGTTCGTGTAATGTACATAAGAAAAAAGCAACCACTGAAACAAGTCAATATGAACACATTGGTACTGTTCCTGAAAATGGGATTGTAAAAGGATTTGTCCTCGCCTCTTGTTCAATGTGTAACTTTGATTCAAAAGATAAAAAAGAATGCAGTTTGGGAATAAAAATTGGTGAAACAACCTATGATGTGAAAGGCACAACTATCAGTGATCACGGTGATATGCACGCAGCAGACGGATTTTGCAGTACCGTCCGGACAGCATCTGTTCTTGGGAAAGTGATGGATGACATTATAATTGTCGAATCCTTTGAGCTCCAAAAATAATTAATCCAATTTCAACTATTAAAACCCTGCTTTACCTTTTTACTTAAGAGATTTAGCAGGGTTTTTTGATACAGCCAGTTGGACCATTTTCAATAAAGATATTTTAAAAAAATGATGAAACAAATTTTTATAATACTCCTATTGATAAGCATTTGCTTCCCAAAGACCAAATTCTCTGACCAACAAGTCGCCTCCATGATTCCTCGGTATTTCTCAAGGGATCATTATGCACCTCCATTGACCCGAACACGCATTTATGCTGAAGATGGAAAAAAAGTTTTACATTTGGAGATTCAGGTGAATCGAAGTCGTTATGAAGGTCAAATGGAATATGCGTTATCAGCCATGGCCAGTGTGGGGCATTATGCGAAGAGACCCTTTGATAAATTCGTATTGATCATGGAACCAGACAACCGCAATTCAGATACAGAATTGGTAGAAGCCAAGGCCAAATGTACCATTGATCATTTTGTTTTTAAGCGGGTGAAATATGACCGCTGGATTGGTAAATGCGTCAACCTGACAAAAATTTAATTTTTTCTTTGGGATTGGAAAAATTCTTGTAGAAGCGCTGTACATTTTTCTTTCTCCACGCCGCCCTTTACCGCTGTATTACTATCCAGGCGGCGATCGCCGCATAATTGATACAATGAGCCGCAACACCCTTTTTCCTCATCATAAGCGCCAAATATCAACAAGGAAACTCGGGCATTGATAATAGCACCGGCACACATGGGACACGGTTCTTTGGTGACATAAAGTGTACAATCATTCAATCGCCAATCTTTCAACGTTCCTGCGGCGGCTGTTATTGCCAAGACTTCTGCGTGGGCGGTGGGATCATTTAGACGTTCTGGCTGATTATAGCCTCGTCCGATTATTTTTCCCTCTTTAACAACAATCGCGCCAACGGGAACTTCTCCCTCATGAAATGCTTTGTCGGCTAAACGAAGTGCCTCCTTCATCCAAAATTCATCATTTTTCTTGGATGGGAAGAGATCGCTTAAATCTGACATTTAAGAATTTTGGAGT
>CAZCRK010000028.1:4712-9000 GCA_964501035.1 uncultured bacterium
GCCTCTTTATAAATTTTATTTATATTCGTTTGGCAATTTTCAAATAAAGCTAAGCGAAACTCGGAAACAGCCAAAATCAATCGTACATCCAGGTAATTGATCTTCTCATTATGGCTAAAGTACCAATCCGGATCCAGGATAGGATTCTGGTTCCCAAAAAAGAGATTGCAGTATTCTCGAGCATTTTCATCGTCGCCCTTGGCATTATAGCCAAAACTTAATCCGGCATAAAAGTCCAACACATCCTCAAAGTTCGAATCCATGGAGAGGTATTTGTCAAAGTAATAAACGGAGGAATCCGCTTGGCGCAAATGCCCCATGGTCCACCCCATCCCATTGTAGGAATCATAATAGGATGAATCCTTTCGAATTGCATCTCCAAACCATTGCCGGGCATCCTCAAAGTTTGCGGCTTCATACATGACCCAGCCGTAACTCGATAAATCTTCTTCCGTAGCTATGATACCTCCTCGGCAGTTTGGGAAAAAGATGAAACAAAATACCATCCCAATAATGGCGAATGTGGTTTTTAATTTGTTCATCATTTGAGTAACATCATTTTCTTGTTTTTAACAATACCGGTTTTCGTTGTCAGTTGAACGAAATAAACACCGGAACCCATGGTTTGGCCAAATTTATCCTGTCCATTCCACCGAATCCTAAACTGGCCAATTTGATCCTTATTTTCAACCAGTGTTTTCACATGTTGCCCCAACAGATTGTAGATCTTGATTGTCACTTTTTGGCTGAGTCCATCTAAGAGACCAATATCATACATGATGGTGGTGACCGGATTAAACGGATTGGGATAATTTTGGTGAATATTTGTTACTTCCGGAACAATGATTGTTTTGGGCCCTAGTTTGAAATAACCGGTTTTTTCAGACAGAGTAAAAACCTCGCCATCTATATACAAGGATGGAAGTTCTTCCCAAATAACGCCATTTTTGCGCCTGTATATGGCCAAGTCATCCCGTATGCTACCAAACCGAACTTCGATGGGTTTATCAAACCGGTAGTTCTCATCCCCTAAGACATAAGAGGCTTGATCGTTAAAATCACTGGCAAACAGGGATGAATCCACTATGAGGAAGGATTGATCGTAAAGGACACTTCCCGGATCCCCTACAACAGAGAATCGCCCATCTTGACTGCGTCCTGACCAACGACCTGCACTGCGTGCTACAGCGAGAGCAAATGCCTCACTGGTATCTGTATGGCCAACTTCTGCAGGCGCATAAATATCAACCGAGTATGTACCAGAAACTCCAAAATTAAAATCAGTTGACCAAGTATGGGGTGCGATGGTATCAATAACCATATCTTCGTTTTGTATTTCAACATTAATACTTGTTGCTTTAGATTCTGTGTCAGTCAAAATGACCTGTATGTAATTCCCAAATGCATTATTTTGGACGACAGAAATATCTAAAAGAGGTCGAGGCACACGTAATACATCTAAAGTAAAGGTTGCTGTATCCGACGCTTCTTCATCCGATGCAATCACGCGAATTGTTGCTTCATCTGACCATAATTTTTCAGGCGTAAATAGGACTGAATCTCCTACATTTTCCGATACAAATGTAGCCGGTGAGATGGTTATCTTATCATCATTTGTGATGGCAGATATGGTAAATGTGAGTGTTGTGTCATCCACATCATGGGTGAATGATCCGAATTCTAATTGAATAGAATCATTTTCTGTCACTTCAACAAAGGGAAGTTCACCGATCACCGGTGGATCATTTTTTGGTAACACGGTGACCATGACCAAGTCGCTGGAATCAGCCCCATCAGGATCATGAACATAAAATTTAACTCGGTGGTCAGCGCCATAATAATTAGTACCACTGTCAAAATATGCCCAGTTCTCGCCAGTAGAGCTTGTATCAATCCGCACAGATAAGAGTGGATCATAGAGCCTGCTATTGACCTTATTTACATTTCGTTTCGAAATCATTGGCGATTTATTTCCTTTGGGAATGAGGTTAAAGCCCAAATATTTCCGAGTCAGCATGGCATGAACATGCCAAGGTGTCCCCGGTCCTACAATCACCTGGCCTAATGGATAATCCTCATCCAATTGTGATGTATCCATAATGACAGCCTGCCAAGACATGTCTGTTGTGTCATTATTATCAACATCATCCACATAACTGGTCAAATTAATCTTTACGGTAGCTGTGTCATCTTCGATCCATTCTAAATCATTATCAGGTGCTAAGAACTTGAGAACAGGTTTATCATTCACTGCAACCACCTCTAAGGAAAATGTCATTGAATCGGTCAAGGCATATTCATCAACCGCAATGACTGTCATATCATAGTGACCTGTGTCGTCCTGAGTGGGAACCCAAGACATTGTTCCCAATGGATCAATGGTTGCAACATTCGATGTAGCTGGTTCCCCAATGATTCTTGTAGTCACAATTTCAAAACTGAAAGAATCTCCCTGCATGGTGGTAGAGTCCAAGTCGGTAAGGCTAACCCTAATAAAATCAAACCAAGCTGAGTCATCTTCAAAAAGCGTCTGAGCCTCTAAATCAGCAATAACCGGATTTGAGTTATATCTCAATAACGTGTCGGCATGTAATGTATCGGAAATATTCCCTGCGTTATCAAAAGCCCGAACATGCGCTACATAGGTTTCATTGTGCTCCAGAAAAAGTGTTAATTCGTGCGGTACGTTTGGAAATGGCACTGTATTCCAATTATAATAATTGTTGATAGAATCTGCCGGGGTAACAATTTTCTCAACTGCTAATTCGTAACGCTCTGTACCGGACGCAAATTCCGCATCGCCAAAATCGATGAATTCTGACCACTGGAGCGACACCAAATCACTTGAAATAAGCATATCCAAGGTTACAAAATTTCCACCGGTAGCTGCCCCAATGATCGGTGCTGTTGGGTCATATTGAAATTTGAACGTGCTTTCAGTACCGTAAGTGAAATTTCCATTTCTATCGGTGACTTTACTACGGAACTTGATCGAATCACCTAAAACCAAATCTGTTCCATCCGGTAATTGTTCTAATATACTGGCCATCGTCCGGTAGAATTTGACCGAATCACCCATCGTAACAATGCTGTCTCCCACTGTAGAACCGACTCTTGAAAGTGTTTTCCACGTGGTCCCTCGAGTAATATTGAATACTTGGATATCAACACGGCCTCCCTCATAAATGGTTGAATCAACTTGAGGAGAAACGAGAGGTAGTTTCACTTCAATACTATCTGTGATACCATTGAGCCATCCATTGACAGGATTACTTCCAAAAAGCGAAATGGTCCCAGTTGCAAAATCTGCAGGATGGATATTATCCACCTGAAATAGATCCGCATTCACAAATTGTTCAACATCATTACCGGGTCTGTCTTTTGCCACAAAAGCAACATGGAATGCGCCATCATTCGAATCAGCGTCAGCCAATACGATGTTAAAATACCAAGTTGTATCCCCTTTGCTTGAATCGGAAACCACATTGTTCACAGATACACCTTCGGTCGTGCCATAGTTATATGTATAAGAGATGGTTGGCACAGGTGTTGTAGTGGAAATCAATTCATTCATATTAGCAGTTACCAATATATTTTGCCCACCAATACCGATATTACTTAAGGTTGTGTCTAATTTATTGGTGTAGGTAAAAGTAGCCTGAGGAACAATATTTTCAATATAAAGTGTATTTGTGTAAGTGATTGAATCTGAACCGCCTAATGCATTGGTGGCATAATCCAAAGCTGTCCCGGCGGTAAACCAAGCGTTGACCATACCATTGTTATTAATACCTTCCGGTGCAGTGAATTCATAGGTCCAAATTGAATCACTGGTGGGTGAAACTTCCATGGCACCGGATATTGAATCTTCGCCAAAGAATAAATTAATCGTGGGTGTGGGACTCATTTTTTCAGAGAAAACAACCGTTGCAGTATCTATCATACCACCACTGATAAATTGCCTTCCAAATGTTATGGATGCTTTGGGTTTTGAAATATCATAGGTGATGTTATTTACCGTGTTGGAGCCAATATTTCCTGCACTGTCCATTGTTGTGAATATAAGTTTATAAACCGTGCTGTCCACGATGGATGCATCAATGGTCGCTTGATTTATCAAAGCATCTTGCGCATGGGTGCCTGTATCCAAATCTGTTTCTGTAAGATCAACAGAAAAATCAGAACCGGGTCCGGACAAAACACTGAATGATACATTGGCAGAATCTATCGTTCCATTCACATCTGTTAGCGTATAACCAATTGACATTGAATTCACAAACGATGATTC
>CAZCRK010000028.1:9100-13516 GCA_964501035.1 uncultured bacterium
CATTCACATCTGTTAGCGTATAACCAATTGACATTGAATTCACAAACGATGATTCGGTGGGGATAACATTAGAAATACTTGGTGCTACATTATCTACTAGGAATACATCATTGTTAATGTAGGCGTTCATTGCATTATTTCCTACATCTGTTCCGTTAACCGATAAACTTAAATAGCCATCATCCAAAGGGTTCGATGATAAACTATTTATCTGATAGGTCCATACTGTATCATTGCCAGTATATTCGTCAGGCTCTAAATCTTGATTACCACTGTTTAAATAGTGTAAAGTAAGTGTTGGTGCAGGGTTGATAGCAGATGGCTCATCCCAATTGACCGTAACTGTAACTTGATCACCTCCATTGCCCCATAGGCGATCTATATCTCCACCAAATGCATTGGTGGCATAGCTAAGGGTACCAATAGGACCAGTATTATCAATGATTAGATTATTAGAATAAAAAATGCTATCTAATTGGTTTTCAGCTAAATCAAAAATACTTGTAGTATCAAACTCGATGATAACATTTCCAGTCACATTTAAATTGGATGGAATATCAATTAATAAATACCATATTGACGAATCATCCGTTGAGTCATTTAGAACCACATACTCAGTATCATCGAAGACAGTACCTATTCCATTAGCATATTTCACTTTTACTTGTGGTGCAGACTCAGAACTCAAAGGCTCTGAGAATGTTGTTGTCAATAATACAGTAGAATCACCTTTTACTAGTGTATCACTGAATAAAAGGCTTACCCAAGGTTTAGAAATGTCATATGTAACATTATTCACCGTTTCTGAACCAATATTTCCTGCACTGTCCATTGTTGTGAATATAAGTTTATAAACCGTGCTGTCCACGATGGATGCATCAATGGTCGCTTGATTTATCAAAGCATCTTGCGCATGGGTGCCTGTATCCAAATCTGTTTCTGTAAGATCAACAGAAAAATCAGAACCGGGTCCGGACAAAACACTGAATGATACATTGGCAGAATCTATCGTTCCATTCACATCTGTTAGCGTATAACCAATTGACATTGAATTCACAAACGATGATTCAGTGGGGATAACATTAGACACGACAGGCGCTGTGTTATCAATCAAAAATGTATTGGAGTTCACATAGGTGAAATCACTGTTATTTGCGGAATCTGAACCGGATGTTGTGAATGTAATTAACCCGTCAGCGGCAGAACCCGTTGGCAATGTAAAATTATAAGTCCAGTTATTCCCATTAATGCCAGTGTAATCTTGAACATCATTTGAACCGTCTGAAAAAGTTGCTGTCAATTGGGGCAATACAGTGAGATCAACATTTTCATTCCAAGCCGCAACAACTGTGACTACATCCTCACCTTTTCCCAACATAGGCGGATCATCGGAACTGGTAGTATTAGCATAACTCATGGTAATCGTCGGCGAGGTATTATCAATGGTTAATCCTTGCTGATTCGAAATTTTAGAAGAATCTAAGGCATTTCCAGAAGCATCTGTGGCATAAAAGTAAACTGTAACAAGTCCTTCGTCCCCCACATTATCAGGCATTTCTGCCGTGTAGGTCCAAATTAAACTGTCTGCAGACCCTAAGTCCATTTCTTGAGCTACCACATCACTGAGACCACTTTGATATTTCATGTAGATTCTCGGATCACCTGACTCAAATTCCTGTCCGTTACTGTATCCATAGGCCGGTTCCGGAAAATTTGCAGTAATAACAACAGATGCTTCATTATTTGCATAAGGTGTTGAATAGGATACAGAAGCGCCGGAATGGGCAACAGTGTCAACGACGAGTGTACGAGAACTGATTTCCTGAATAGTTTCATTTCCGGCAACATCGGTTAAAATTGAACGGAAATAAATCTTTTTTGCAGTTGAATCCACGCCGGGGAGACCAAAAACATCATTGGCTTGGACGAATGTGGTATGAAAGCCTGCTTCTACATCTCCTGCCTGCACTCGGGCCCCAACAGGAAAAGTTGTAAAAGATCCCTCGCCTTCCATTTTCCCTTGGAATCGAACTCTGGCTCCTTCACTTAAACCATCATATATCATCGTTAAATCGGTTGAATCCAATGAAGTTTCGCCTACCAATATTGAATTATTTTTATTGAAATAACCAGGTACTTCAATACTACTCCGGGCATAAACTGTATCCAGGCCTTCATCTGAAGGCGGTGTTTGGTCTATCACTAACCATGCGTCAGACGGTCCACCATCTGTAGGATTTCCTGCCTTATCTGTCACAGTACCGGAGAAATATATTATTTGATCATCGGCGAATCCCGTAGCGGATTCAATATCCGCTGCATCGATGGCCATAGTGACTGAATCATCTAAATCCGTGGATAAAATGGTGTAGGCTAAGCCGATATTTGTGGAGTCAGATCCAACGATACCCATGATTTGAACGGAACCACCGGTCAATGTTGTATCACTGGTCAACCCTACAGGAATGGTCACGCCGGAATTAACGGAATTATAATAACCTGGATAAACCGAATCCACAACCGTCGTAACAGATGTCAAGGCAAAATCTGCCGGTGCATTCCCGTCAATATAGATATCTTTTGAATCTGAAATATTGCTGCCAGTGGAAATGGTGAATGTATTCATATCATTCCCAGCCAAGTCACGAACAGTTCCTTGCGAAATCACCAAACTATCGATAGCAAGATCAGGGCTGGCATCTCCTGACTCAACAATATATTCAGTAAAATCAAGCGTCAGAAAATTTCCTGTTTCTATTAACCCGGTAATACTGTTCCCTGAATTCAAATAAACCGTCCAAGCAGTTCCAACATCGGAACGAGCAACAGAATCATCAAAAGTGGCTGAAAAAGTAACGGTATCGCCAATCTTGTAATACCCGTTTGCCATTGTAGAGGTTGCGGAGGCAAATGTAGGACGTGTGGTATCAATCAACACTGTTGTACTACTGGTGTTAAATGTTTTTTCATTTCCGGCAGCATCTGTCACCAGCGCTGTATGGTAAATGGATAAACCATCTCCAAAGTTTGCCAATGCTAAATAATTTGCAGCCGGTACAGACAGTGTTGTATTTGTATTTATATAGGCACCTCCGATGGTTACAGGTGTTCCCACATTTGCAAATGCATTTCCTGCAGTAACCTTGGCTTGAACTTGAATTGTACCACCAACAAGTGTAGCATCATCCGCCAATGGAATTGTGACATTCATGGCTGTATTTGTACTATTCCAATAGGTGGATACTTCCGTGCCGCCTGAAGCTGCAACAGCTCCTACATCCTGGTTGATTGTGGATGAAGTATCCACGGTGATCGTATCTGCGCTGGGCGTCCCATCCGTAAAGTTTGCATATTGATCTGTAATTCGTGCTGAAATCACAATCTGGTTTCCCACATCATATGCCGCGTGGGATTCGAAAGTGGTCTCATCCACACTGATGCGGACAGAGTCACCATTCATAGCATCCCAATCAATAGTTAACGCATCACCCAATGTTGAATAGCTTCCACCACTTACCTTTGCTAAGAGTTGGACTGAACCATTATCCAACTCCGGATTTGATTCCTCCTTATCAATAGGAATTTTTAACCAAAGACTGTCATTGTAAGAATTCCAATACTGTTTAATTGATTTGCTTGGATTCTCCGTAGCGACAGTGGTAATGCCGCCCACACCAAAATCTGCCGGTGGATTATCATTGTCTGAAATGTAGAGAAATGTTGTTGTGTAGTCCCAAAAGTCTGTATTGGTACCCACATCAGTGATATCAAATTGAAGTGCCTCTGTATCTTCCGCAAAGTTATCGTCAGTGATTGTAACAGTAATTGAATCCCGAATAGAACCTGCTGGAATGGTAATGGTACTTAAAACAATCCCATAATCAGAACCATCGGTGGTGGAAACGTCGGTATAGGTATAGGTGATTTCTGTATCAAAGCCGGATGCTTTATCCATTTCTATGGGTATTTTGACTGTCCCGGCACTTTCCAAAACTGTGAACCCTACCCCTTCGAAACCACATTTGGATTTGACGTCATTATCTTCTAAAGTAACAGTGAGTGACCCATTCTCAACACTTGCATTTGAGTCTGCAGCCAGTACAACCGTAAATGTTTCATCTCCTTCATAAGTCCAATCATGAATACCTTCAACAGTTATAGTATCTTCAAGTTCATTTATCGGAATGGTAATACCAGATGTAGCAGTTATTGTATAATCATCACCTTCTGTGGCTGTAACATCTGTATTCTCAATAGTAAAGGTTGAGACTTTTTCTGACTCAGCATCAAGAGTAATATAAATACTTTGGTCCATATCTTCTTCGACATCACCGCTTCCTGAAATACTAGCAGTGGGCATATCATCATCATCGGTGATGGTATAGACATAAGTGGTGGCATTGATATCGTGTAAGC
>CAZCRK010000028.1:13616-18578 GCA_964501035.1 uncultured bacterium
TCTGGCCCATCATCATCATCTAATATTTTCATTGTGTGGGTATTAAGCGTACTTGATAACGAAACATTATTTTCAGTTCCAGAAGATAAATCAACGGTGATTGTCTGGTTCTCTTCATCTACAACATCATTCAGAATCGTGATTGTAAATGTTGTGTCAGTGGTCCCTGCTTGCATGGTGACTGTACCGGTTGCTGCCAAACCTGAATAATCCTGACCCAATGTGGCTGCTGTTGAAGCCGTGGCATCCACAGCATAATTAATACTTACATCTTTTTCACTTGCAGCATCTAAGGAAAAAATGAGACTTGCAGAAGAAGTTGATTCATTAAAATTGGTATTACTGTTGGTGGTATCAATACTGATCACAGGTGGATCATCTTCATCATTAATGGTCACCACTTGAGTTTGTTGTGTCCCTAAGGATACATCCGTCACCGGCGTGGATAGAATGATGGTGAAAGTTTCATTATCTTCATCGGTATCGTCTGCAACAATTACTAAATCAAACGGTTTTATGGTTTCTCCCGCAGGAATGGTTATTTCTTGGGATGAAAGTTGATAGTCCGTATCAGCTGTCGCTGTGCCACTGTTCCCGTCATCTATATAAACTTTCGCATCCACTTCGGAAATGGCAGATAATTCAAGGATAAATGTGCCTACCGTATTATTTCCGTTAGAACCTTCCGTCACGGATGCAGTTGCTGATTGAAACTCAACCGTGGGTGCATTATCATTAGTGGAGGAAATCACAAATGTGTGCTCTACAAAACTTGCAGTACCATGCAATGTACCTGTGGGATCACCATCGGTCCCATTTGCTGGTGTTTCTAAAACAATGACCAGGTTTTCAGTATCTTCATAATAAAGATCATCTGTGATATCAAAAGTAATATTCCCTGTCGTACTATTGGCAGATATAGTGACGGTGCCATCGGAAAGGTCATGGTCTGCTGTGGATCCGGAATTTGTTGTTGTGGAATTCTCTGTATCTACAGTATATGGAATGACAACATCTTTTCCACTGGCAATATTGATCTCAACTTGTACACTTTGAGTGGCATCACCTTCTTCTCCCGCCGCATCCGCTGAAGCAGAAAATCGTACTGTGGGCGGTGAATCATTATCTGTAATTGTAATGGTTAATTGACCAATATTGCCTATAGTACAATTGGTATTGGCTGTAAGATCAATGATCACCTCTTCAGCATATTCATCATTGCCATCATCAGTGACTGCAAAATCAAGGGTTCCGGTTGTGTCTCCGGCTGAAATTGTGAGTGCTCCATCATCAAAGGTATAATCTGCCCCACCACCGGTTGCAGAACTACTTGCGCTAACAGCATACCCTACAATAACATCCTGGTAAGATTTGTAATTCAAGGCAATCCCAATGGAAACAGAACCCGTGTCTTCCAAGACTGTAACAGTACCATCTGCAGCGGAGAAGGAAACAGAAGGTATGGGGTCCGAATCCAGTATATTTAGTGTGTATGCAGCATTCTCAGATGTAAGACTGGCATTTGCTTCACCTGAGATTTGAAGATTAACGTCTTCTGTAGCCTCATCAGCATCTCCACTGACTAATGTAACATCAAATGAAAGGGAAGTCTCTTCTGCCTCAATGGTGTAGGACCCTGCTGTAAAAGTATAATCGTCTGTAGGAGTTGCAGACCCGGTATTAGCATCTGAGAGGTCAAAGGTTACTGTTTTTTCTGAATAAGGCGTCAATGAAATGTCAACTGTATTTGTCCCTTGACTTTCATATGCATTATCTGATGATCTTAAAAATTTTAATGTGGGTGGATCATCATCATCTTCAATTGTATAAGTCGTTGATGTATATGAACCGGCTGTTACATTTGTAAGTCCCGATACTTCATCAATAGCAATATCGATTGTTTGATCCAACTCATCATTGGAATCATTGTTCACAGTAAATTCGATTGTTTTGGAAGTCTCTCCCGGATCAAATGTCAATGTCCCATCCACAAAGGTATAATCATTTGCACCACCAGATGCTGCAGTTCCTGTACCGGCATCTTCATAATCAACAGTTATTGTTTTGCCTGACGCTCCTGTTAAATTTACAGTTAACTCTACTTCTTCCGTAGACTCGGAATCTGAATCTGCATTGGAAACAAATGTAACTGATGGTGGTTGGTCATCGTTTATTATCGTGTAGGTTAATACATAATTATTATCCAAAGATGAGTTATTTGGGCTTGATAATGTAATGAAGACCGTTTCATCATCTTCATCATAAGAATCATCTGTGGTTGCTAAAGTGAAATTTGTTGTTGTTTGTCCCGCGTCAATGGTTGCTGTTTGATTCGTTAGAGTTGTATAATCAGTTCCACCAGTTGCAGTGCCGTCCGAGGTGGAATAACTCACCGTGGCATCCATACTGGAAATAGCATCAAGTTCAATGGTAATGGTTGCAGTTAATCCCTCATTTTTACTTTCAGTGGCATTGGTGAATTGAATTTTTGGCGCATCATCATCATTCTGAATTGTCACAGTATGCGTCATGGTTCCATTGGAAGCATTACTGATCCCGCCACCATCCGGATCTAATTCTATAATAATTGTTTCACCAACTTCGTGCATATCATCTCCAACGATCGTGATCGATAAATCGGTAGAAGGATCACCGGCAGAGATTGTTACGTCTCCTGATGCAAATGTATAATCTGTTCCCGACCCTGCGGCAGTCCCATCAGCTGAGACAGCATAATTAAAGGTGATGTCCCTGCCGGATGTAACCGAAATACCATCTTCATCGGTTAAAGCAACGGTGACATCGTGGATGCTAGTGATATTATCATTGCCCTCAGTGACAAAAGATGTACTTGAAGAAAAACCACAAAAGGGTTGGTCATCATCATCCTCGATGGTATAGGTCTGCTGGGAAGTCCCCAGAATTCCATTGGAACCGTCCGGTAGCGAAATGGAAAATATAACCGTCTCATCTGTTTCATCAATATTATCAGGCTCGATAGACAATTGAAAGTCTTCACTGGAGCTTCCGGCATCGATCGTCAATGTTTGTGTATTGAACGTAGTATAATCTGTACCTGCTGTTGCTGTACCAGAACCATCATCGGAATAATTTACCGTCACATCCCGGCCCGAAACCGCATCCAAAGAAACAGTGATATCAGGAGCAGTTACACTTTCTGCACCGGAGCCCGTGGATGATATTGAAACTGTCGGTTCAATATCATTATCTGAGATACTGATTATTAATGTATCATAGTCTGCATCAATACCCAAATTACTTGTGCCCGCAATGTAGAGAAGTAATGTTTCCTGATCCTCTTCATCCAATTCATCATTTTCTATCTGAAATGTAAAACTCTCACTTTGGTCCTCTGATGAATAAGAAAGTGTTGTTGCTGATGAAAGATTAGAATAGTCTTCTGAAGTTGTTGCAGTGGAATTTGCGCCGATGGCGATTGTAGCACTGGTTGATTTTCCTGATCCTGCATCCAAATCACAGGTTACGGTAATATCAAAATTGTCTCCCTCCGCGGTACCGCCGTCACCTTCACCTACTGACGTGGTTGTTGCAGTAAATAGAACATTGGGCGGATCATCATTATCATTAACTGTATGATTGTGGGTTGTTGGGGAACCCAAAGAACAATTTGAATTGTTGCTGATAGAAATGGTGAATGTTTCATCGTTCTCATCCATAGAATCATCATCCGATCGATATTCAATTAATTGAGCAGTATTTCCTTGAGTAAAGGTCAAGGTACCAGACAAATCAGACATATGATCTGATGCTTCCGTAGTACCATCAGTAATAGCCCAGTCAATTGTTGCAGTCAAGCCGACATCAGTCCCAGCATCATCCACTTCTACCCTAATGTAGTTCGTACTCCCCTCTTCTCCATTAGATGTGGAATTTTCAAATTTCAATGTTGGCGGATCATCGTCATTTTCAATGGTGAATGTGACAGTATTAGGAGAACCAATTGTTATACCCGCAGCACTAGTTAATGTAATTATGACAGTTTCATCTGCTTCATACCGATTATCATTTATCACATTAAGGTCAATATCATAAGATGTTTCACCGGATAGACCAATTGTATTGGAATTCAAGTTAAAATCGTGATACCCGCTGCCATAGTTCGTAGCAGTTCCTACACCGACCGTGTATGTAACATTACCATAAGCTGCAGCATCAAAATTGATGGTTACTGAGCCACCGGCATCTTCACTTGCCGAATCGGTACTGGCGGAAAAACTGGCTGTAACGCCAAAAAGGGCGTTTCCTGACAGAAAAATCAGGAGAGATAAAAAATATTTAATTGAAAAGATCCGCATCTTATTTAGGGCGTGGAATGAATTAGAGATTGATTCCTAATACAACGAGTCCATCCATCCAGCCAATATGACCAAGTTGCAATTCATTGGCTGTTTTTGCAGTCATGGCTTCTGTGGAACGAATGCCTCCGCGGACATCTAAAATTCCGCCTACTCTAAACCCATAGGTTGCTTCCATCATAAATCCAAGGGATGCACCGACAATACCGGTGCCGATTTTTATTTTTCCAGGGCCCGCCGGGAATGCCATATAGCCTATAGCAGAGATACCGGAGTAAATATCCTCTAAGGGTGGCAGGTCATGTGTGAATTTGAATGTACCGACTTCTGCGCCGAATCGGAATTTCATACTTAACACTTGCATCAAGACCGGGAACTCGATACTGGCTCTCAGGTCAACATTGGATCCCCAATCGTTTAAATGCCTGTTTACAAAACGTGGTGACCCGGCTTGTAGATCAATGGTGTAGCCTAAATTATCCGCCTCATCTGCTAAGGCTTTATTATCATCCTCATCATCTTCGTATTCTTCTTCATCTTCATATTCCTCATCATCTTCTTCATCTTCGTAATCATATTCATCATCTTCGTACTCTTCGTCGTCTAGATATTCATCGTCTTCGTA
>CAZCRK010000029.1:0-18510 GCA_964501035.1 uncultured bacterium
AACCAGTTTAAAACAGTTATAAGAAATGTGTTGAAAATATCTATAGAAAACAAATGGTTAGATGTTCAACAATTTCAACCATATTCCATTATGATTCCGATACCTTTACATCACGTTAAACAAAGAGAACGGGGATTCAATCAAGCACTTGTTATTGCTCAAGAATTGTTTAGATTTATACCAATTCCCATTCATACTAAAAAAATCAAAAGAGTACTCTGGACAAATAGCCAAACCAAATTGAATATCACAGAAAGAAGGGCGAATGTTCACAATGCATTTTACAGCGATTCAAAATTTATAGATGAAAATATTTTACTTATTGATGATGTATTAACAACTGGAGCTACATCTAGTGCATGTGCTTATACCTTAAAACAAAATGGGGTAAACAATATTGGAATATTTACTCTAGCAACGTCAAAACTAGACAGTTAAAATATTAATTTCCACTTAGAATAATTGGTTTATCCTATTTTAGATAAGTTGTAAATTACTTGGCTTAATGGAAACCCAATTATGAAAAATTTGACAGATTTAGATTTACAAGGACAACGGGTACTTATTCGAGTGGATTACAATGTTCCATTAGAAGATGGAGAAGTTGTAAATGATTTTCGAATTCAATCCAGTTTACCTACTATAAAATATTGCATTGAAAATGGTGCTTCAGTCGTGTTGATGTCTCATCTTGGCAGACCAAAGGGAAAAATTATTGAAAGCATGTCATTAAGCCCAGTTGCATTTCATTTAGAAGAACTCCTCAAAACCGAAGTAATGTTTTCAGATGATTGCATATCTGATGAGGCAATTAGTTTATCTAAAAGTATGAAAAAGGGCGAAGTTCATCTGTTAGAGAACTTAAGATTTTATGAAGGTGAAACCAAGAATGTAGATATATTTGCAAAAAAATTAGCCCAACATGCTGATATTTTTATTAATGATGCTTTCGGTACAGCACATAGAGCACATGCGTCTAATGTTGGTGTTGTTTCATTTATGAAAGAGACTGCAATTGGATTTTTAATGCAAAAAGAATGGAAGTATTTATCAGAATCATTAAAAACTCCAAATAAACCCTATGCTGTAATTATGGGAGGTGCGAAAATTTCTGGCAAAATTGAGTTAATAGAACAATTTATTGATTCAGCTGATTTTATCCTGATAGGTGGAGCAATGGCATTTACATTTTTAAAGGCCCAAGGGAAAAATGTTGGAGGATCATTGGTTGATGATGAAAATATCAAGATTGCTACTTCATTACTTGAAGAAGCTAAGTCAAAAAATGTTCAAATAATATTGCCATGTGATGTAGTAGCTTCTCCGGAACTGGATGAAGCTTCTCCTTGGAGAGTTGCCACCATAGATGAGTTAGATGATGACGAAATGGGTTTCGATATTGGACCCGAAACGTGCATGAATTATTCAATGATTTTAGATACAGCGCAGACAGTAGTATGGAATGGTCCAATGGGAGTGTTTGAAATTCCAGCTTTTGCAACAGGCACGCAAGAAATTGCATCAACATTGCAATTTATGAATGAAGATGGTCATATTACCATCATTGGTGGTGGTGATACTGCTACGGCATTAGAAAGTTGTGGAATGAATGAAGGATTTTCACATATTTCTACGGGTGGAGGGGCATCTCTTGAGTTATTAAGCGGGAAACAACTTCCTGCATTTGAGGTATTGAAATGAGTAAAGATAGAATACAATATTGTATTGCAAACTGGAAGATGTGTGTAAATAATTCTGACGGAATTTCATTTGTAAATCAGTTTAAACAAATTAACCATACAAGTCATGCTAAAGTTATCATTTGTCCATCATATACATTGCTAGATTCTGTAAGTAAAAACTTTCAAAACACACGTTTTAGTTGTGGAGCTCAGGATGTTTACTTTGAGGAAACTGGTGCCTTCACTGGAAAAATTTCTGTTAGCATGTTAACAGATATTGGCGTTGAATATTGTATATTAGGGCATTCTGAAAGACGGCATGTCTTTGGTGAAACTAATCAAGTAATACATCAAAAAATTAATGCTATTATGAATTCATCAATTATTCCTATTTTATGCATTGGTGAAACTCAAGAAGAACGAGAATCTGAGAACACCAAAAAAGTGCTGGAAGAACAATTAGTTTCAGCATTTTTAAATTTAGATTTACCACAAGAACAAAAGATTATTATTGCTTATGAACCTGTTTGGGCAATTGGTACTGGAAAGGTAGCAACCCCCGAAATGGTTTCTGAGACCCATCTTTTAGTTCGAAACATAATTAATGATATTGGGTTTAATGCAAATAAGATTTCTATTTTATATGGTGGCAGTGTTAAGCCAGAAAATGCTAGTCAATTAGCTGACATTGAAAATGTCGATGGGTTTTTAATTGGAGGAGCATCATTGAATGTGGATAGTTTTAGTAAAATATTAGATAAGTTATAAGGAGTTAGAATCGTGTTATACGGAGTTGCAATATTTATTTTTGTTTTAGTGTGTTTGATGTTAGTTGGTATAATCTTACTACAATCAAGCCAAACAGGTGGAATGGGAACAGCTATGGGTGGAAACGCAATGCATGCTGCTTTTGGTGGGCAAGGTGCTGATAAATTGCTGTTAAGAATCACATCAGGTTTAGCTGTTGCATTTATGTTTTTAGCTATTTCTATAAATATGTTGGATAATCCAGCTTCTACTTACAAGTATTCGAATGAATCAACTTTGAGTAGAAATAAAGGAAATACTGAATTAGTAGTACCTACAGATGTTTTGCCAGCAGCGGAAGACGTAGCTGCACCTGTTGAAGAAACTAAAACAGATACAGAATAATAATTAAACATCACTTCTGCTGAAGTGGTGGAATTGGTAGACACGCTGTCTTGAGGGGGCAGTGAGAGCAATCTCGTGCGGGTTCAAGTCCCGCCTTCAGCACTCAAAAAGGGATTATATGAATAAGATAAAATTAATATTACTAATTGTTACCTTCAGTTTAGGCTTTTCATCAGACATCAGTAAAATTGAAGAATTTCTGAATACAGGCGAATTTTTACAAGGTTTCAATTTTGTAGAAAGTATAATAGCTCAGGAAACTGAAGATGCAAATGTGTATATTTTCGGAGCAAAACTAGCGTTGCATTTAGATAATTTAGATAAAGCAAATGAGTTTTATAATACAGCGATTGAACTTGATCCGAAAAATGAAGAATATAGAAGTTTATGGAATACATTAAACGAGTATAAAACTGCACTCAAAAATGCTAAAAAAACCTATGATAGCGGATACGTTGATGAAAGCATTAGTGAATATGAAAAAATTATTTTAGACTATCCATCATATGCTTTGGCTTACTATACTCTTGGTTTAGTGTATAAACAATTAGAAAACTATGACCTAGCAGTTGAAAACTATAAAAAAGCACGAGATATCAACAAGTTTGAAGAAAAGTATTCTAATGCTGTCAAGGCTATTTCTCAAACAATGATTCAAAATGGAGATACGGAGTACAGAAGAAAAGAATATTATATTGCAATCGAGTTTTATCAACGTGCGATTTCATATTTACCAAACTATACGGATGCTATTTTTAGGTTAGCAAAAACTCTATATCGAATTGGTGATTATGAGAATTCTAAAATACAACTCGAAAAAAATATCGAATTAGATAGCTCTCATTTCCAAGCTTTGAAAATGATGGGTGATGTGTTTAAGAAGCAAGGAAATAGAGATGGTTCTATCGAATGGTATAAAAAGGCGATTGAAGCTAATTCTAATTACGATAGGGCGCATTACTCATTAGGTTCAGCACTACTGTCCAAGGGTGATTTAGAAGGTGCACTAAATTCTCTGCAACAAGCTGTTTTATCTAATCCTGAATATTTTAAGGCGTATGAGACCCTTGGTGTTGTTTACATTCAATTGAACAATAATGATTTAGCAGTTGAAAATTTTATTCAAGCAACCACATTGGATAAAAGAGCTTATAGTGCTTTTTATAGGTTATCTAATGTGTATAATCTTTTAGGGAAATATGATGAAGCAAAAGCTGCTGCAAAATCATGTATTAAGATTAAAAGTAACTATGCTGCTGCCTATTTTGAATTAGGTATTGCTGAAAAAGCACTCGGTAATAAAGTGGCTGCTTTAGCTTCATTTGAAAAGGCAACAAAAGACAAAAATTGGAGAAAATCTGCAAAGTTTGAAATTGATATGATTAATCGAGGACTTTAAACCAAATAATTTTAAACAAAAAAAAGGGCAAAGTGATTTGCCCTTTTTTATTTATTTTATGATATGATAAAAGCTGTTATATTTGACTTAGATAATACTCTTATGGATTTTATGAAAATGAAATCCATGGCAGTTGATGCCGCTATATATGGAATGATTGAAGCCGGTTTAGATATTGATCCCATCGCTTCCAGACAAGAAATTTACTCTATTTATGATGACAAAGGCTACGAACATCAAGAAGTTTTAAATGAGTTTATTCTTGATAAAATGGGATACATAAATTATAAAATTCTAGCATCTGGAATTGTTGCCTATAAAAAAGCAAAAGAGGCATCTTTGATTTTGTATCCGAATGTTGCTAGTACATTAATTGTTTTATCCAAAATGGGGCTCAAACTTGCTGTAGTTTCTGATGCACCAAGTAGAGAAGCGTGGATTAGAATTTGCTCTGTAAACTTGCATCATCAATTTGATGCTGTCGTAACATTTGATGATACTGGATTTCATAAACCTTCACCAGAACCTTTCAAAAAAATAATTGAATTGTTAGATATTAAACCTATGGATGCACTTATGGTTGGTGATTGGCCAGAACGTGATGTGATAGGGGCAAAAGAAATGGGTATGCAAACAGCTTTTGCAAAATATGGTGATACGTTTGGAACCCAAAATTCAGGTGCAGATTTTGATTTACTTGATATAAAAGAGCTAGTTGGAATTATTCAAAATGCGAATAAGTAATGATATATCTTGGAACTGATATTGTTGAAGTAAATCGTATTGAAAAACTAATTACTTCTAAAGGTGACGCTTTTTTAAAGCATGTATATACGTATAATGAAATAGAATATTGTTCTCAAAAACAACATCCTTTTATTCACTATGCTGGAAAGTTTGCTGGAAAAGAAGCTGTAAAGAAAGCCATATTGTCGTCCAAGATTATTGACACAATACCCTTAAAACAAATTTCAATTTTAAACAATAATATTGGTGCCCCGTTTGTGAAATTTGAAAATAATACATTAAGTAAATTTAGAATTGAAATTTCAGTGTCACATACCGAACAATATGCTACAGCAACTGCAATCATTGAGTTAAATGCATGATCCCTATTTTATCTAAATCTGCTGCACAAAAGTTAGATACAAAATGTATTGAAACAAATTATATTTCTGAAAAACAACTGATGGAAAATGCAGGACAAAGCATTGCTGAATTTGTTTTAGAGTATGTGTCACATCCATTTGATAAAAAAATATTAATTGTAGCAGGAAAGGGGAATAATGGTGGTGATGGAGTTATTGCACATAATTATCTTTTAAAATATGGTGTTGACTCTACATTATTGTTAGCCAATGGCAATATTGAAACACTTAAAAAAATTGATCAATATCAAATACATCCCTCAACAGTAATAATAGACTCATCACATTTAGATTTTACTCAGTACTCAATTGCAATTGATGGTCTCTTTGGTATTGGATTATCACGTGAAGTATCTGGTAATAATAAGGAGTTGATTCAATCTATTAATCAAGTTGACTTTATTGTTTCCATTGATATTCCATCTGGGATTAATTGTGATACTGGACAAGAATGTGGAGTTTCTGTTGAAGCTGATGTTACATTAACAATGGGGTACCCTAATTTAGGTCATGTATTAAACATTGGTAAAAACAATACTGGTGAGTTGTTTGTTTTAGATATTGGATTTAATAAAGAATTTGTGGATGACTCACATACTTTAATCACGGATTCTTACATTGAGAATACATTAAATACAGTACGTTTTGATGATCATAAATACTCAAGAGGTAAACTATCATTAGTTTGTGGTTCAGTTGGCTTAACAGGAGCTTCAATTTTGGCAAGTAATGCAAGCTTGAGAACTGGTACAGGAATTTCAAAATTAATTATTCCAACTAGCATAAACTCAATAATAGAAACTTCATTAATTGAGACTATAACCATTCCAATTGAAAGCGAATTTGGATTCTTAGATAAAGCAGATAATTCATTAATCTCCGATGCTTTAAAATGGGGCGACTGTTTACTATTGGGTCCAGGGCTTTCTACTCAACCAGATGCAGTAAATTGCACAAAAGATATATTAGAAAACTTTGATGGAAATTTGGTCCTAGACGCATCAGGTTTCCAACCCTTGATTGAAAATCAAATGACAATATCAGATTTACCTGAAAAAACCATTTTAACACCTCATGTAGGTGAGTTTTGTAAAATATTTGACTTAAACAAAAATGATGTATTGAAAAATACTATTAAACATGTGAAAAGTTTAATCAAACAGTTAAATGGACGGGTGCTAGTTTTAAAAGGTAACTCAACTATTATTGTTTCCTCTAAGGGGTCTATCCATATTGTTTCAAATGGAAATTCACTGCTTGCAACTGCAGGGACTGGTGATGTTTTATCTGGTATGATTGCAAGCTTTGTATCGCAAGGATACTCATTGAATCAATCTGCTATTTTAGGACCATATCTACATGCTGAAATTTCAAATATTTATGCTGAAAATGTATCAAATCATGGCCTATTAGCAAGCGATATGATAGATTTTATTCCAACTATTTTAGGAAAATATAATTGAAACTCAATTCATATAAAACATGGTTGTTCATTCTATATGTTTTGCTTATAATATTGATTTCTAGCATTCCAGGTAATAAGTTGAATTTTATTAATTCACTTTGGAGATATGATAAATTAATCCACTTTGTAGAATACTTTTTTTTAGGTTTTCTCATGATAAATGCAATTAAAATAGACACTATTTCAAAACGTGAATGGACGTATTCATTAATATTTTTGTTTTTTTTCCCTATTGTAGATGAAATATTTCAACACTTCACTCCTCAAAGAATCCCAAGTATTTATGATGCATTTGCTGATGTTTCTGGTGGATTGATTGGAGCATTTTTACGGAGTAAAATTTAATGCTTCAAAAGTTAACTGTTAATAATATTGCAATTATTCAAAATATTTCCATAGAATTTCAAAAAGGGTTAAATATTATAACGGGTGAAACAGGTGCTGGAAAAACAGTTTTAATCAATGCAATTAAATATTTACTGGGTGCTCGATTTAACAAAGATTCCATTAGAACCGGTGAGTCTAGAGCATTTGTTGAAGGGGTTTTTGTTAAAGATGAACAAACGTATTTTGTAAGAAGAGTATTTGATAAGAATGCTTCATCTCGGTCTTTTATAAATGATTCACCAGTTTCACTATCTGAAATGAACCACGTTATTGGATCATTTGTAGATATGCATGGGCAACACGATCAACAGTTTCTATTAGATTCAAATAATCATTTACAGTACCTAGATTCATTCAGTGACAATGAGCAGTTACGACAAAATTTTCAAAAATCTTTTACCCACGTTAAGTCACTCAAAAACAACTTAGATTCTATTAGATTAGATGCTAGCGAATTGAAAGAAAAAGAGGAATTGTTTCGTTTTCAACTACAAGAGCTAGAATTGATTGATTTACATGAAAATATTGATGTTACTTTAACACAAGAATATGAACAGCAAGTTAATGCTACGGAAATTCTTCATATGTTATCAAGTATTGAGAATGATTTTTTAAATAATGAAAATTCTATAATTTCTCAAATTGCAAGCAATCAAAGATCTCTTGATAAGTTTGCGTCTACTCAACCAAATCTTCATTCTATATCTGAAAGATTACATTCTGTTCAGATAGAAATAGAAGATATAGTAAATGATGCTTCATCTTTAAAAGGTTCAGTTCAATTTAACTCTGAAAAACTTGATGAAATAAGTGAAAAACTATCTCATATTGAAATGCTTAAACGGAAGTATGGTGGCTCAATGAAAACAGTGATAGAAAGGAAGAACTATATAGCTAATTCATTGTCAAAAATGGGGTCGTGTAATGAAGATTTATCTCGTCTTGAAAAACAATATGAGATTGCCAAAATACAAATGACAAATGATGCGAAATTACTTTCTAAACATCGAAAAAAAATAGCTAAAAATTTAGAAAATACAGTAGAATCATATTTAAAAGAAGTAGATATGTTACAATCAAACTTCAAAATTGAATTTTCTAAAAACACTGCAGAAATAATTACTGAAACTGGATTAGATGAATGCGAGTTTTATATTTCTACCAATATGGGAGAAAGTTTAAAACCACTTGTGAAGATTGCGTCGGGTGGGGAAGTGTCTAGATTTATGCTAGCGATCAAAATGGCTATGCAAGAAAAAGATACGATTGATACATTGGTATTTGATGAAATTGACACAGGCATTTCTGGTGTTACTGCTGAAAAAGTAGGTAAGGTCATTTTAAATCTTGGAAATAGTCATCAAATAATTTGTATTTCACATTTACCACAAATTGCTTCAAAGGGGTTGCACCATGTAAAAGTGTACAAATCTGAACAAAATGGAAGAACTTCAGCATATGTAAAAAAATTACTCAATGATGAAAGATTGGAAGAACTTGCCTCTTTAATTAGTGGTGAGGAAATAACTAAAACTAGCTTACAACAAGCTAAATTTATGATTAAAGGAAACAATGGATAAAATCATTATAAATGGTGGAAAACCTTTGCAGGGTGATGTGTATATCAGTGGTGCTAAAAATGCAGTACTTCCAATAATAACTGCATGTATAATTGCACCTGGTAAATATACATTAAATAATGTGCCAAATTTACGTGATACTCGAACAATGTGTAAATTGATGGAAATGGTCGGAGCAACTATACATTTTGATAACAATACTCTACAAATAGATACAACACATTGTGATACACCTGAAGCTCCTTATGAATTGGTTAAAACAATGAGAGCTTCATTTTATGTGTTAGGACCATTTATGAGTAGATTCAATTATGCAAAAGTATCTTTACCTGGTGGGTGTGCATGGGGACCAAGACCTGTTGATTTTCATTTAAAAGCATTGGAATCTTTAGGTGCAACCGTTGAACTAAATCATGGAAATATAATCACACAGGGAAAGCTTACAGGAGGTGATATAATTTTTAATAAGAAAAGTGTAGGTGCAACGGGAAATTCATTAATGGCAGCTGTTGGCGCTGAAGGGACTACTCATATAGTCAATGCTGCATGTGAACCAGATATTGCTTCTTTAACGGAATTTCTTATTACAATGGGCGCTTCTATAGATGGAGTAGGTGAAACTGATATTACAATTCACGGAAACAAACCTCTAAGCGCAGGTTTCGAGTTTGATATTATTCCAGATAGGATTGAAGCTGGTACGTTTATGATTGCAACCGCTTTGACAAGAGGTGAAGTTACACTCCATAATGTTAATCCCAATCATTTAAAATTTGTAACGAATTGTTTGAGAGAAACGGGATCAACTATCATTACAGAGAAAGATACCATTTATGTTAAAGGGAGTGGAGAAATTAAACCGTTTAACATCACTACAGAAGAATATCCTGGATTTCCAACGGATTTACAAGCTCAGTGGATTGCATTGATGACTTTAGCAAATGGAAATTCAAAAATAATTGATAATATTTATACAGATAGATTTACACATGTACCAGAACTAAATAGATTTGGAGCAAATATTAACTTAAATCAAAATATTGCATCTGTTATGGGTGTACCCAAGCTAAATGCTGCTCCGGTAATGTCAACTGACATCCGAGCAAGTGCTTCACTAATACTAGGTGCATTAGCTGCAGATGGAGAAAGTCAAATTTCTAGAATTTATCATATAGATAGAGGGTATGAAAACATTGAAAAAAAGTTTAGTAATTTGGGCGCAGATATAAAAAGAGTGTCAGAATAAGCAATATTTAGGAACATAAACTGTAATATATTGTTACAAATATATTGTGGAATTTTGTTTGTATTAATGAAAAATACATTTTAAGTTATCACAGGAAAAGTAACCTAATAAATCAAAGGAGTGGTAGAAATGAAAAGAACAACCTTAATAGTATTAACAATAGTAGCTTTATCTTTCACTTTTGGTGGACAAGCTAATTTATCTTTAAATACGGCAAATTTGTCAGCAACTGGTTCTGATGTTGTAAGTTTAGCAATTGACTCAGATTCTGACGTATTTGGTATTCAGTTTGATGTGAAATACGATGCAAATGCACTTCAACTTACAGAAAATGCAATTTCTTCTACAGTTACCGGTGTAAATGTATATAGTAAAATTAAAGAAGACGGTCATGCTCGAGTTGTAATGTTTAGTCTTCAAGGCGATAAAATTATTGATATTAATTCTGGAAATATAGCTAACATCGTAGAGTTTCAGTTTGAATCAGTTGATAATTTTATTGGCACAAGTTCGGTTGAATTAAAAGATATTACTGTAGCTGGAGAACATGGTGAAGAATTGACTGTTTTATCTTCTTCTTTTGATGTAGATATGTCAGGTGCTTCAACACCAGTTAAAACTGAATTAAAAGGTAACTTTCCAAACCCTTTTAACCCTACAACACAAATTAACTTCAATTTAAGTCAAAGTGGCGAAGTTTCATTAGTTATTTATGATATAATGGGAAGAGAAGTAGAAACTCTTGTAAATGGTTTCATGGATGCTAAATCATATGATATTACTTGGGATGCTTCAAATGTAGCAAGTGGACGATATCTTGCCAAATTAACTGCTCCAGGTTATTCTGATACAATTACTATGACATTGCTTAAATAGTTTTTTTTAATAGGTTGTTTTAAAGCCCTTGATTATTCAAGGGCTTTTTTTTACACAAAATGTATTTGAATTCAATCATAATGACCTGTAATATTGATAATTATCTCATAGATATTTTAGGAAGTTTAAAATAATGTCACTTAAAATAGTAATTATAGGTGTTGGAGAAGTCGGTTTTAATCTTGCAAAGTCACTTAGTAAAGAAGATTATGATATAACTGTCATTGATGTTAGCCCTAAAAAATGTGATAGAATTCGAAGTAGTATTGATGCTCGAATAATCGAAGGAGATGGAGCATCTCAAAGAGTTTTACAAAAAATTGAAAATATGCCTGAGATTGATTACCTTTTGGCATTAACTCGCATAGATGAAGTAAACTTGGTAGCATCTCAAATTGCGCGAGATCTAGGTGCTAAAAAAGTAATTTGCCGTCTTCGTAACACAGAATATACGCATAAGCATGCTGTTGTAAAACCATCTCAATTTGGAATTGATTTTGTGACTTATCCTGAAAAAGCAGCTCAAAAAGAGATTGAGAAGTTGATTCGACAATCTGCAGCAGTAGAGGTTCAAGAATTTTCAGATGGAAACATTAAACTCGTTGGGATCCAATTAGAAACTTCATCTCCATTAATTACTCGTTCAGTTAAAAATGTAGAAATCTCAAATCCATATATACCACATAAACTTGCTGTTATTTTAAGAGGTGAAGAAAGTTTTATCCCACATCAAGATACTATTTATCATAAAAACGATTTTGTTTATTTTGTAGGAAAAAGTGAAGACATCCCAAAGATTCAACAAATGGCAGGTAAACCAGCATTTAAAGTGAAAAATGTAGTTATCTTAGGTGCAGGGAAAATAGGAAGATTGCTTGCAAAGTCACTTCGCGCTGATTATAACGTGCGAGTAATTGAAAAAGATAAAGCAAAAATTCAAAAATACAGTCCAGGAATGCCAGATGTCTTATTTTTATATGGTGATGGCATGGATATAGAATATCTAGAAGCAGAAAATATTTCTGAAGTGGATTGTTTTATCGCTGCAACTGCCGAAGAACAGAAAAATATTCTTGCGAGTTTAATAGTCAAACATTTTGGAGTAAAACAAGTTATATTGCATATAACGACATCTAATTATTTAAAATCAGTGAGAAGAATTGGAATTGATGCCGTTGTAAGTAAAAATATTTCAGCTGTTAATGAAGTATTAAAAGTAATTCATAGTGACCAACAAGAACTCCCTGTATCTAGGTTTGAAGATATATTGATAGATGCTATAGAAATAACAATTAAACAAGATTGTAAATATCTACGTAAAAAATATACTCTTGACAAAATTCCGGAAAATGTTTGTTTGAGTGCCATTATTCGTGATTCAAAAGTAAAAATTCCTAATATACATACAGAGTTAAAAATCGGTGACAAATTATTAATTTTCACTAAACCAGATTGTGTAGAAAAAGCAGAGTCATTATTCAACTAAAGTTATGATCCGCAAACAAGTATTTAGTTTAATTGGATATATTTTAATATTTTTAGGGGCATCTATGCTACTTAGTGTAGCGTGGAGCGTATATTATAGTGAACCTGATTATTTTGCAATTTTAAAATCTGCTTGCATTACAATTCTAGCTGGTGGAGTCATAAGGTTAGTTTCATTTTCAAAAAAGAAAAGGGAATTTTCATCACGAGATGGATTTGCAATTGTAACTCTAGGTTGGGTATCAATGGCATTTTTCAGTGCATTACCTTTCTATTTTTCTGAACTCACTCCATTATCATTCACAAATGCATTTTTTGAAGCAATGTCTGGTTTAACAACAACTGGTGCCAGTGTGCTTGGACATTCATCAACATATATGATAGAAGATTTATCACATGGCCTTTTGTTTTGGAGAAGTTTTACCCATTTTATTGGGGGTATGGGAATCATTGTATTTAGTATTGCTATTTTACCTTTACTAGGTATTGGTGGAGTTCAGTTGTTTAGAGCTGAAGTAGCAGGGCCAGTCGCAGATAAAATGACCCCACGTGTGAAGCAAACTGCCAAATTGTTATGGGGCATATATGTTGGTTTGATTTTAGTTGAAACCCTAATTCTGAAGTTAGAAGGTCTTACATTTTTTGACAGTTTATGTCATGCATTTGGGACAATGGCTACAGGCGGATTTTCTACTAAAAATGCAAGTATTGGTGCTTATGGTTCTTTAGTTCAATGGACAATTATATTTTTTATGTTTTTAGCTGCAACAAACTTTTCACTTCATTATTTTGCATTAGTTAAAAGAAAATTTGAGTATTTTAAAGATAAAGAATTCCGTGTTTATTTATCAATAATTGGTATATTTTCAATATTGTTTTTTATAAATATTGCATCTTCACACATGTATAACTGGGATTTAGATTCATTTAGACATTCCGTTTTTACATCGATTGCTTTGATTACGACTACGGGTTTTGGTACAGAAAATTTTAATGAATGGCCTACACTGTCAAAAACCATTACATTTTTCTTATTATTTGTAGGTGGGTCTGCAGGTTCGACCACAGGTGGAATGAAAATTATTCGTTCAATTGTTGTTGTTAAGTATTTAATAACAGAAGTTAAAAAGTTATTACACCCAACTGGATATTACACAATTCAAGTTAAGACAGATGATAAGCCAGTGTCTGATGAAGTTGTAAAAAATACACTAGGTTTTTATTTGTTCTACATTTTGATTTTTGCGGCTTCGGCATTGGTGTTTTCAATGTTTGGATTAGATATGATAACATCTTTAACAGCATCAGCATCAGCAATTGGGAACATTGGTCCAGGATTAGGTTCAATTGGTCCCTGGGATAACTGGGGCCATTTCCCTGATTTAGCTAAATGGATGTCTAGTTTTTTAATGTTACTAGGTAGATTAGAAATTTTTACAGTAATAGTACTTTTTAGTAGGAGTTTTTGGAAAAAATGAGCACAGTATTAACATCTATAGAAGATAATATTGCAATACTTACAATAAATAAAGAGAGTAGCTTAAATGCATTGAGCGAAGCAGTTCTTGATGATTTACATATTGCCTTTGCTAACCTTGAAAATGACAATAATATTCATATTATAATTTTGACGGGTGCAGGAGTGAAAGCATTTATTGCCGGTGCGGATATTAAGGAAATGTCAAACCTTAAACCTAATGAAGCATTTGAGTATGCACGAAAGGGTCAATTATTAACCGAATATATTGAAAACTTTCCTAAACCTGTTATTGGTGCAATAAATGGTTTTGCATTGGGAGGTGGGTGTGAGTTTGCAATGGCATGTCATATTCGATATGCATCTGAAAATGCAATGTTTGGGCAACCAGAAGTAGGATTAGGATTAATTGCAGGATTTGGAGGAACTCAACGGCTACCAAGACTTGTCGGCAAAGGAAATGCTTTAGAATTATTATTAAGTGGTAAAATGATAAATGCCTCTGTTGCTAAAGAAATTGGATTAATTAATAAAATACTTCCTCAAAATGAATTATTGCCTGAATGTATAAAACTTGCGAAAAAAATTGCAAAAAATGCACCAATTGCTTTAACAAACACAATTAAAGCAGTCAATCAAGGTATTGATATTGAGTTATCAGATGCTTTAAATATAGAAGCAGAACAGTTTAAAGAAATATTTGAAACATCTGATAAAACAGAAGGTCTATCTGCTTTTGTTGAAAAGAGAAAGCCAAACTTTATTGGCAAATAAATTCGAAATATTTTACATTAAATTGAGACATATTCCTGCCAAAACTTTACTGATTCAGCCCATTGTTCACTAGTATAATTTGCTTTTGTACCTCCCGGTAATTGGCATTGATTTCGCATCATAGTTACTGGACCCATAGGCATATAAGTTACTCCCTTTGGGATTGCGTGAAATGAAATGAGCTCCCACTCCTTACTTGTATCATTTTCATTGGTTTCAGCTAATACATCATGCCGATATAAAACTAAATCAACATTACCAGTTTTTAGTGGTCTGCCGTTTACAGCTCTAGTCTGAATATAGGGTTCTTCATTTTCTCTGCGCTGTACAATTTTGGAAGTAAGTTTTGTATCTTTGTTTATCTTAGTAAATGGGCAAACAAAATGTTTTAATAATATTTTGTCAACTGGGATTAAGATAACTCCATCACGATAACCTTGTTTATAAATACCCTTTGATAATTGATCACTTGCATGTTGTGCAATTTCTTGAAAACTAAGTGTTGGAGAGTATGTTTTTCCTGATCCTGAAATTTGTCGTTTTACAAAATTATTTACTGCTACATTCATACTTATTTTTGTCCTAAATTACATGATTGAAAATATATAAAATTGGTCATCAACTTTACGAGAGATAATTTAAATAGTTTAACATGCAAATTGGAAGAAAAAACAGTATATAATTCACAACAACTTTTAGCAGTTGAGCATCCACCCAAACCCTTATTAATTATTGCTGGAGCAGGGACAGGCAAAACTACAACAATTGTAGGAAGAATGGCATATTTGATTGATACCCTTCAGATACCGCCAAATGAAATTTTAGCTCTCACTTTTACAGTTAAAGCAGCTGAACATTTAAAACAAAAATTGATAAATGAAGTTGGGAACCTTGGTGAGAAAATACATGCATCAAATTTTCATTCATTCGCTCAACAAATTACATTAGAGTTCAAGGAATATTTAGGCTACACCAAAACACCCAACTTGATGAATGATAACGATATTTACTTTATGCTAAGGGAGAAATTCGACAGTTTAGATACCTTGTTAAGCACATCATTTAAACGAGAACCAATCAAGGCAATAGAATCATTTAAATCATGCTTTGATAGATTTAGAGATGACTTATTAACTGCAGAAGACCTAAGAGAAATCAAAGTTAAATCATTAAAACATGCAGAATCAGCACAGGATGTTAAAAAAGCAGAACCATATTTGCAACTAGTCGATGCAATTCATGTATTTCCAAAATTTCAAGAATGGAAACAATCGTCGAACCGTATTGATTTTGGTGACATGATTCAAAATTGTTGGAAACTCATACAAAACAACCCAGAAGTTTTATCCATTTTACAAAAACGATTTCAACATATTATTATTGATGAGTTTCAGGATAATAACTTTGCATTAAGTCAAATTATGTTCGAAATTGCAAAACCAAATAATAGTATTACTGTGGTTGGAGATGATGATCAAAGTATATATTCTTTTCGTGGTGCAAATATTCAAAATGTGCATGAGTTTGTACATAGATATTCGAATGATGAAGGATATGCAAAAGTTCAGCTTACACAAAATTATAGATCCGTACAACCCATTTTGGATGTTGCAAACATAACTATTCAACAAAATCCAGATAGGATGGAAAAAGACTTTCTGCATTCGGGATGGAGTTCAGATGTTTTGCCAACAATTGCAATAGGTACGAAAACAGGACAAGTTGAATATATAGCAAATTCAATCAAAAAATTGATTCAAAATGGTTGTCAGCCAAATGAGATTGCAATTTTAACTCGAACCCACAAACAATGTACAGATGTTAATGAAATTCTTAAGAATTATCATATTTTAACAAATTACACATCTGGAAAATTGTTTGATAGACATGTTGTTATAGAAATTTTATGTTTGTTAAATATTATCAATAACCAATCTATCAATGAGTTATTAATTATTTACTTGATTGAAAGAAAATTTGGGAAGAATATTTCCCGTTTTATTACACAATCAAAATGGAAACAAAGTAAAAATGGTGATTTAATAGAGTTTTGCATTTCTATTAGTAAAAGCATTCCAAAAACAGTTTTAACTTATTGTAAACAACTCAAAGAATTAACAGTAAAATCGAAAAACAAACCGATTCAAAATATTTTGTGGGATTGTTTGATATTTAGTGGTTCATATTTGACTTTAAATTCTTCAAAATTAAGTACCAAAAGTACATTAGATATTCAATGTCTTAATGAATTTCAAAAAATTGTACGAGATTATTGTTTGCAATATAACTCGCAAGAATTAGAACCATTTTGCAGATATTTAAATGTGATATATGATGTTAATAAAATTGATTTACCAAGTGAGAATCAAAATACGTCAAATAATTCAGTTCAACTTATGTCCGTACATGCTGCAAAGGGTAAAGAGTTTAAACATGTGTTTATTCCATTTGTGTATTCTGCAGGTTTTCCATTGAACAATAAAACAAGAGCATTTATTGATAATGTTATGCCAGAGTGGAAGCGATGGAATGTATCTGATAAATCCAAAAAAGAATTACATTCAGAGGAAGAAAGAAGAACTTTTTATGTTGCGGTTACTCGTGCTCAAGAATCATTAACACTTTGTACGACACCAAAACGACAGTCAATTTATATCCAAGAATTGAATGATGAATTAACAAGAAAGGTTGAAATTATGGACAGCCCTACAAATAGTAATGTATATAGTATGTTGAAAAATGAATATCAGGTTAAATTGCTTGCTGAAACAAATGCAGGCAATATAGAAACTGCACTTGATATTGTAAGAGCTATCAAATGTATAGATGATTTATCTTTGGGTAAAACGGCTAAATGGGAAAATAATCCGTTTCAGCATCAAATTTTAATTGCAATAAATGAAAGTGAAGACACCCCAATATCTAATTTAACAAATTTACAACTTTCTGCATCGCAAATTGATACGTATCATAAATGTTCAATGCAATATAAGTTTAAATATATTGATAACATACCAGGAAAGGGTGAAAAACCATATTTAAATCTCGGAAATGTTGTACATAGTGTATTACAAGATTTTCACGAAAAAAAATATACTACTTTAGAAGATTTAGAACTGTTATTAAAAGAAAAATGGACATCGGCTGGATATGAGTTTAATCAAGAAGAATCCCAACATTATGATGATGCATTGCAAATGTTAAAAAATTATTTCAATTATTTAAAGGGTGAGAGCCCACCTGTATTTTCTATTGAGGAGTTTTTTACTTTTCCAACAATGAATTGTAAAGTAACTGGAAAGTGTGATAGAATCGATGTTGATGAAGATGGTAATATTCAAATTTTTGATTATAAAACATCGAAAAGTCCCAAAAGTGCAAAAGATCTTCAAAAGGATACCCAATTAGGAATATACGCTTTGTATTCATTTGGAGCAGAAAAAGTATTGGAAGATGGCAGGAAACTTGGAAAACTACCAAGCAAGTTATCTCTACTTTATCTAAGAGAAAAAGAACCTGAAGTATCCATAACTTTTACAGAAGATGAACTATCAGAATTTAGTAAATTAATTGAAGAAACTGCAGATAAAATACGGGGTAAAGAATTTAGCTGTAAAGATGGATTTCATTGTAATTATTGTGACTACAAAAAGTTGTTATGTCCATTGTTTGCACCAAAGTAAAGGGGATATTGTTGAAAACAAATTTATTTAAACAAAGCATTGCTGAAGCAATAGGTACATTTGCTTTGGTTTTTATGGGATGTGGAGTAGTTATTGTTAGCCAATTATTTGAAGGATCAATTCCAAGTATCGGAATACCAATTGTATTTGGTGGGG
>CAZCRK010000030.1:0-18481 GCA_964501035.1 uncultured bacterium
AATTGGACAGATAAGTGGTCGTTCAAATCGGAAGTAGAATTAGAACATAATATGGTTGGTGGTGAAGAAGATGATTTTGATGAAACAGGTACTACGATTGGATATGCTGGTGAACTTGAACTTGAGCAAGCCTATGTTAATTACCATGCTGGAAACTGGGGCTTCCAAGGTGGGGTAATTCTACCTTCAGCAGGTCTCATTAATGAGTATCATGAACCACCATTATTCCTCTCAGTAGAAAGGCCAACATATAGTAAATATATTATTCCAACTACATGGTTTAGTAATGGTTTTGCATTCTATGGAAAAATCAACAACTTCAACTGGAGGGTTGCGCTTATTGAGGATTTAGAGGGTGAAGGAATTATTTCTGATGGACATATTAGGGGTGGACGTGGTAAAGGATATAAAACTACTGCCTATGATTGGACGAAAAACATTAGTGCATCCTATACTGGCATTTCTGGATTGCGTATTGGTGGTTCATTTACCATGAATAATGCACCAATAGATAACGACCCAGAGTCAACACTTGGTGTAACAATGTTTGAAACTCATGCTAAATATGATGCTAACAATGTTTTTGCAGTGTTTGAATTTGGTCAAAACTCATTTGATGCAAGTAAAATTGAAGGTGCTGAGGACTGGACATCAAGCGGGTATTACCTTGATTTAGGATACAATATTGGTGGCATGGTAAATTGCGAAAAATTAATACCATGGTTCAGAACCTCATATGTAGCCACTAACACTGATAACGATGCTAAGGCTATTACACGCTTAGGATTAACTTGGTGGCCAATTAATAATATTGTCTTTAAAGCAGACTACGGTACTGTAAAAGAAGGTGATGATACACATACCGAGTTTAATATGGGCGTTGGATATCAATTCTAATAATTAATGTTGAGCATTAAAATTTTCCAATTTGAAACCCAGAATTTTCTGGGTTTCAAATTTAACAAATTCATGTAAATTTCGTGATGAGTACTTTATCAAAATTAATCTTTTTTGGTTTTATTTTATTTTCAATTCTTATGTGCAGTATAAAGGAAGACACGGAAAATATCATTAAAGACTACTTTGCTCAAAATGTTACCTTAGAGTTTCAAAAATTTACAATACCAAGTCCTATTAAAAATGAAGTAGAAAAAAAAGTTAAGCAATCTTTTTTTAATGAAAATGTGTATTGTTGGTATATAACTAAAAACGATTCACTCGTTTCCATTGCCATGCTCGATAATGCAATAGGTAAAGTAATGCCAATTACATTCTTAGTTATCTTTGATATGGCTGGAATGATAGAACATACTGAAATTATTAAATATCGTGAATCTTATGGTGGTGAAATTCAATCTAAAAAATGGAATTCACAATTTATTGGAATGCGTAAGTCATCAACCTTTGATAATGTTGATGGAATAAGTGGAGCAACAATATCAGTAAACTCAGTTTCAAAGGGTATACATAAGCTAGTACTTCTCTTTCCTGAAATTTTAAAACTGTTTAAGGCAAAATAACGTGACCTTAGCAAATCAATCTAGAGAAACTCTATTTTTACTTGTTTGTTTCCTTCTCATTTTAACTATTGGCGTATCCATTGGACTAGGATTAGTAATTGAATCAACACATCTTACATCAACAGGAACAATTGAGCAATATAATGGTTCTGCACCAAAAGATGAATTTGATATTTTAGAGCATTACCCAAAACCAATTCAAGAAATGTTAATGACTACGCATTCTCATGTTATCTCATTTTCTTTTATTTTCCTAACTATTGGATATATTTTTTCTCTTAATACTATCATAAAAGGAAAGCTTAAAATATTTTTCATAATAGAACCATTTATTGCCATATTAACCACTTTTGGAGGTATTTGGTTAATGCGATTCGTTCACCAAAATTTTGTTTATCTAATAATTCCATCTGGGATTTTAATGTATGCATCGTTTTATATAATTATTGTGATTAATCTCATCGAACTATTAACTCATTTAAAGGACTCAAAATGAAACATCAAATTCAACTTATTAGCATTTTAATACTGTTACTTTTTAGTGTATGTTGCCAATCAAAAAATAATCATTCTTCTAAAATCCAAACTTATCAAACCCAAAATGTGTGGGAGCATGATATGCAATATTTTAGTTTTTCCAAAAATGAGGGCTATACACAAAAACCTCTCAATTGGGATTTAGGCTTTAAATTGAATTGTATCAGTTTGGAACTTGCTGAAGGAACCTGTATTTATGCAGATATGTGTGTTGACCCTATTGCTATTGGACATAAAAGTACATCTATTGCAATGATAGAAAATACAACGCTTGATAAAGTTAATGAAATCCCATACCAATTTGAAAAAGATGAAAAAGCACATGCTGTAATTGGAGGTGAATGGATTGATGATAGTCATAAGATTAAACCACATACGTATACATTAAAATCATGTAAAGGAGATATGTATGCATTTGAAATTATAGATTATGAATACAGTTTTTTAAACCATCAATTAAGTAATATTTCTATAAAATCAAAAAACTTAACAACAAACTCATCCGTTCAAACTACTATTTTTGATGAAGCATATTCAAATCCTATCTATTTTTCTTTTGATAATGGACTCGTTGCAAGTTCAGATATATGGGAATTAAAATTGGATGAATATAATTTTTGGCTCGGTGGTGGTGTATCTGCGTATATACAAGAAAATACTCCTATTCATTCAGCCCAACTTGTGGATGACATAAAGTTTAATTTATCTGATAGTCCAGCTAAGTTTATCACTCAAAATTGGTACACCTATGATCATGTATCCAAAGAATATGCATACAATAACAATGTGTACGTAGTTAAAACACGTGATGGAAAATACCCTGCTTTTCAGTTTATTGATTACTATGATGGCGAAGGGAATAAAGGATACATTACAATAAACTGGAAGTATCTCAAACCATAATTTTTTAGATCATCTTTAAGGGCACTCCAGGTAAATGGATGAAATTTATTTGTAACTCCAATGTTAAAATTCCATCTATCAATAAAGGAGAATTTATGAATCGCATTATTACATTATTTTTTATCACATCTTTGGCTTTTACCACTAGCTGCAGTATTACCGGATGTTCAACACCACATGTCAAAAATACTGCTAGTGTTGTTTCGGGTGAATTGATTAATGGGTTTCGAGTGTTAAACTTCGAAAAGGAAAATCATGAATTTATCGTATATCGTGGTGATTATATTAAGTTTAAATTCCCAAGTAATGATTCTGAATTTCAAGTGGCTTTTCCTAGCCTTCAAATTTTAGAATCTACAACAGGAAATCCAGAATTAGATCCATATATTAAAATGAAAAAAGTTGGTTCATACAATTTTATTATTGATGATATTAATGGGAAAATACATGTTAAAGAATATGAAAGTAGCAGTTACAAAGCTGTTTATGCAAATGAAGCAAATAATATTATTAATAATATTCATCCAATAATACTTGACGTTAGAACATCAAGAGAATATCACAGCGGTCATTTACAAGATGCTATTTTGATTCCCGTACACGAACTCCAAGCACGAATATATGAGTTAAATAAATACAAAGATAATGATATTTTGATTTATTGTCGCTCTGGTAACAGAAGCACAGTTGCTTCCAAGATGTTGATTGATAATGGGTTTAAACGTATTTATAATATGCGTGATGGTATAAAAGGTTGGAATAAACACAAGTTTCAAATACATAGTTAGTCTCCAATAACATTATACGTATAAACTACTAGAAATAATTTCATTTTCTCTCTAATTTATATTAGTAACTATTACTAGTTTACTTTGGTTATTATTTGGATTCTTTATAATTTTTTTCTGACCATTAAAAAACTGTAAATTTCCGCCCTTATGATTCGCAAAATCTTAATTGCAAACCGGGGTGAAATTGCAGTACGTGTAATTCGAACATGTAAAGAACTTGGAATTTCGACCGTTGCTATATACTCAGAAGCAGACCGAACATCTCCACATGTGTTAAAAGCAGATGAAGCGTATTGTGTGGGTCCTGCACCCTCTTCGGAATCATATTTAAATACTCCAAAAATTATTGAAATTATCAAACAAACAGGTACGGATGCAGTACACCCCGGTTATGGCTTCTTATCTGAAAATGCAAAATTTGCAAATGAAATTACTCAATTAGGTGTAAAATGGATTGGGCCATCAACCGATGCAATTACTACAATGGGCGACAAAATGGCTGCTCGAAATTTAGCCATAAACGTAAATGCACCTATAATTCCGGGGACAACCGAACCCCTTGAATACGCAACAGATGCCATTGAAATCGCACAATCTATTGGATACCCTGTTCTTGTAAAAGCCGCTGGTGGTGGTGGTGGTAAAGGGATGCGAATCGTATACTCATCAGATGAAATTCAAGATGCAGTTGAGCGCGCTTCTTCTGAAGCATCAAAAGCATTTTCGGATGACCGTGTGTATGTTGAAAAATATCTCGAAGAACCACATCATATTGAAATACAAATATTAGCAGATGATCATGGAAATGTAGTTTGTTTAGGCGAACGTGAATGTTCAGTGCAACGCAGATATCAGAAAATAATTGAAGAAACACCATCCCCTTTTATACATCAAGAATTAAGAGATAGTCTGTTCAAAACTTCGGTGGAAATCACTAAAGCATGTCAATATTCTGGTGCTGGAACAATTGAGTTTTTAGTTGATAAACACAAGAACTACTACTTTTTAGAAATGAACACACGCCTACAAGTGGAGCATCCTATTACTGAGATGACAACTGGACTTGATTTAGTAAAAGAACAAATCAATATTGCGAATGGGTTGCCTATTTCATTTTCACAAAATGATATAAACCCTCAAGGGCATGCCATGGAATGTCGAATTTACGCAGAAGATGGGTTTAATAATTTTGCTCCTTCTATAGGTAAAATTCAGGAACTCAGTTTCCCGCAAGGACTTGGTGTTCGAATGGATGATGGTGTAAGACAGGGTCAAGATATTTCACCCTACTATGATCCATTACTCGGTAAACTTGTTACATGGGGAGATGATAGGCAATCTGCTCTAAATCGAATGAAACGAGCATTAAGTGAATTCCATGTTGCAGGTATTGAAACATCCATTCCTTTTTGTTTAATGTTTATTCAACATAAATCATTTAATTCAGGATTGTATTCCACACAAACCCTTGATGAAATTAAAGATGAACTTCACCATAATCTTTCTATACATAAATCGAATAGGTTGATTGCAGCAAGTATGGGTGCTATTCATAAAACTTTAAAAAGAGATATCAAAACAACTTCTAAAATTATTAACAATGAAACATCTCCTTGGTCACTTGCTGGTAAGAAAGAAAATTTGAGATGAAATTTCAAATTCAAATTGATGAACACATTTTAGATTTTTCAGCCAAAATTGTAAATGAAAATCCAGTTATTTCATTAAATGGATCTCCTGTAAATGCTGACTGTGTACAACTTTCACCCAATTCATATTCACTCATATTAGATGGGCAAACACATTATTTAACAATCCAAGATAGTGGTAATATGTTTGAAGTGACTGTGGATCAACATACAAACTTTGTTCGTGTAAAGGATGAAAACGCACTGTTAATGGAAAAATTTGGCTTTTCAAATTCTCAGGGTGATGATGCTGGTGAAATTCATGTTCAAATACCTGGATTGGTCAGTAAAATCTATGTAAACGTTGGTGATGAAATTGAAATTGGTCAAAAACTTTTTATTCTTGAAGCAATGAAAATGGAAAATGAGATTGATTCTATTGTACAAGGAACTGTAAAACATATTTATGTAGATGTTGGGCAAACCGTTGAAAAAGGGGATTTAGTGATGGAGTTAGACGTATAATGGCAGGTTGGTCAAAATGGCTTTGGGGAGGTCTAGGGTGGACTATGTTTGGTCCAATAGGTGGAATTATGGGCTATGCACTTGGATCAATGTCTGAAAATAATCAAGGATTTTCACAATCACGTGGATATTCTCAAAGACCACAAACACGAAGTGGAGATTTTGGGTCGGTTATTTTAATTTTATTTGCAGCCGTTATGAAATCGGATCATGAGTTAAAAAAATCTGAACTTGAATTTGTAAAACAGTTTTTAATTCAACAATTTGGTGTTCAATATGCGAAAGAACGAATACAATTGTTTAAAGAAATTCTAAAGCAAGATGTGTCGTTGAGAGAGGTATGCCTCCAAATTAAACAGTATATGGACCATGCATCTCGGTTGCAATTAGTTCATGTTTTATTTGGTTTATCCCAAGCAGACGGACTTGTGCATCCAGAAGAGGTTAAGGTGATTCACACAATTTCGAATTACATGGGAATTAGCCGAAAAGATTATGAATCTATTTTGGCAATGTTTTATAAAAACACAACCTCTTCATACAAAATATTAGAGATTTCACCGGAAGCGACACATGATGAAGTAAAGAAAGCATACCGAAAAATGGCTCGTAAATTTCACCCAGATAAGGTGCATCATTTGGGAGAAGATTTTCAAAAAATGGCTGAAGATAAGTTCAAAATGGTCAATGAAGCGTATGAAAATATTAAACAAGAAAGAGGAATCTAGTGGACAAAAAAACCAATTCCAATATTCCTCTAGATGCTTTTTATGGTTCTAAAAATGATGAAAACCCGGGTGAGTTTCCATTTACACATGGTGTGTATCCAAACATGTATCGTGGACGACATTGGACAATGCGCCAATATGCTGGTTTTGCCTCGGCTGAGGAAAGCAATAAACGATATAAATATTTGTTAAATCAAGGAGTAATGGGTTTATCTGTAGCTTTTGATTTACCCACACAAACAGGATATGACTCGGATAATCCCATTGCTGATGGAGAAGTGGGTAAAGTTGGTGTTCCAATTTCTTCACTTGCAGATTTAGAAGTTTTATTGGACGACATACCCCTTGATCGAGTATCTATCTCTATGACCATTAACTCAACTGCTCCTATTTTATTAGCATTTTTGATTGCTTTAGCAGAAAAACGCAACATAGATGTTTCTAAACTGCGTGGAACTATTCAAAATGATATATTAAAAGAGTATATTGCACGTGGAACTTACATTTTTCCACCCAAACCAAGTATGCGACTCATTACCAATGTTTTTGAGTATTGCAGTAACCACCTTCCAAATTGGAATACCATTTCAATTTCCGGATATCATATTCGTGAGGCAGGTTCAACTGCTGTTCAAGAACTTGCATTCACATTGGCTAACGGAATTGCATATGTTCAATCTGCATTGGATGCTGGATTAGACGGAAACACATTTGGGAAAAGACTTAGTTTTTTCTTCAATAGTCACAATCACTTTTTTGAAGAAATAGCCAAATTTAGAGCTGGTCGCCGAATGTGGGCATCTATAATGAAAAATCGATTTGGAGTCACTGAACCAAAAGCTCAAATGTGCCGATTTCATACTCAAACAGCTGGCTCAACTTTGCAAGCACAACAGATTGACAACAATGTCGTTCGCACAACCCTGCAAGCTACTGCAGCAGTTTTGGGTGGCACTCAATCACTGCATACTAATGCACGAGATGAAGCGCTTGCACTTCCAACTGAAGAATCAGCAAAACTTGCATTACGTACCCAACAAATCATAGCATTTGAATCGGGTATTACTGATGTAGTTGACCCCCTTTCAGGTTCCTATTATGTTGAATCCTTAACCGATGAAATTCAATCTCAAGCAGAAACATTAATTGAAAAGATTGACGAACTCGGTGGTGCAGTTTCAGCAATTGAGCAGCAATTTCAACAAAATGAAATAGCAAAATCTGCCTATGATTATCAAATAAATATTGATAAAAAAGAAAATATTATTGTAGGTCTTAATAAGTTTGAAGAAACAAACACAGAAGACTTTGATATTCAAGAAATTTCAACAGAAGCAGTTCAAAACCAGTTAAACCGATTACACAATACAAAACAAAATCGAAATCAAACTAAAGTAACAGAAGCGCTTGAGTTACTTAAAAAGGCATCACAAACTACTGATAATTTGATTCCCCATATCGTAGAAGCTGTGCGAGCATATGCTACCTTGGGTGAAATTGCAGACACCCTTCGCTCTACTTTTGGCGAATTCTCTGGTTAATTTTATGTTTGCAACAGACACTTATTTTTCAACTTTAGAAACAACATACATTGGTAGAGATTTTCATTATTTTGATACACTTTCATCTACCAATAATCATATTTGGAAATTGAATTGTGCAAACCCAAATCACGGGCTTTGTGTATTAACAGAGTCTCAAACAAAAGGTCGTGGACGAAGGGATAATGTTTGGGATTCCGTTCCAAATAAAAGTTTAACATTTTCATTTAGTATTAATCCAGAATTTCGTCCAGAACAATTTGGATTAGTTTCATTATTGGCTGGAATCAGTATTGTAAAATCGCTACAGGAATGCATTCATGTACATGCAGAGTTAAAATGGCCTAATGATGTGCTTATCCATGGCAAAAAATTGGGTGGAATTTTAACGGAAAGTAGAAGGATTGAAGGAAAATATAAAATAGTCATCGGAGTTGGATTAAATGTTAATGAAAAAGAAATGTCAAAATCCATCAAAAAGACTGCTACCTCTTTAAAACAAATAACAAACAATCATATTAGCCGAGAAGCGCTATTAGCTACCATCTTTAACCATTTTGAATCTGATTTAACACTTAGCCCTGAAGATGTTTGCCATGAATGGATTTCTTTTTGTGCACATCAAAAACAAACTGTTTCCTTTCATGTTGAAGATAAAATTATACAGGGTACGTTTGAAGGGATTACGAATAATGGCTTTGCCCTAATAAATGAAAGGGGCAACACTAACACATATTCTGCAGGAGTTATTGAACTGTAATGTTGTTGGCAATTGATATTGGAAATACAAATGTTGTTTGTGCTGTGTTCAAACAAAATAAGGTTATTGATTCTGCCCGAATGGAATCCGATATGAATTTTTTTAACAGTTTAATTAAATTTAAAAAATACAATATCACACAAATAATTATCAGTTCTGTTGTGCCAAAATTAGACACTCCTTATTTGGAATCTTGTAAAAATATTTTTCATATTAAACCCAACTTTGTTCGTCATGATAATTGCAGTATTGAGTTAGATGTAGAGGACCCATCCGAAGTGGGTGCAGATAGAATTTGTAATGTTACCTCTTTAAAACATCATTATTCTGTTCCTGGCATCATTGTAGATTTTGGTTCTGCAACAACCTATGATATAATTGATGAACAGAGTGCATTTATTGGAGGTGCTATTGCACCTGGAATTGATGTATCTGCAAGATATCTGTTTGAAAAAGCTGCATTATTACGAGATACGGCGTTTACATTTCCAGATTCCGTGATTGGTAAAAACACTGAAACCAATTTGCAATCTGGTATAATGTTCAGTGCTATTGATGAAGTGGACGGTATGATTAATCGTATAAAAAATGAAACAAAATGGGACTCCCCAACCGTTGTTTTAACAGGAGGATTTAGTTCTCTTCTTTCCCCAAAGTTAAAAACAAAACACATTCTTGCACCCAATCTCACTTTGGATGGATTGCGAATCATTAATGAAACATTACATAGTTGAACTTAATTGATATTCCATATATTGGTGAGTTTTTTTCTCTCTTATGCGCTGGCTTTTGGGGTTTTGCTGTAATTCTTCTTAAAAAAGCAGGTGAAAAAATTCCTGCAATTGCACTTAATCCATTTAAAAATTTACTCGCACTAATTTTGTTTACAATAACATTGTACATTATGGGGATTCCGCTTGTCCAACCCCTCATTGAAGATGGTGGGTTCATGACAATGAATGATTATGTTCGGCTAACTATTAGCGGAATTATTGGTATAGGTATTGCTGATATTATATTTCTTCACTCATTAAATATAATAGGTGCAAGTATTTCTGCAATTGTGGACACAATTTATAGCCCTGCTGTTATATTTTTTGCTTTTTTTCTACTTGGAGAAAGACTCACATTCATCCAAATTTTTGGAGCAACATTAGTTGTAGGTGCAGTGTTATATGCATCCTTAAAAATTCAACATATCCCTGCTTCTAGAAAACGAATGAATTTGGGAATTATCATGAGTGCATTTTCCATAATTTTGATGGCTCTAGGTATCATTTTAACCAAGCCAGTTTTAGAAAAAGTTGCTCATAATGTTGGACAACAGTTTTGGGTTGCAAGTTATAGAATAGTCCCAGGATTAATCGTTTCTAGTTTTATTTTAAGGGTTCGAGGTCGAAATAAAAATATTCTTTCAAAATTCAAAGACCGTTCTGTTTGGCCATCACTTGTGGGCGGATCAATTTTAGCAACATATATTGGACTTGCATTTTGGACTATCGGAATGGCATTTACTTCCGCTTCAATTGCTAGTGTGTTAAATCAAACTTCAACAATATTTATTTTTATTTTTGCGTGGTTATTTCTGGGTGAGCCCATGACAAAACGAAGAATTGTTTCTGTTATTATTGCTTTGATAGGTGTGTTTATAATTTTACTAAACTAACTTTTCCCATTTTGTATATGTTGCATCAGGGGAAAGTGATGAGGTTGAAACTTTGACAAACTGTTGTTGAATCACATCCATTTTGATTGGAAAATATGTATCTATATCCGTTTCATATAAATGAACTGAAGTAATATGGAGTACATCTGCAAATTCAAAAAATGCATCATAAATCATAGACCCACCAATTACAAAAACTTTCTCAACTGCATCATCGTTTAAGGTTTGAATGCATGATTTAGGTGTTTGAAATGATTCAATATTTTCAAATTGTTGGGTTGTAATTACTATGTTTCTACGTTTTGGTAAAGGTTTAAAAGGAAGAGATTCCCAAGTCTTTCTTCCCATGATTATCGGACAATTTAGAGTAAGTTTTTTAAAATTTTGTAAATCTTCCGAAATATGCCATGGTAAAGAATTATTCTTCCCAATTCCACCCTTTTCATCTTGAGCCCAAATTAGGTGGATTTGCATTTACACAGCTACCGGAAATTTTATAACTGGATGGTGTTCATAGTTTTGCAATGTAAAATCTTCAAACTTTAAATCCCAAAATGGTTTTTTCGCTATATCTAATGTTGGTAATGAAAGTGGTTTTCTATCTAACTGTTCTTTCAACCCATCAATATGATCTACATAAATATGGGCATCGTTAATATAATGTGAAAATTCTCCTAACTCTAAGTCTGTTTCTTGAGCGACCATCTGTGTTAATGTTGCATAACATGCTAAATTAAATGGAATTCCTAAAGCAATATCCCCACTTCTCTGAGTTAAATGACAGTTTAGTTTTCCATTTGTAACATTAAAAATAAAAAAGGCATGACAACTTGGTAGGGCAATTTCATCTAGCACACTGGGGTTCCATGCAGATACAACCATTCTTCGTGAATTGGGATTTGTTTTAATCAAATCTAAAACATTTTGAATTTGATTAATATGAGTTTGTTCTATTGTATTAGATTTAGGATTATGTGAATATTTATCCCAGTTGACCCATTGGTAACCATACATTTTACCAATTTCCCAATTCTTGTCTTCTGATGTCCATGCGTCCCAAATCTTTGTGTGTTTTCTGAGATTTCGAATATGGGTTTCACCAGACAAATACCAAAGTAATTCTCTAATAACAGAGTTAAAAAAAACTTTCTTTGTTGTTAAAAGTGGAAAACCATCTTGGAGGTTTACTTTATAATGGTAGCCAAATGACATAAGTGTATCGGTGCCAGTGCGATTTTCTCTTCGTACACCATTTTCCAATACATGATTTACTAGGTCAAGATATGCTTTCATTATTTTTTGTAATCTCTAACAGATGCACCTGTATATATTTGGCGGGGTCTATTGATTCGAGATGCAGGATTTAGTATCATTTCTCTCCAATGTGCAAGCCAGCCAGGTAATCTACCTAAAGCAAACATCACTGTAAACATATTTGTTGGAATTCCCATAGCACGGTATATAATTCCAGAATAAAAATCTACATTTGGGTACAATCGTTTTGAAACAAAATAGTCATCTTCCAATGCAATACGTTCTAGGTTTCGAGCAATATCAAGTAAAGGATCATCGATATTTAATGCATCCAATACTTTGGCAGCTGCTTCCTTAATTACTGATGCTCTAGGGTCATAATTTTTATAAACTCTATGTCCAAATCCCATTAATTTGAAACTTGAATTTTTATCTTTAGCTAATCGAATATACTTTTTATAGTCACCACCATCATTTTTGATTTGTTCTAACATTTCTATCACTGCTTGATTTGCACCACCATGTAGTGGACCCCAAAGTGCAGCAATTCCTGCAGAAATTGTTGCAAACAAGTTTGCACGACTACTGCCAACCATTCGAACGGTAGATGTTGAACAATTTTGCTCGTGGTCTGCATGTAAAATGAGAAGTAGATTCATGGTATCAGCGAACACAGGATCTTGATGGTAATCTTCTTGAGAATCAGAAAACATCATATGCAAAAAATTATCAACATACTTTAAATTGGATTCGGGATAAATAAACGGTAATCCTTGATATTTTCTATGGGAGTATGCAGCAATGGTTTTTACTTTTGAAAGAATACGAAGAATTATATCATCTAATACATCGGGATCATTGCTATTTGCATCTGGATGAAATGCTGATAAAGCTGTTACCATCGAAGAAAGTGTTGCCATAGGATGAGAACTGAGAGGAAACCCATCAAAAAATCGTTTCATATCCTCATGGATATTTGCATGTTTACGTAGGCTTTTACTATACTCTGTTTTTTCTTCTGGAGTTGGAAACTTACCCCAAATGAGCAAATGAGCAACGTCAGTAAATGATGCTTTACCCGCTAATTGTTCAATAGGGTACCCCCGATATCGTAAAATTCCTTTTTCGCCATCAATAAACGTAATATCACTTTGACATGACCCTGTATTTCCATATCCTGGGTCTAGGGTTATAAAACCAGTTTGACTTCGTAGTTTGGTAATATCAATTGCTTTTTCATTTTCTGGGCCTTCTATAATTGGTAACTCAATTTTTTGATTGTTTAAATTTAGCTCTGCAGAGCTCATCGTAATACTCCTTTTCTTTCAAATTTTAAGGTCTGGAATTTAACCATTAATTACCTTATTATCCTAGATTGGTCTAGAGAATTTTGGTATTCTACCATGGGATTTGTAAAATTATTTTTTCCGTGTATGTGTTTGTTTTTTCAACTTCTTACACGATTTCATTCAATTTAATTGTAACAAAATGTAATAAAGTATTTTGTGTAATCACACAAGATACGGTATATTTTTCCATGTGATAGGCATATCTTGTATTGCTTTAGTTTTCTTATCCGACGAGAAACACATCACAAATTGATATAAATCCAGACACCTAAAATCTGGATGTTCTAAATGATTTATTTCATTTGGCAAATCATCAAAAATAATTGCTGTTTGTATAAAACAGAAGCTGATGTATTGTAAAACTGAAATGTTTTACATCTTTGAAACCGTTACAATTTAACCTTATTCTAGGGAATTTGAAAAATTTATGAATGAACAATTCAAAAAAATGTTTGACCATGAAGGTAAAACAATAAACATTGTTGGAAAACGAAATATAAAATTATACAAAGAAGTCTATGAACACTTAAACGATTTACAAACCAAAAAAGCGCTTCCAACTCATGAAAACTACTTAGGTGACAACGAATTAGCTCAAAATATTTATGCCAAAAAATACTATCTTAAAAATATGGATAATGAACCAATTGAGGATTGTCCTGAAGATGTATTTAAACGATTGTCAGCATTTGTTGCAACCGTAGAAGGTGCCAAGTCTAAACAAAAAAAATGGGCTGAAAAATTTTATACTGAACTTTACAACGGACGTTTTATTTCAGGTGGACGAGTATTAGCTGGATCAGGTGATTTATATCGCTTGAAAACCCTTGCAAATTGCTTTGTGTCAAAAATTCAACAAGATGATATAGATTCCATATATAAGGCTGCATTTGAATGTGCCCGTACATATTCGTATGGCGGAGGAATAGGTGTAGATATTTCATGCTTGCGACCCAAAGATTCAATCGTACACAATGCTGCTGATAGCTCAACTGGTGCGGTTTCATTTATGGAACTATATTCTCTGACAACGGGACTAATTGGACAAAGTGGACGCCGTGGTGCATTAATGCTGACTATTGATGTTAAACACCCAGATGTACTACACTTTTTGAAAGTGAAGAAAGTACCTAATTGGGTTACAAATCAAATTGTTGAACAATGTAAATGGTCTGGCATGTTCGATGAAAATGAATTAGATACCATTAAAAAACAGGTGATGGAAAACACACAAGTCAGGTTTGCAAATATTTCTATCAAAGCAAGTGATGAATTTATGCACGCTGTAGAAGAACAAAAAAAGTATGGTGATTCTGAGTTTGTGGTGTACAAAAAGAAAAATAAAACTATATTAAACAAAGCCCTTCAGGGCGATAATGACGTGCATTATTCTTCTGGAATTCCTGCAAAAAATCCTGATGACTATGAGGTAGAACGTACATTTAAAACGTTTGCGTCTCTAAAAGCATGGTTAAAAAAAGAACAGAAATATGACCTTGCAAAAGCTGATTTTAATGATATCTTTAAACGAGATGTCTTTTGCGATTATATCGTTCCGTTGAAAGATAAAGATTTTGATTTAGCAGTCCGACAATCTGGTGATTTTCTGCTCTATTTTGGTAGTGTACAAACCGATGAAGTTCGTGAAAAAGTAAAGGCACGAGATATTTGGGATCAATTTATTGAAGGTAATTATACCACTGCAGAACCCGGATTGATTTTTTGGACAACTATGAGTAAATATTCTCCATCAAATTATGTGGGTCGCCCAATTATTTGTACCAATCCATGCGCAGAAGTACCTCTTGAGGATGGAGGAGCGTGCAACTTAGGGTCTATAAATTTATCTCGATTTGTTACGGATGGATTTACTCCATCAGCACGAATCAATTGGGACCAACTTGCAGAAAGTACAAATATTTTAACACGCTTTCTTGACAATGTGGTTACATGGAATGAAGACCTAAATGCGCTTGAAAAACAACGCTTAGCTGCAAGTGAAACACGTCGTCTTGGGCTCGGTGTTATGGGAATTGCCGACATGCTAAACCAACTGGGAGTTGCCTATGATTCAAACGAAGGAATCGATACCACTGGTAAAGTTATGGAGTTTATAACGAATGCTGCATATCAAGCATCTGCCCTGCTTGCAGGTGAAAAAGGTGTTTCTCCAATATTTAATGAAGACAAATATTTAGAATGTCCATTTGTAGATGAAGCATTGAGTGCAGAAACAAAATCAGTTATACAAGAAAATGGGCTGCGAAATATTGCAATTATGTCCATTGCTCCCACAGGGTCGATTTCCAATATTATATTGAGTTATGATTTAGACGGTCAACATTATATTGGTGTTTCTGGAGGTGTTGAACCCATTTTTGCAACCCATTATACCCGACGCTCAGAGTCATTTGAGAAAACATTTAAAGTTTTTCATTCAACTATTCAAGCTTATATTGATATGAATAATTTGCAAGATAAAATTGATTCGGCAAATAAGGTAGAAGATGTATTGCCTGAACATATGAACAGTACTGCCCATAATATTAATCCAGTTAAACGGGTGAACAGCCAAGGGTTAATCCAAAAATTTGTTGACCACAGCATTTCATCGACAATAAACCTTCCCGAGGATGTAAATCCTGAAACTATATCGGATATTTACCTTCAAGCATGGAAGAAAAAGTTGAAAGGAGTAACCATTTATAGGGATGGTAGTCGATTCCCTATTTTAAGTAAAGAAGGTGATTTAACCGAGTTTCAAAAAGCAAAAGAAAAAAATTATAAAATAATGCAGGATGATCAAGAAATCATTGTTAATGGTGAAAATATCATCAAGATGCCCGACGGTAGTTTAACAACGGTGTATCATTATCTAAAAAATAGTGATTTAGAAATTGAAGAAGTATTGTCCAATACAAAATTTGAGGAAATTGAAGTATGATAAAATTATCAAAAGATACAAAATTTGTTGAAGTTGCCGAAGAAATTGCTAAGCAACCAACAACCAAAAAACCACCGGCTCAACCGCATAATGGTTCAGCGATCCGCCCAGATGTTGTCGATGCAAAAGTATATAAATTAAAAAGCGCATTTGTGAAAAACTCGGTGTTTATTACATTGAGTTATATCAATTACAACGGACAAATCCGACCAATTGAAATTTTTATTAATTCAAAAGATTTAACCCGTGCACCTGAATATGTGGTTTTAACCCGATTAATTTCAGCCATTTTTAGAAGGGCAACAGACCCCATGTTTATTTTGGAAGAATTACAGGGTATTTTTGATCCCAATGGTGGGTCATTTAAAGAAGGAAAATATTACCATTCATTTTATGCTGAAATTGCAGATGTTATTGAACGCTTCTTTTACGATGTAAAAATTGTTGCTCGACCCGATGAAATGCCGGTTCAAGATAATGGTGAAGGACCATCTGAAATTAGTCAAAGTAACGATGGTGATGTTGAAGAAAACTCTGTGTTTAGAATTTGCCCCGAATGTAATGAACGCACACTAAAAACTGAAAATGGATGCGATTCATGTGTGGCGGCAAAATGCGGATATAGCAAATGTGATAAATGAGATTTGTTAAATCTCAAGTGATGTCTAAAAAAGCCCCGTTAACGGGGCTTTTTTTATAGCTTAGAAAATGAATCTGTATATTCTATCAGCTTGGAAGCAATACCTTCTTCGGTCATTGAATGACCCGCATCCTGAATAATATGAAAATCTGATTCGGGGAATTTTTGATGTAAATCCCATGCCGAAGTCATGGGACATACTACATCATATCGCCCCTGAACAATGACGCTTGGAATATGTCGAATTGCATCAATATTTTCTAGTAACCATTCATCGGTTTCAAAAAAACCGCGATTGATAAAATAATGGCATTCAATACGGGCAAATGCTTCTGCTACATCCGTATCTTCAAAATGGTGCAAGTAATTATTGCTCTGATACAATTTGCTCGTTGAAGCTTCCCAAATTGACCATGCTTTGGCGGCCTTAATCCTAGTTTGTTTATCCGAAGCAGTTAATCGTTTATAGTATGATGCAACTAAACTATGTTGCTCTTCTTTTGGTATAGGTGCTAAATAATGTTCCCAGGCATCGGGATAAATAAACGACGCACCTTCTTGATAAAACCAGTGAATTTCTTTTTGCCGTAACATGAAAATTCCACGTAGAATGAGCCCCTTACAACGGTCAGGGTGAGTGATAGCATAACTAAGCGACAACGTTGAACCCCAACTTCCGCCAAATACTACCCATGTTTCAATATTAAGATATTCCCTAATTTTTTCAATATCAGATACCAAATCCCATGTGGTGTTTTCACGTAATTCAGCATGGGGTGTACTTTGCCCACAACCCCGTTGGTCAAATATAATAATTCGCCATTTTTCCGGATCAAAATACTGGCGATACACCGGCTCAATCCCACCACCCGGACCACCATGTAAAAATATTACGGGTTTACCTTCTGGGTTTCCCGATTCTTCCACATGGATAGTGTGTAAGTTCGAAACCTGCAATTTGAATTGATTAAATGGTTTAATCTCTGGATATAATGATTTCAACTTTCTGTACCTCTTTATAAAATATAATGTTTTAATTTATTAAATAATTCATGGGTGGCAACTACATCACGCATAACATATGCTTCAACTGCATCAATATTGCCTGCATCAAACGCTTTTGCAACGGTATCACCCTTCACTTCACCCTCTTTGGGAGATGCAATTCCAAATGACCTGCACGCAATATCCATACTCACGGAATTATAGCTATTCCAATTGCATAAATACATCATCACATCAATATGACTTTTATACGAAAATCGCCGTAAATCACTAAACACTTTATTGGTAATATCAATACCATAATGGCCTCCACGCACCAATAAAAATGGAATATCAAACCCCATGCCATTATAGTGAACAAATCGTGTGTTACGTGACAGTTTATTTACAATATCAAAGAAACTCTGCAATGTATCTTCTTCTGTTTGTTCACACACCACCTTATCTTTTGTTTGACCATCATCTGTTAAGAAACGAAGCCCAATACACAATACTTGTCCAAAAAAAGGTGATGTTGACCGAATTAAGGACTCTGCATTTTCGGGGTCATCTCCGGTTCGCTCTATTCGAGCCTGTGTTTTTTGTGAAATGACTGCCTCCACCTCATCGTCAATGGGCGGTCGTGGGATAGTTTCAATATCCAAAATAAGATATGCCATGTATTCTCCTTAAAATTGTATTGTTATGAAT
>CAZCRK010000031.1:0-17896 GCA_964501035.1 uncultured bacterium
TTCTTTAAAATCAGCTTTAAATATTCTTCTAACACCGGATAAATGCTTTTTTAGATGGGGAATAACCTTTTTAGATAAAAGCGTAACCCTATCTTTTTCACCCTTTCCATCTCTGACGATTATATGTTTTTTATCGAAGTCTACATCCTTAACACGCAATCTTAAACATTCTGTTAATCGAAGTCCTGAACCATAAAGGAGAGAAGCCATCAATTGCTTTTCGCTGGAAAGGTTTATCAAAATTTGTTTAACTTCTTCTTTTGTGAAAACAACTGGTATTTTTTTACTTCGTTTCGCTCTTACCACATTCCCAAAATCGCCTAATTCTTTGTGGAGTACGTGTTTATATAGAAATAGAATAGCGCTCAATGCTTGATTTTGAGTAGATGCTGAAACCCGTCGATATGTAGCTAAATACGACAAGAATTGATTCACTTCTTTTTCACCCATTTCTTTTGGATGCTTTTTATTATGAAACAAAACAAACTGTTTAATCCATTGCTTATATGTCTTTTCTGTTCTTCGACTATAATGTAAAGTATGAACTTGAATTGATACTTGTTCCAATAACTTGGGATTTTGTTGAAAATGGGGTTGTGTGTCTGGCATGGGAACCATCATCTGTTTTTGAACTATTTAATCCTTATTCTATTTGACTTTTCATATTAACCACGCATAATATTAACGATAATAAGAGGTAATTAGCAAAGTTTAATTTTGAGACCCGCATCACGAATTTACGGCTGATAATTGTTTAACTTTACTCCACAGAAAGTATGTCTGTCTGCTCGGATGTGTTTCTGTTGTAGGGAATAACTTGAATAAGGTTGTTCCCTACTTTTTAAATCGCTTGAGTAATAATGTATTACTCACAACAGAAACCGAAGAAAATGCCATGGCCAACCCAGCCAACATGGGTTGTAATAAATACCCATTTAAAGGATACAATACCCCCATGGCTATAGGAATACCAATAATATTATAAGCGAATGCCCAAAACAAGTTTTGTTTAATTTTTCGCATCACCTGTTTACTTAACGACAATGCAATAGGAAGTGACATTAAACTTGGGTTGAGTAATACAACATCACCGGTTTGCATAGCGACATCCGTTCCACTTCCAACAGCTATACCAATATCCGCTGTGGCTAATGCCGGTGCATCATTTACACCATCACCTACCATTGCTACACTACCATGTGACGCCTGCAATTCGGCAATCTTTTCAGACTTTTCATGGGGCATCACCTCAGCCATAATATGGGATATTCCCAAAGTGTGCATCATGGGTTGTGCAATGGCCTGTCTATCTCCTGTAATCATCCAGGTTTCATAATGATGTGAATGCAATGCATCAATCACCTTTTTAGACTCATCTTTTGTGGTGTCAGCAATCCAAAAACATGCTACCCATTCTCCATCAATAGCAAGATGCACCACATTCATTCCTTGTTTTTGTCCTGCTTCATCCTGAGAATTTGCATTCTTACTCACAAAGTTTGATTGCTCATTTAGGAATCGAAGGGAACCCATCACTATATTTTTATTCTGTGAAATACCTTTAATACCCTTGCCTTGCACCGATTCAAATTGTTGGATAGGTATATCGGTTACTTGGTGAGTTGTGCAATATCTGACAATGGCATTTGCTAAATGATGTTCAGATAACTGTTCAAGTCCCAATGCAATCCCCAAATTCGTTGTATCATTTCCATCAGAAACAAATTTTTGTACCGACATTTCACCGGTTGTTAATGTACCCGTTTTATCAAAAACTACGGTGTTAACTTCACTTAATCGCTGTAATGATTCAGCTGATTTAAAATGAATACCATGTTTTGCACCAATTCCAGACCCCACAACAATAGCTGTTGGGGTTGCCAAACCAAGGGCACATGGGCACGCAATAATGAGAACTGAAATTAAAATATTTGTGGAAAAGAGCAGATTCTCACCACCTATAAAAAACCAAAATAATGCACTACCCAATGCAAGTAAAATAACAATAGGTACAAATACGGAGGCTATCAAGTCTGCCAATGATTGAATGGGTGCTTTTGTAGATTGTGCTTCTTTGACCAGCTCAATAATGCGTGAGAAAACAGTATCTTTTCCAACCGATGTAGCACGAAAACTAATCACACCATTGGTATTGATGGTTGCACCCGTAACATGATCACCTTTTTGTTTGAAAACTGGACTAGATTCACCCGTTATTACAGATTCATCTACATAGGATTCACCTTCAATAACATCACCATCGACGGGTACCTTTCCCCCCGGCTTGACTCGAATGATATCACCCACTTCAATATCCATGATATTGACTTCTACCCATTCATCATTTATGTTTTTCCACCCCGTTGCCGGTGCAGTGGAAAGCAATGATTTTAATGCCTCAGTAGTTTTATTTTTTGCTCTGGATTCTAAGTATTTACCTAAAGTGATAAAAACTAAAATAACACCTGCAGATTCAAAATAATAGGATGTGAATCCAGCAAATTCCAATGCAAAATATTCATTTGCTCCTGATATGAGCGAGAAAACAAATGCTGATCCAGTCCCCAATGCTACTAAACTATTCATATCGGGATGACGATTTAACAATGCCTTAAAACCAGACGTAAAATAATGATGACATAGTACAATAATGGGGGTGGTTAAACTCAATTGGATTAAGAGTGATATTGTGGGTGAAAAAAGGGGTGATATAAACATTTCCCACATGGCAAAAATTAACAGAGGAAAACCAAATACGGCGACCCATATTGTTCGCTTAAACCAAACATCTACTTCATCCACCGACTTTTTGGATGACTCCTCAGACAGCGAATATCCTGCTTTTTCTATGGCATCAAAAAGAGACTGTTTTTTCACATGGTCTGTACAAGTGATAGATACAGTTTCAAGTGGTAGATTTACGGAAACAGATTCAACACCCTCAACAGCATTTAATGCTTTTTCTGCATTAGAAACACATCCTGCACAATGGAGTCCATGAATTTGAAACCTGCGAGTCATTAACTACGACATTAAGATGATAACAATTTCAAGAATATCCAAAACATTAACAATACCATCAGCATTCATATCTGCAATATAAAATTCAACAGAACTAAGGGTTTCAATTTCCAAAATTGAATTGACTACAAAGACCACGTCCAACACATTAAGTTCGGAGTCAAAATTGACATCACCCAAATTAATTTCAGGCAAGAATGGAGTGGACCAATATCCAGTTCGCTGGGGATTGCCTCTATGGATATTCCACTCACTGGCATACCCATCTGGTTTAAAATCAATGACATGTAACCCGCTTGTCATACCGGCAACCAATTCTAAATCACCATCATTATCAATATCAGATATTGCAGGTGGACAATCATCAATTTGATATGCAATAGACATTGAATAATCTGTGTTTATATTTCCATTATTATCTAAGATAATTACATCACCCGATGTAGATATAGTTAATATTTCATTCATACCATTCAAATCCATATCTGCAAAAACGGGTGAATGCAATGTATTGCCTCCTTCAAAGGGCCATCCATTATTTATTGCACCCATTCTGTTTATAGAATATAAATGATTGCCTTCGTTGGAAATAAAAATATCAACTCCATTGGTAGATGGTGCAGACCTAATTTTATCATCGGTATGAACATTAAAAATCAATTGCCCAATTTCGCTAATGCAATACAAATTTCCATTATCATTCCCAATAAGGATTTGATGTTCATTCACTCCATATGCATCAATTATCAAAGGAGCGGAACGAAATTTGTCATCCACAAAAAATGGAAATCCTTCGGCAATATTACCATCATCTAAAATTACGAACACATATCCATCATTGCTTGATGTTGCAACCACAATATCGTCCAAGCCATTATGGTTGAAGTCTGCTAATGCGATATCTGCATATACCTTTTCATCCAGCTCTAATGGAAAATTTTCATGCACAGGTGAACCATCCATATTAATTGCATAGACAAATCCACTATTCATTGACGCAAAGGCAATTTCTAATTCATCATCCTCATCTAAATTTCCAATTGCAGGGGAAGATATTAAAAACTCATCGGTTTCAAAATCCAATATTACATTTCCTTGTGTATCTAAAATAAATGCATGCTTGCTTTTCGAAACCACCACCAGTTCAATATTTCCATCACCATCTAAATCACCACCAGCAATGGGTGCCCAAATTTGATTTCCTGTATCAAAGGGCCAACTTCCATCTAACATTTCACCAATATGATTTGTTGCATACACAAATCCATCCATTCCGCCCCAAATTACATCCTGATTTCCATCATTATTTATATCTATTACTAGAGGGGAAGATTTTACATTTTGATTGCTTATGAAGGGATACCCCTGCTGATTAATTGTAATTTCGAAATCAACAGTAAGGGTCTGTTCAAACACTTCCCCATCTATTTCTCCAAGCAATAATAACTCAATATTATGATTTCCTAGATGTGCTTCATTCGTAATATCAATAGTAATTCCATCTGCTATAGTAGTGTAACTCGATGCAGTCATATTTGGTATATCTATTGAATTCGTAATGATGGAAATTTCAGAGTCAGTGGTGGTAACTGTTCCAGTTATTGAATCAATATATTCATTGGATGGATTAAACAGAGTGGTAAACAATTCAATTGTTTCTCCGGGATTTGCTACTGAATCACCATCACCATTTACTTCCACTACATTGGTAGATTCAATAATAACAGTGGGATGATTTCTAAATGTTGCAACTACTAAATCGCCAGTTTCTTGAATGTTATACACACTGACCCCCGATGGGTTTTCATTATAAAATCGAGAATTTGGAATAGTTCCATCGTTGAACTCAGTATTTCCCGATAATCCAGGCCAAATATCATACGAATCACCATTGTTGGTTCCATAATTTAAATTAAAATTACCGTCAGCCTGTTCCAAATCAACTCGTCTATGCCATTCATCTGAGTTACACCCATTTCCGGCACAAGACACATTATCATCAATATGCCAAATCAGCAAGCCACTTCCACGCAATGTTTGATCAAACCCAACTTGTTGGCGGTTTTCAAACAAAAAATATTGATTACTATCTTCTAATCCCGACATTTTGAAAATTAATGGATTAAACTCAACAGGGTCAAGTTCTAGAGTAATATTAGCATCATCAATTTCAATTGCATCCACCCATCCTAACGTTGTTTTTGACCACGCACAAAAATGGGAAGGATACCATGGCGATCCACCATTACCACCCCAAGATCCACCCGACATGAGTCCCCACGTACCTATTCCTGAAGATGAATAGTCAATATCATACAAATCAGGTAATCCAAGTGCATGACCAAATTCGTGACAGAAAACACCAATATGTACCATGGATGTACTTGGTGGTGAACCAGTTTGTTCGGGGTTTATCGTATAACTATCAATGATGACACCATCATAATTTCGTGCATATCCTCCTAAACTCCATTTATGTGACCATATATAACTGCTATTTCCTTCTTCAGCCCCTGGACCCGCATGAACAACATTTAATGCATCAACGTATCCGTCACCATCATTGTCAAACACAGACCAATCTACACCTTGTTCTTCGGCATCATCCACTGCTTCTGCGATGAGTTGCCGAACCATATTCCAACCATTGGGTGCATTATCACCATAATTTTGATAATCTTCTGCAGCTCTAAACCAACCAAACACCGTAACATTTGGATTAAATTGACCATATGAGTTTTCAATATAGAAATCTTTAAAACTACCCGTAGCACCTTGGGATGAAACATATCCTTCTTCATTCATTAAATCATAAAAATTTTCAAGAGGATACGAATGTTCCATATTTGGATAATCAACTAAAATAAGTGGAACTTCAAATTCGGTTCGTAACTGAATATTTGGAATAGGTGATGTATCTATATGTTCTCTTCGTGGAGGTTGAATATGTTTTTGAATTGATGATGGCAGATTTGACGATGAAACATGAGCAAAAGTCTGAGTTAAAACAAATGCATTATCTTCAACTTTTTCTACATATACCCAGAACGAGTTTTCATCTTGAGTAATTGTAAAACCGTCTTGGGTTTCATTCCAATGATGCCATTCACTTCCACGTACATACCCATAAAACTGAATACCATTGGGTTGTTCATATTGGATTTTATTTGTCGTTGCTGGCATTGCAACCAGTACTGAATAAAATATAATAAATATTAGTTTTTTCAATGAAAATTCCTTTAAATAATAATGAAAACTACACTCTATTTGTTACATTGGTCATCTCTTTTTTTATTACACTTTGTAAGCAATTTGGTAACAACTTTTTACATTAATCCTATTGGTCAACTGCTTATTACATAATTAATTTTGAACTATGTTTGGAGTTACTATGAGACATATATTCACAACTTTTGTTGCATTAACATTTGTATTTGGAGTACAAAAATTTCCAGTAAATATAGAGTTTTCACATAAATCTGAAATTCAGTCATTAGTTGATTTAAACATTGATTTTGACCACCATCGTAATGAGTTTGAAGTGCATGCCTATGTTAGCGATGCAGAATTTGCCGAAATTCAATCACGTGAGATACCAATTACAAAAATACCAAATTATGCATTTGAATACTATCAAGCACTTCTGCATGAAACTCGAGATTCTTCTAATCCATTGCGTGGCTATCACGATTATAATGAACTCACAGACTTCATGCAAAATATTGCAGCTCAGTTTTCAAGCATAACCAATTTGTTCTCAATTGGTCAGTCAGTTCAAGGTAGAGAATTATGGGTGATGGAAATTTCAGATAATCCTGGAGTAAACGAAATAGAACCAGAGTTTAAGTATATTGCAAATATGCATGGGGATGAAACGGTCGGGCGTGAACTTAGTTTAAATTTAATTGAATGGCTATGTTCGAACTATGGGGTAGAAGATAGAGCAACAAACTTAGTGAATAACGCTGATATTTTTATAATGCCAAGTATGAATCCAGATGGTTTTGAATTGGGACAACGTTATAATGCCAATAATGTGGATTTAAATCGAGATTTTCCTGACCAATTTGACGACCCTGCAAATATAACCAATGGGCGACAACCCGAAACCCGTGCAGTTATGGATTGGTCTAATAATCATAATTTTATTCTTTCAGCCAACATGCATACAGGGGCATTGGTTGCAAATTACCCCTATGATGGTCCATCGTCATATTCCTACTCAGCAACACCAGATGATAACCTTTTTATTCATCTAAGTAATAATTATGCAAACAACCATGCAAGTATGTGGGATAGCCCAGTTTTTGAAAATGGAATTACCAATGGAGCTGAGTGGTATGCCGTATTTGGTGGCATGCAAGATTGGAATTATGTATGGAAGCAAAATTGCGAGATCACGTTAGAACAATACGATGTAAAATGGCCAGATGAAAGTTTACTTCCTCAACTATGGCTTGATAATAAAGAATCTATGATTAATTATATTGAGCAATCATTCATAGGATTGCACGGTCTAGTATTAGATGCTTATACAAATGAACCCCTTGATGCGATTGTTCAGATTGAATCCATTGACCATGAAATTCGTACTGATTCAGAACATGGCGATTATTACCGCTTGTTAACCAATGGTGAATACACAGCAACAGCATTTGCAGTGGGATACGAACCACACACAATTTCATTTGTACTGGACGAATCCTATGAATACAATTTTTATTTATTACCTTTGTCCGAATCCCAAAATATTATTGAAGATTTTGAAACAAATGATTTTTCATTAGATTGGGTACTATCAGGCGATTCGGATTGGTTTATTGATAATACAGAATCGTTTGAAGGTGGATTTTCTGTAAGGTCAGGCAATATTGGAAGCAATCAAGAATCAACAATTTCTATTGATGTAGATTTTCCCGAAGCTGGAAACATATTTTTTGCGAAGAAAATTTCATGTGAAAACGTAGGTTCATCATCTGGAAATTATTATGATTATTTAACTTTTCAAATAGATGGTGCAGAAATAAATAAATGGGCAGGTGAGCAAATTTGGTCAGTTGAATGGATACCTGTTTCTACAGGATTACATAATTTTACCTGGACATTTGTTAAAGATGGTGGTGTATCTTCTGGAGAAGATGCAGTTTGGATTGATTTTATAGTATTCCCACAATCAGAAAATATCTATCCAATTGGGGATTTAAATTTTGATACGGTAGTAAATGTTATTGATATTGTTTTGTTGGTAAATGTAATTCTTGGTTTTGAAAACTGGACAGGTGAAACGCACTTGATTGACTTAAATGGCGATGGCAATATCAATGTTCAAGATATTGTAATGTTGGTTGGAATAATCCTAGATGAAATATAACTTAAACGATATGAATAGACTTTATTAGTCTTTTTTGCTAGTAAACCCAAATGGCAAATAGGCAGGGCACCATCCCAATAATCCAGTTAAAAGAGGAACAAGCCCAATTGCACCGAGCCAATTTTGTTCAGAATAACCCCATAAAATAACCCCAAGTCCAATTAATATTCGAATTGCTTTATCCATTTTTCCAACATTACACTTCATTTTATATCCTTTGGTTTATAATTCTAAAATTACTATGCTTTCGTCTTTGGTTGAAATACAATTTACTCCCTAAATTTATCCCATAAATTTCGAAGGGGAAACATTGAAAATTGAACGCATGAATAAAGGTAGCTGGGGTAAAATTAGAGCATTTTTTGATATTGCCACAGACGAAGGATTTATCATTAAAGGATTCAAACTTATCGAAGGCATAAATGGTATGTTTGTAGGCTTTCCAAGTCAAAAAGGGCAGGACAATGAATATTATGATACGGTCTATGCTGATAAAGTTTTGAAGGATAATCTTTCACAAATTGCAATTACTGCTTATGGTCAAGAAGCTGCAATGCCTTCATCACCAACAAATGCAGGTTTTACACCACCGCCGGCACCAACGGAATCAAGCATGCCCCCTGCTGAAGCATATAACGACGACGATATTCCTTTTTAACACATGAAACATATATTTTGGGTTGGTCTAGGTGGTTTTTTGGGAGCGAGTTCTCGCTTTGCAACCGGTGTATGGCTTTCCCGATATGTTTCACATAGCTTTCCATTCTCAACATTTATTGTTAACTTCATTGGATGTGTCCTGCTGGGTGCATTGGTAAGCATTGGATTTGACAAACAATCACAATTCCCAGTAAATGAATTTCTCGCAATTGGTGTTTTGGGTGGATTTACTACATTTTCCACATTTGGATTAGAATCATTTCACCTAATACGAGATGGTCATTTTAATACAGCTATTGTGTATGTATTTAGCAGTATTGTTATGGGGCTTTTGGGTATTTGGATTGGCATGGCAGTCTCTCGGTTTTCACTTTAATTCCATAAATATGTAAGGAGTAGCGTATGGAATGGTTTTTTAAGTTTTTCAACTCTTCAATCGGCAAGAAATTTTTCATGGCACTTACCGGATTGTTGTTAAGTTTATTTTTGATTATTCATCTTGGAAACAATCTCATGTTATTGGTGGACACCACCGGGGGTGTTTTCAATAATCTTGTTGGTGGTTTGGGAGGTCTAAAACCACTTGTCAGGACTATTGAAGTGATGTTGGCAATATTGTTTTTGATGCATATTTTAAATGGTATTCGGCTCACATTACAAAATAAAAAATCTACGGCAACTGGATATAAGATTAATGGTGGTTCGGAAACAGCAACACTATCATCTCGTTCTATGGCACTTACTGGGTTGATTATTTTTGCCTTTTTAGCATTTCACTTAAATACAATTTGGTGCAAATTTCAAGAAATGCATGCATCCCACGACCATAATTTCTTTGATGTGGTTGTATCATCCAATATTGGATTTGGAAATGTATGGGTTACCTTGTTTTATATTCTTGCTTTAGTTTTGTTAGCAGTGCATTTAAAACATGGATTTCAATCTGCATTTCAAACATTTGGCTTGTCTGATGGCCGTTACAAATCAGTTGTAAATTGTATTGCAGTGTTTTTTTGGTTCATTATACCAGCACTGTTTATTGGTATCGCAATATACTTTGGCTTCATTTTTAAACATTAAAAAAAGGGTTATATAATGGCTTTAGATTCAAAAATTCCTAAAGGACCGCTCTCCGAAAAGTGGACACAACATAAGTTTAACATGAAGTTGGTAAACCCTGCCAATAAACGAAAATACAAAATTATCGTGGTTGGTACTGGACTCGCAGGTGCATCAGCATCTGCAACTTTAGCTGAACTTGGTTATGATGTTGAAGCATTTTCGTACCATGAATCACCCCGACGTGCACATAGTATTGCTGCTCAGGGTGGAATTAATGCTGCAAAAAATTACCCCAATGATGGCGATAGTATTTATCGTCTTTTTTATGATACCATAAAGGGTGGTGATTATCGAGCAAGAGAGGCCAATGTTTATCGGCTTGCTGAAGTAAGTAATAATATTATTGACCAATGTGTTGCACAAGGAGTTCCCTTTGCTCGTGAATATGGTGGGCTATTGGATAACCGTTCGTTTGGTGGCGCTCAAGTATCACGTACTTTTTATGCGCGTGGCCAAACTGGACAGCAGTTATTGTTAGGTGCATATTCCGCTTTAATTCGACAAATGAATACAGGTAAAGTAAAGTTCCATAACCGAACAGATATGTTAGATGTTATTATTCATGATGGTAAAACTCGTGGAATTGTAACACGAAACTTAGAATCTGGTGAGATAAAAGCCCATACTGCAGATGCAGTTATTCTAGCAACTGGTGGATATGGAAACGTATTTTTCCTTTCAACAAATGCGATGGCTTCCAATGTGACTGCATCATGGAGAGCTCATAAAAAGGGCGCATATTTTGCGAACCCTTGTTTTACGCAAATTCATCCAACATGTATTCCAGTAGCAAGTGACCATCAATCCAAACTAACATTAATGAGTGAAAGTTTACGAAACGATGGTCGAGTTTGGGTGCCCAAGAAAAAAGGTGATGATAGAAAGCCTGCAGATATTCCAGAAGATGAACGTGATTACTATCTTGAGCGACTATATCCTTCATTTGGTAACTTAGTACCTCGTGATGTTGCTTCACGACGTGCAAAAGAAATGTGCGATTTAGGTCATGGGGTTGGTCCAACCAAACTTGCTGTGTACCTTGATTTTGAGGATGTTATACATCGAAATGGCAAGCAATGGGTGGCTGAAAAATATGGCAATTTGTTTGATATGTATCAACAAATTACGGGCGAGAATCCGTATGGCACACCTATGATGATTTATCCTGCAGTACACTATACTATGGGAGGGTTATGGGTAGATTATAATTTAATGTCAACCTTGCCAGGCCTACATGTCTTAGGAGAGGCTAATTTTTCTGACCATGGCGCAAATAGATTAGGCGCAAGTGCATTGATGCAGGGGCTAGCAGATGGATACTTTGTAATACCATATACCATTGGCGATTATCTAGCGAGTGAAACATTGGAACCATTATCAAAAGATGCAGATGTATGTGTCGAAGCTGTGCGTGAGGTTACAGAAAGAACTGAAAAATTATTAAATATTAATGGAACCAAAACTGTAGATGATATACACAAAGAGTTGGGTAAAATAATGTGGGAAAATGTGGGAATGGCTCGAGAAAAATCTGGGCTTGAATCTGCATTAGAAAAAATCCCAAAACTCCGTGAACAATTTTGGAAAGATGTTAAAATACCCGGAACCGCGAATGAGTATAATCCAGAATTAGAAAAGGCAGCACGACTTGCTGACTTTCTCGAACTAGGCGAGTTAATGGCTCGCGATGCATTAGAACGTGAAGAATCATGTGGTGGTCACTTCAGGGTTGAGCATCAAACTGAAGAAAATGAAGCGAAACGTAATGACGAAGATTACACACATGTTGCAGCGTGGGAATTTGAAGATGCTGGGTCATCCAAACTTCATAAAGATGAACTTGAGTTTGAAAATGTTAAGTTAACCACAAGGAGTTATAAATAATGAAAGTTACTTTACAGGTATGGAGACAAAAAAATAGAAATACTTCTGGTAATTTTGTTAGTTATGATGTTGAAAGTGTTTCGGGCGACATGTCTTTTTTTGAAATGCTGGATATGTTAAATAATTCCTTGATTTCTGCAGGGGAAGACCCTATTGCATTTGATCATGATTGCCGAGAAGGGATATGTGGAACATGCGGAGTTTCAATTAATGGCCGAGCACATGGACCTTTAAATGGGGTTACTACATGTCAGTTGCATATGCGAAGTTTTAATGATGGAGATGTGTTAGTTGTTGAACCTTGGAGAGCATCTGCATTTCCGGTTATTCGCGATTTAGTGGTAGATAGAACTGCTTTTGATAGAGTTATGGAGTCGGGTGGCTATGTGTCCATTAAAACTGGGGGTACACCAGATGCAAATGTAATACCTATTCCAAAATGTGATGCAGACCAAGCAATGGATGCTGCAGCATGTATTGGATGTGGTGCCTGTGTAGCCTCATGTAAAAATTCTTCAGCTATGTTATTTGTAGGTGCAAAGGTTTCTCAATATGCATTGCTTCCTCAAGGTAAAGTAGAACGAAAAACACGTGCACTCAATATGGTTGAACAAATGGATGCTGAAGGGTTTGGAAATTGTACAAACACTGGTGCTTGTGAAGTTGAGTGCCCTAAAGAAATTTCTATTGTCAATATAGCACGATTAAACAGAGAGTTTTTTAAGGCCAGTATTTGTTAAATTGGTACATTCAACTTAGCGTAAAAAAAAAAGCCAGGAATTACCTGGCTTTTTTTAAATGTTTTAAATTTTGATTAATGTGAGGTTAACTCAAATACAACTGGGACCGTTTGCCATACTCCCACTTTTTTATCCCGTTGTTGAGCAGGTTTCCATTTTGATTTTAACACAGCACTTAATGCTGCTTCATTTAGGCCTGTATTCGGAATCCCTTTTTGAATATAAGCTTCTGTCACATTTCCCTTATCATCGATGAAAAATTGCACCCAAACTTTGCCCTCAATCCCAGCTTCTTGAGCAATTTCTGGATAAATGGGTCGAATTGGAATTCGTGCTTTAGGTGGTTTGTCAAACGGAATAAATGTTATTTTTGGACCATCTGATGGTGGTGGTGGCGGTGCATCCCAGTCATCAAAATCATCAAAATCAGTATCCTCAATAGTAATATCTTCATCAAAAAATTCATCCTCAGATGCAACCGGAACGGATGGTCTAGCAGGTGGTTCAGGTAGTTTGATTTGCTCGGTTTGAGGAATATCAAACGTTTCAATTTCTTCCACCACAGTCATATCAATTTTTTCAGCCTCACCCAAGAATCTAGGAAAAATATAAAAAATCAATGAAATCCCCAATATAACACCTACGGTTACTTCACGAATTCTAACAGGGTAATGGTCAATTAATGGATCAACTCTCATAATTAATTCTTTTGAGGAAGTGCAGAATACGATAATTTTAATGCCTGTGCATTCCGCAATTGAGTGTGAATATCTGTAATCAATTTCATGGTTGAATTTTCATCCGACTTTAACGATACAGTTAATTTTGGATCTTTAGCAATTTTGGTGTACATCATTCCACCCAAACTGTTGATGTTAATTATTCGATCGTCAACAGAAATCAAGCCATCTTTGGTTGTCCATACATACGAAGTATGTCGTTTTGATTCTAATTTTTCAATCATCTTAGCATGTGGCATAATAACATCCAAACCTTCATATTCTCGCATTACAGTTGTCACCATGAAAAATATGAGGAGCATGAAAATAATATCAGGCATTGCTGATGTTGAAATTTCTTTTTTAGAATGTGTCTTTCTTTCGATTTTCATTTAAAAACTCGGAGGGTTAGCTATAGAAATTTTCTGTGCTTTTCCAGCTTTTAATTCATCAAGTACTTTTATGTAAGACACGTATTTTGTACGAGGATGAGTTTGAACAGAAAAAATCAAATTTGGATTTGAAGCCAATTTTTTCTCAACAGTTCCTTTAATGCTTTTTACATTAATTGGTTTATCATCTAGCAGAACTTTACCCGATTCATTCACCAGAATATTGACAATATTTTTTTTGTTAACTTCTAGCTCATTTCCTTCAGCTGGCAATACCAAGCTGATACCTTTATCCATAGAAATTGTAGTGGTAACGAGAAAGAATACTAATAACAAGAATGCAATATCTGCCATAGATGAAGAGTTAACTTCTTGAGTTTCGCTTCGCTTATTTTTAATCATTGTGATTAAACTCTGTTATTTTCTATCAGAAATACTGTGAAGTAAAGAAGTTGTACTTTTTTGTAAAGTAACAATTTGATGGTCAATAATATACATCACTGTATTTTGTAGTAATTGTAAAATAACCGCAACTACGAGTCCAAATGCAGTTGTCAAAAGGGCAACAGAAATACCACCCGCAACAACGGCCGGTGAAATATCATTTGCCATTTTGATATCGTTAAATGCTTGAATCATACCCCATACTGTTCCCAAGAATCCCAACATGGGAGCTGTTGCAATACATAGTGAAATCCATGTCATATTTTTTTCAAGAGATGCCATTTCAATACTGCCGGTATGATCTAATGCTTTTTCTGCTTCATCAACACCTTTGTCGGCACGTTCTAAGGCAGCTAAACATAAGTTTGCAACAGGACCTGTAGCACCTTCACACATGGAAGAAGCATCTTGTATGCCTTTATTTCGAACCGTGTCAGCAACTTCATTTGCAAAATCTTCATTGCTTGATAAACCTTTAACCAAGTGGTATAATCGTTCACCAACAAAAACAAAACCAATTACAAAAATACCCAAAATTGGCCACATGAACCCACCACCATCTATAAACAACTGAACCATTATGTTTCCTTCCTATTACTTTTTAAACAACGATAAAATTATATAAATCTAAATACATATAAAAACAGTCCCAAATTTTAGAGGTTTTTATCCCTATCAACAAAGAAAAATGTTCACCTATTTGATATGAGTTTTTGAGCATCTCCAAAATGATTTAATGCTTCCTGAATCTGTTGATCGGTATCTAACAATTTTTGATAAAAATAAGACTTACCCCAAACTGAACTTGCAATTTCAGACAAAATTCTATTTTCAATATAATCCCAATCATCTTCTAACTCGCTAACTTCAAACTCAATTTCTTTTTCTTCTAGCCATTTAAAAAATGTCTTACGTTCTTTTTTGTTTAGAGAATAAGAAGATGCAAATTCGTCAAAATTCATTCCTTCAACATTATCTTTAATTTTATGCGCATAATTAAATGGCAATCTGTCTGAATGTGTTAAAACGGTTTGTGTACTTTTTGATAAATCCAAATCTATTTCAACATAAAAATCTGGTGTAATGCCCCCGCCACCATACACAATCCGACCCTGTTTAGTAGTAAATTGTGGACGGTCAGTTACGGTTGAATCGGTTAGTTCTCTATTTTCATTCGCTAAATCAGTATAATAACTATCTAACCCTTCATTATATGGTCGTTGAATTAGTCGCCCAGATGGAGTATAATATCTTGCAATAGTTATGCGTGATGCAGACCCATCACTAAGTGGGAATTGTCGCTGAACAAGGCCCTTACCAAAACTGGTTTCACCGACCACAATTCCTCTATCTAAATCTTGAAATGCTCCCGAAACAATTTCGCTGGCACTTGCAGATCCTCTATTAATGAGAATGACCACTGGATATTTTTTATCAGAATATTGACTGCGTGCTTTATACACTTGACTAGATCCACGAATTCGTCCCTGTGTAAATAATAAAGTATCTCTACTATTGATAAACATGTCCATAATCTTGATAGCTTGATCCATCATGCCACCACCATTATTTCTAAGGTCAAGAAGCAATTGGTTCATGCCTTGGTCTTCAAGCGATTCTAATGCATTTTCCACTTCTTTTGCAGTAGTTTGCGCAAAACGATTCACTTTAACATACCCTGTTTCTTCATCAATCATGAAGGTTGCCAGAACACTATGGATAGGAATTTTATCTCGAATTAATGTTACGACAAAATCATCAACACCGCTGCGCATAATATTTACTTCAACTTTTGACCCCTTTGGACCACGAAGTTTTGCAACCACTTCTTTTTGCGTGATCTTGTATGCAGACTCACCATCAATTTTTGTGAGTTTGTCACCAGTTTGTAATCCAGCTCTGTCTGACGGAGTTCCTGGGATGGGAGAAATCACGGTAATGTAACCATCTAAAATTGCAAACTCAATGCCAATTCCCTCAAATTCTCCTTCAAACTTTTCTTGAACATTTTCAAAATCTTTTTCAGCAATATATGTAGAGTGAGGGTCTAATCGTTCTAAAAGCCCAACAATTGCACCCTCAAGAAGATCGTCCATATCCACTTCTTCCACATAATTATCAGTAACAAGTCGAATGACTTGGCTTAGAGTTTTCATTTTTTTGAAATGGTCTTTGACTGAATCTGATTTAAATCCATAAACCAAGACAATAACTAAAACGGGTAAAATAATATAGCGTAATTTTTTCATCTTTGTTCTCTAATTTTGAATTTGGTTAAAAAATTCTTCAAAGCAAACTTTAGATCTGGATTTAGAAGACACAATTTGACCATTGACAAGTACGGTTGGTGCTCTTGTGATTCCATGTTTACGGGCTTTTAACCCTTCAAATTTAATATAGTTTTTATAGTCATCATTTTCAATTCGTTTAACCATATTAGAACCGTCCATTCCAATTTTGTTTGCAATTCTTTTCAATGTATTGAGAGATAACCCTTGCTTTGGATTTTGAATTTTAAATTGTTCCTCAGCCATTTCATAAAATAGCCCCTCCTCGTGAGCAATATGAAGTGCTTGAATTTGAATATAAGAATATTCCCAAAGTGGTATCATCTTAAACACGAAATATACATCGGGGTGTGCATCAATTAATTCACGCATTACAGGTTCTAACTTTTTGCAATGCTTACAATTAGGGTCAAAATATTCAATTATGGTTACATCAGAATTAGGGTCACCAGCAGTAATATCATTTTTATTGAATAAATCTGTGTAATTGGATATAACGTCTTTTTTCTGATTATACGCACAATCTTCAGGGTTGATATTTTCATCGGAATCAGTTGTTTTGGTTGATTCTGTTTCATCGCTATTTAGAATATCTTGTGATTTAAAATAACCAAAATCCACCATTGCAATTACGCACACTGCAATAATTGCTTTCTTGAAAAACTCTTTTTCTGCTACATTCGCATGCAAAGAGGGAATACGATGTTTTATCAAATAAACAATTTGACTTATGAAAAGAAGCATAGTTACAACAGCGGACATTAAACACAGAGCACAAAACTCTCCGAGTATAAAATATTGTGTATAAATTAAGTAAATGGAATATAAAATTCCTGCACTAATCATAAAAGTTCGAATCAGTCTAAACTGTTTTTGTTTTTCGGCATTGGACAGAAGAATTAAAACCCCAATACCGGACATAGCAATATAGAAAAGTAACCCCCAATACACATTCGATATGCCCAAGAATTGACTATACTCACTATCTAAAACGGATTCGCAATCAAATGCTTCTTCCACACCTTCAGATGTCGTGAACCCCATACATCCTCTGTCAAATCCTCTGCTATCTTGTATCCACAAATGTACTGCAACCAGCACACCAATGAGTGATAACACAATCAATAATCTGTCAAATTTTCGTATATTTCTCATAAGTTTCTAACTATTTCCTAATAAATCAATCGTGAAAGTTAGGGTAAATCCTAATATCTAAGTTATCATTAATTGATATTAGCTGAATTTGTTCCTAGGA
>CAZCRK010000032.1:0-17443 GCA_964501035.1 uncultured bacterium
TACAAGATTGTGCTGGTGTTTGGGGAGGGACAGCACAATTAGATGAATGTGATGTTTGTGATGGTGATGGTTCTACATGCAATCTAGACCATACATATATATCTGTTCCTTCAGATTTTAATTTGATTAAGGATGCAATTGCATCGGCAGAGCCAGGGGATACAATTATAGTTGATGATGGTATTTATTCAGAAAATTTGACAATTGATAAACCCATTGTCTTAGCAAGTCAATTTTTACTTGATGGTGACCCTAGTCACATTCCAAATACAGTTATTGATGGTGGATCACCAGTAGATCAAAATAAAGCAAGTGTAATTTTATTTCATACAAATGATACTTCGTACGTTGGTTCAACTCCAGAAGTTCATGGGTTTACGCTTAAAAATGGATATGGAACGTTGGTGTATAAACAAAACCAAGATGGAACGGTTGGTTCGGGTGTTGTTGGGGGTGGCTTTTTGATTTTAAATATGTGCCCAATTTTAAACAATAATCATATCAGAAATAATGGTGAATCCACTCAACGCGGAACAAGAGCAAGTAGAGGTGGAGGTGGAGTAGTTGGAGATGATATTGGGATCGATGAATTTAGAGATGAAGATCGTAACCCCACTTTAGAATGCGGTGAATTAGATTTTTCAACCAATATCTTTACCGAAAATAAAGCAGATGTAGGAAAATCGTTTCATGTAAGTGGTTCATCACAAACAATCAATTTAAGAAACGGTAATTTTGATGTATTTAGTGAAGGACAAGGTGCATCAAATTATTGGTTTTCACGAGGACCATCTGCTGGAAGTACAATTGCGTATGATTTTGCTGGTGGTTCAGGTGATACGCCCGCATTAGATGGTGAAATATTCGTTAATGGGTCAAATGGAAGCGATGAAACTGGTAATGGTACAGAAGACAATCCATTCCAAACTGTTTCGTATGCTCTAAGTTTAGTGTATGGCGAAGCAGATTCAGAAGTTTCTATTATTATCGCTGATGGCACATATTCTGAATCAATGGGTGAGGATTTCCCACTCACATTTGTAGATTTTGTAAACCTTTTTGGAAGTTCAAATGTAGATTTTGATGACTTAGATGATATTTTTGATTGGGAAGATATGGAAGAGTCAGGAATGTATGGGTTTGAATTTGGTGACGACGATTTGGATGATTGGGAAGATGAGTTTGATGATATGGAGTTTGGATGTACAAATCCGAATGCACAAAACTATGATGAAGACGCAGAGTTTAATGACGGTACTTGCTATTTTGGTACAGATTATCAACAACCATATTGTGGTGATGGATATTGTGATTATAATGAGTTAATTTACAATTGCCCTGAAGATTGCGACCAATCATCTGGACAAAATTATTACTGTGGAGATGGTGAGTGTAATCCAGGTGAGGAAGAACATTGTGAAAGTGATTGCGAAAATGCTGAAGGATATGGGGCTCAAAATCAACAAGTTCATACTGATGAAGACAATGCTGTTCAAATTTGTTTAGAAACTCATACTAATGAAAACAATTGTGGTAATGGATTTTGTGAAAACACTTGGGGTGAGAATTTATATAATTGCCCTCAAGATTGTGGTGAGCAACCTGCCTGTGAAAATGGTTTTATTTTAGATTGTGATGGTTCAGGTGATTGTTTTCCTGAATCATGGATTGGAGATGGTTACCCAGATTGTGCAGATCAACAATTTGGCGCAGATTTATCATGTTATGATAATGATGGAGGAGATTGTAATGGTGCTTTAAATTATAATCCACACGGTAAAGAAAAGTTTGAATCAGGTAAAATTAGACAAGTAAATAATTCAAATGAAAATTCAGAACGAGACGGAGATATAGTTTTTAGTTTAGTTGAAGCACCTGAGAATGGAACTCTTGGTGAATTTTCGGGGGCTTGTATCACATATACTCCATTTTTGAATTATAATGGTCCAGATCATTTTCGTTTTCAAGTATCTGATGATGATTATACTTCAAATATTGCAAATGTTGTTATTATTGTTCATGAAGTAAATGATGCACCAGAAGTCATATTTGAAGTTGGAAATCAAATCGTAAATATTGGGGATAATCCCTTGCAATTTGATTTGTCACAAATATTTACCGATATTGATAATCAATTCCAAAGCTTGACCTTTTCCATTTCACTTTCAAATAATTTGTTTTCATCAAGTACAAATGCAAACTTCTTGTATTTAAGCGATTTTAATATTGCAGGTACAGAAACAGTTTTGGTTTCTGCTTATGATAACAATGGTGCATCTGCATCCACATCATTTTCAGTAACTGTTAATGAACAAACAAGTGACTTTACTTATGTACCAGATGATGTAACAACTATAAATGAGGCTATATTTAGAGCTGAAGTAGGGGACACAATTATTGTTAGAAATGGTGTCTATTTTGAAAACTTAGTGATTGACAAACCGGTTCATATTTTAAGCGAGTATTTCATTGATGAAAATGTTGAACATATTGCTAATACTGTTATTGATGGACGAAATGCAGAAAAAAGTGTGGTGTTGTTTCATACAAATAATCCAGATTTTATTGGAAGTACTCCAGAATTATCAGGATTTACTTTACAATATGGCTTAGGTACATCAGTTTTCTATTCAGAAACTGATACAACATATATTGCTGGGGGTGGATTTTTAGTGCTAAATATGTGCCCAGTAATTACCCATAATAAGATAAAAAATAATGGATTTTTACTAGACAATAGAGGAACCCGTGCAACACGTGGTGGTGGTGGAGTTGTTGGAGATGATATTGGAATCGATGAATTCAGAGATGAACCAATCCCTCTGGTTTGTGAATCTATAGATATTTCAAACAATAGATTTGTTGGAAATGATGCTTTATTAGGTAAAGATTTACATTTTACAGGATTTTCTCGAAACTTAAATTTAAATAATAGTTACTTTGAAGTATTTAGTCAGGGTTCAGAGACTATATCCAATTACTGGGTAAGCTCTGCAATGAGAAATGGAGAGTCTTTAACATATCAATGTAATAACTGTTATGGAGATGAATCCTATAGAACTGAGGATGTTTTTGTTTCTCTTCAAGGTGGTGAAAGTGGAGATGGCTTTCAGGCAACCCCATTTAATTCTATTTCTAAAGCTTTACGTGTAACTTATGGTAATAGCGATCAAAATGCAGTTATTCACATTGCTCCTGGAGAATACAGTACTCAAACCGGTGAAGTATTTCCCTTACCTATAGTGAACTGGGTTACCCTTAATTCGCCTGATGGTGCGGTCATTAATTCAGGGGAAGATGATGCATTTGTTTGGGATGATATTTGGGGCTCAAATATGTTTGGTTTAGATTTAACTAGTACATCGTCACAACAAGTACTAGGGTGTAGCGATCCATTAGCAATTAATTATAACTCTCAATCGGTTGTAAATGATGGAAGTTGTATTTATGGAATTTCAGGTGATGTACTTGAAGATGGTATTATAAATGTATCAGATATTATTCTCTTGGTTGCCATTATTCTTGATGAAGTAAATCCATCCTCATATATGTTAGCAACAGGTGATTTAAATCAAGATGGTATATTAAATGTGGTTGATATTATTGCAATTGTGGATATCATATTAGCTCGTGAAGTTATTGAATCATCTTCTATTGAGAATGCAAGTATTCAAAACTTTGATAATCAAATTTTTATAGATTCTGACGGTGGAATTGCAGGTCTGCAAATTGAATATATAGGAGATTTTAATTTGATTTCCCATGAGCTATCTAATGATTGGAATATTTCATTTAATGACCATATAATACTTGTTTTCAATGTAAATGGTGAAACACTACCAAATGGTAAAATTTTAACATTTAATGGAAACTTAGAAATTCAAGAATCGATAGCTGTTGATTGGTTTCAAAATTCAGTTATGGTCGATGTTCAGAACTTACCATCTTCCACAAGTTTGTTACCTAGTTATCCAAATCCATTTAATCCAAGTGTAAATATTCACTTTACTTTGAACCATGAATCTCAGGTGAGTGTTGATATATACAATATTGCCGGGCAAAAAGTCGTGGAACTTTTTAGTGGAGTTAAATCTGGGGGATATCATCACTTGAATTGGGATGCGAATGATTTTGCGAGTGGGATGTATATTGTTAAATTGGTTTCAAACTCAAATATATCTTCCCAAAAAGTATTATTAATGAAGTAATAACTAAAAAATAAATCTAATTTAAAAGCCTCTGAACATTCAGAGGCTTTGTTTTTTACAAGAAGATGTTGAAAATTATACTATATGATTTTGAAAAGTTTTAACCAATGACAGACAAAGTAAATAGTAGAAAAGTAACTATCATGTTTACGGATATGGTTGGTTATAGTAAATTAACAGGAAGAGATCAAAAACTTGCTCTCTCCTTATTAAAAGAACATGATAAGATTCTAGAACATGCTATATCCCATCATTCTGGAAGGATAATAAAACATATAGGTGATGCAGTATTTGCAGAATTCACTAAAACTTATGACGCTGTTCATTGTGGTATTGATATCCAAAACCAAATTAAAAAGAGAAATGATTTAAATTCAAAAGATAGAGAAATACTCATTCGGGTTGGAATTCACTTTGGAGAAGTATTTGAAAAAAATGATGATGTATATGGTGATGGTGTAAATATTGCATCTCAAATTGAACCTATAGCACCAACCGGTGGTATTGCAGTGAGTGAAACTGTAAATCAAGCTATAAAAAATGAAAGTGATATTTATTCTCAAGAATATACTACGTTTACTCCCAAAGGAAGCACTAAAAAGTTAACTCTATATCAAGTATTTATACATATTTTGGATTGGATGGATGAGGCGAGTACGCAAGAAAGCAATGAAAATACATATGATTTATCGACCGCAAGGAAACTTTCTGAAAATGGGGATTATTCTTCTGCATTAAAAAGTGCAATGATTTCTGGCTCGTCATTAAATCAAACAGATAAACGGCATTTAGAATCAAAACTGTTTATTTCGAATTTGTTAAATATACTAGGTCAGTCTGATTTAGTTTTAAAAAACATAAGTGAATTAGAAGAAATATTTAATTCAAAATTAAGCACATTACAACATGCAGAACTTCATAAGTTAAAAGCAGAAGTTTATTTTAATAAAAGTGTAACCAAACATTCAGTTTCTGAATGCGAAAGTGCAATAGATTTATTAAAAGATACTCCTGGAGAACTTTTGGATGAAGTGATTTACTTGTTCTGTTATATCCATATTAAATCAAATAAAATTGAAGAGTGTTCTTCTTTGTTGAAATTTAGGTCAAACGATGAAAATTCACATGCACAACTTATTTTGAGTGGGATTGAATTAATTGTTAAATGTAAAAACAAGGAAGCAGAAATTGCTATCGTGGAAGATTTTTATAAATTGATTAAAACAACATGTAAAAATTCTCATTGTTGTGCGCATGTGTTTTGGCTGATTTGTAAGGCGTATTTGATATTAAATGAGAACGACTTAGCATTGGAAGCCCAAGAAGAAGCTCAAATTCAATTATTGGCAGCTCAAGATAAAATTTCTGATTTTTATATGAGAAATGATTTTGTTAAAAAAAATATTATTCACCAAGATATTATGAAAGACTTGCATTTTGAAACGTCGGATTATGATTTAGAATTAAATGAATTTGGTGAAGATATGGAATTTGAGGTTGAAGATGATGATTCAAACGATTCCACAAGTTCATCATTCTTTCAATTTTGTCCGAATTGTGGTAACAACAATCAAGATCAGTTTCAATTTTGTCCAAATTGCGGATGCAATTTATCAAACTGAAGTTAAATAATAACACAAAACTTCAATTACAACAGTTTTCCCTGTTTTGGATTTTAATTAGTTTTTATTTTATAATTCCATTCGTTTCAAATACAAAAGCACCACCTCAATTATTTCTAGATATTGATAGTAAAATTCCATTTGTTTGGTGGCTGATATTACCATATTATTTTCATTATATTGCAATTATAATTCCACCTTTTCTAAAATGGGAAAGAGATCAATTTAAACATTTAACACAAATTTTATACATATCTACAATCTTCTGTTATATAGTATTTGTATTATGGCCAATTGGATCGGGGAATTTGGAATCAACAATTACACCCAATTTGTTTGATGGATTATTTAGGACCATTGACTTACACTGGCATAAGCAAAATTATTTTCCTTCGTTGCATGTAGTCGCATCAGGAATTATTGGGCTTTGTATTGGGTCTAAGTTTCCTAAATGGAAGGTGTGGATGTGGGGGTATGTATTTATTATATTTTTATCAACATTTCTAACAAAACAACACTTTATTGCAGATTCTATATCTGGACTTATCATTGCAATATTAGGGTGGAAATATTGGCTAGTTAAAGTTAAAATCACGTCAAAAATTTGATTCAATATTGTTTATAAATATGAGTAAATTTATGCTTTCCAATTTCCATAAAATGGTAGAATTTGCCACAAAAAAGATTTAAACTAAACATAATGTACGACGGAACAGACTTTTTAGGTTGGCAGATCCAAGCTAAAGGCAGAACGGTTCAGGGGGATATTGAAAGTGCATTACAGGCCATATATTCAAAGAATATTTCATTATTTGGTTCTGGTCGTACCGACTCTGGTGTGCATGCATATGGACAAATAGCTCATTTTGATGTTGAAACAACAATGTCAAATAGTCAAATTGTTAAAGCACTCAATTCACACCTAAAAAATGATGTATGGGTTTCTGATTGTAAAGAGATTAATTCAGACTTTCATGCTCGATTTTCAGCAAGAAAAAGAGAATATATTTATAAGATTTCAACGATGTATACACCATTTAATAGACATACATCTTGGGTGCTAAAATGGGATGTTGATATTGAAAATATGAATAAATGTGCAGAACTTATATTGGGTAAACATGATTTTACGAGTTTTTGCAAAGCAACAGCAGAAGTTAAAGATAAAATATGTTCAATATTTTCTGCTGAGTGGGAGAAAAATGGAGAAGAGCTATCTTTCAATATTACTGCAAATAGATTTTTGCAACATATGGTTCGGTTTTTAGTAGGCACTATGGTTGAAGTTGGACGTGGAAGATATTCCATTGACGATTTTACACAATTTCTTAATGGAAAACATCCAACATTATCAGTTGTAAGAGCGCCAGCCCATGGACTTTTTTTAAAAAATGTGAGTTATGAAAACTAGTTTAAAAATTATCACTATATTAGTTTGTTTTGCGTTTGGATTTTGGCTTTTAACAAAAAACTCGATTCCAACAAATGATATTGAATTATCACGATTCACAGCAATAACCCGTGCAATTGAAGTAGCATCCCCATCAGTAGTTGGAATTAATGTCACTCAACTCAAAAAACAACGTGCAGTCAATCCTTTTAGTAATCCATTTTGGGGTAGTTTTTTCCCTTATACACGTACATACGAAGTTGAAAGTTTAGGGTCAGGTGTAATTATAAGTTCTGATGGATATGTAGTTACGAATACACATGTTGTAGAAAATGCACATGAAATAATTGTTACTCTAATGGGTGGGGACAGATATCAAGCTGAATTGATTGGTTCAGATCAGTTAACCGATTTAGCGTTATTAAAAATTGATGGAAATGTATTCCCATCTGCTTCATTAGGAGATTCTGATGAGCTCATAGTCGGTGAATGGGCAATCGCTTTAGGCAATCCATTGGGACTCTTTTCAGTGTCTGAACAACCTACTGCAACATCGGGCATTATAAGTGGTGTAAACATGGATTTTGGTTTAAAAGAATCCGGACATGTGTATCAAGATATGATTCAAACAGATGCATCCATCAATCCGGGAAATAGTGGTGGTCCTTTGGTCAATGCATTGGGGAATGTTATTGCGATAAATACGTTTATAATGACGGGGTCAAACCGAACAACCGGTTCTATTGGAATTGGGTTTGCAATTCCAATTAATCGGGTAAAGGAAGTCACAGAAGATTTGAAAAAGTATGGTAAAGTTGAAAGAAATTATACAACGGGTGTTCACGTTCAAAAAATTGATAAAATTATCCAACAATACTTTAATTTACCCACATCAGATGGAGTGATAGTTACTGATATTGAAGAACAATCAAGTGGGGAACAAGCAGGATTACAAATAGGCGACGTAATTTTACATGTTGATTCAAAAAAAGTGAATAGTCCACAAGATATAATCAGAGTAATCGATGAAGGATTTCACAAAGTGGGTGATGTCATTGATTTAAATGTATTGAGAGATGGTGAATTATTAGAAATTCCATTAACTCTTGAAGAGCCAAAATCAAAATTATGGGGATTTTAAATGATAGATAGATATACAACTCCTGAAATGGGGCATATTTGGTCGGATCAAAATAAATACAAAACGTGGCAAGATGTAGAAATCACTGTTACAGAAGTGCTCAGTGATATGGGAAAAGTACCCAAAGAAGCTGTGGAAGTAATTAAAGAAAAAGCTTCATTTTCTGTTGAAAGAATTTTAGAAATTGAAGAGACAACCCATCATGATGTAATTGCATTTCTTACAAATTTGGCTGAAAATATTGGACCTGAATCTCGATTTATTCACATGGGGATGACATCATCTGATTTACTTGATACAAGCACTGCCTTACTGTGTAAAGAGGCTGGTGAGTTAATTTTAGAAAAGTTAATTTTATTTAAAGATATACTCAGAAAAAAAGCAAGTGAGCACAAGGAAACATTTCAAATTGGTCGTTCGCATGGTATTCACGCTGAACCAATTACATTTGGATTAAAAATTGCATTATGGAGTGAAGAATTTACACGACATATTGAGCGTTGGGAAGAGGCTGTAAAGAGTATTGCAACCGGAAAAATTTCTGGTGCTGTGGGAACATACCAACACCTAGATCCATCTGTTGAAGAAGAGGCTTGCAAAAGACTTGGGCTAAGTCCTGCCACCGTCTCTAGTCAAGTTGTGCAACGAGACCATCACGCACATTATATGACTATTCTAGCACTCATTGGTGCGAGCATAGAAAAAATTGCTGTTGAAATTCGACATATGCAACGGACTGAAGTATTAGAAGCTGAAGAGTTTTTTTCAAAAGGGCAAAAAGGGTCTTCAGCAATGCCGCATAAACGAAATCCCATTATTACTGAACGAATGACTGGATTTGCTCGGTTACTGAGAGCAAATGCTCATGCTGCTCTTGAGAATGTTGCTCTTTGGCATGAAAGAGACATTTCCCACTCATCCGTTGAACGAGTGATAATACCTGATTCAACTATTATGATGGACTATATGCTCAATAAAATGATTGCCTTAATGGATAATTTGTTAGTGTATCCTGATAATATGATGAAAAACTTAAACCTAACAGGTGGACTTATTTTTAGTCAAGAGGTTCTCTTAGCGTTGGTGAATAAAGGAGTAACTCGCGAAAACGCCTATGCTATGGTTCAACGAAATGCAATGCAAGTTTGGGAAGAGGGTAAAGATTTTAAAAAATTATTAATGAATGATTCTGAAATTATGAATTTGATGAATGAATCTGAAATTGAAACCCTGTTTGATTTGAATAAAGTACTAATTAATATTAACAAAGTATTTAAGAGATTGGAGCTATAAGATTGAGTAAAATACAAGAACAATTACAACACACTTTAAATGATTTTTCAATTGATTTAGGAACACATTATAAAGGGAAGGTTAGAGATAATTTCTTATTGGAAGATAAAATGATTATGGTAACTTCGGATAGAGTATCAGCTTTTGATCATGTCCTTGGAACCATACCATTTAAGGGACAAATATTAACTCAAATTGCTAATTTTTGGTTTGAGAAAACAAAACACATAGCACCAAATCATATCATCACAACCCCTGACCCTCAAGTGTTAGTGGCAAAGAAAGCTAAAACACTACCTGTTGAAGTTATTGTTAGAGGATATATAACAGGAAGTTTATGGAGAGAATATTCAAGTGGTATTAATGGCCAGTATGGATTTGATTTACCTGAGGGTTTAAAAGAAAATCAGAAATTTGATACACCAATTTTAACACCATCAACTAAAGCTGAATATGGTTTACATGATGAACCAATTTCGCGTGAAAAAATTGTTAATGGATTAGTTGAAGAAGAAATTTATGCAAAAGCAGAAGACTATGCATTGCAGTTATTCTCTGCTGGACAAGACTGGGCCGAAAAACAGGGTCTAATTTTGGTTGATACAAAGTATGAGTTTGGAATAGTAGATGATGAATTAATTGTTATTGATGAAATTCATACCCCAGATTCAAGCAGATATTGGGTTGCAAATGAATATGAAGCACGCTACAATGCTGGTAAATCTCAGCTAATGTTAGATAAAGAAAATATTAGACAATGGTTGATTGATAGAGGGTTCTCTGGGGAGGGTACACCACCAGAATTATCCGATGAAATTCGAATTTCACTCTCCAAAAGGTACATGGAATTGTTTGCTCAGTTAACTGGTGAAGAATTTATCCCAGAAACTGGAAATGTGAATGAACGAATTATAAATAATTTAACCAAAGTTGGTATTCTATAATGATTGCACCTGAAGGAAAGATTATTTTAATTCCTATAATATGTCTTGTTCTAATTGGGACTGGAATTCAAATATACTTTCAGATTAATGCACTGAAATGGGTGAACATTTCAATGGCATTGTTAACCGTATTTTGTCTGTATTTCTTTCGAGATCCAGTTCGTAGCGTGGATGATAAAATAGATAATTTTCTTTCACCTGCTGATGGTAAAATTGTAAAAATTATAGATGTAAATGATCCTGTGTTAGGTGATGCAAAACAAATTTCAATTTTTCTATCTGTGTTTAATGTACATTGTCAACGTGTTCCAATTGATGCGAAGGTTGTTGATTATACGTACAATTATGGAAAGTTCTTTGCAGCATTTAAGCATAAGGCATCGTTGGACAATGAGCAGACCATTACACTGTTTGAAACCCAAGACGGAAATCAGTTTAAGATCAAACAAATTGCAGGTTGGATTGCACGAAGGATTGTGAATTACATGAAACCTGGTGTTTCTGTGAATAGAGGTGACCGACTTGGATTTATTCGTTTTGGGTCGCGAGTTGATATTATCGTACCAGCAGATTTTAAAATCAATGTAAATTTGGATGATGTTGTTCAAGGTAATAAAACAGTGATTGGTACATTCAAATGAAAATGAGACATCATTTACCTAGTTTGTTCACGTTGCTAAATCTGTTCTTAGGGTTTTTGGCAATACTAAATACACAAGCAGGAAATGTAGAAATTGCATGCTACTTAATTTTGTTTGCTGGAGCATTTGATTCTATTGATGGTAAATTAGCAAGATTATTTGGTATAACCAGTAATTTTGGTAAAGAGATAGATTCATTGGCAGATATGGTTTCGTTTTGTCTTGCTCCATCTGTTCTGATCTACCATTTATACACTCAAAACATGCCAGGGTTGTCAGGTGAGATAATAGCATCTACTCCTATGATTATGGGGGCAATTCGTTTGGCTCGATTTAACATAGAATCAACTGAACAACCATCTGCATTTTTCACAGGATTGCCAACACCTGTAAATGCTTTAGCTATTGCTTCATTAGTATTGTTTATTGAGCATATCAAATTGGGAAACCCAGAGTATTCTCAGCCTAGATTACTTTTACCGATAATATTTTCAACATCATTTTTGATGGTAAGTAGGGTTAAATATGCCAAATTTCCATTATTGAATTTATCTTCAGGAAAATCAAATACTTTTGCGTTGGTGGGTGTAGGTTTATTTACTGTTTTGTTTTTTGCATCGTTTCTTTGGAATATGCAGTACAGAGTGTTAATGTTTTTTGTAAGCTATTATATTGTTATGGGGATTATCAGACATTTCTTGAACCATAATAAGGAAATAAAGGAAAGTTAGGAAGGTATCATGAAAGCTAAAATTTATGTAAAATATAAAGATGGAATTTTAGATCCACAGGGGAAAACTGCAGGTCATGCATTAAAATCAATGGGTATTGATGGTTTCGAAGATATGATGATTGGAAAATATATCGAAATGACATTTGACAATATGGACAAGGCAAAAGCTGAAACAGTGACAGATGAAGCATGCAGGAAATTACTTGCAAATCCAAATACTGAATCATATTCTTTTGAAATTGTGGAGAGTGAATGAAGTTTGCTATCACTGTTTTTCCAGGTTCAAATTGTGATCATGATGCATATCATGTTTTAAAACATATTTTGAATACATCTGTTGATTTTGTATGGCATAAAGAAAATGATTTATCAAAATATGATGCAATTTTAGTTCCAGGTGGTTTTTCATATGGTGACTATTTACGTTCTGGGGCAATTGCCCGATTTTCTCCAATTATGGAATCAGTTATTGCAGAAGCAAATGCAGGTAAACCAGTCATTGGAATTTGTAACGGTTTTCAAATATTAGTTGAATCTGGACTCTTGCCAGGAGCTCTCATTAACAATAAGTATGTTAAATTTTTAAGCCAAAATGTTACTCTTCAAGTTGAAACAACGCATTCAATTTTTACACAAAATTTAAGTAAAGGTCAACATTTAACGATGCCAATTGCTCATAGACAGGGTAATTACATGGCAAGTGATGATATGTTAAAACAACTTCAAGACAATGACCAAATTGCCTTTACGTATGCTCCAGTAAATGGAGGTAACCCCAATGGATCAATGTTGGATATTGCTGGCATTATGAATGAGAAGAAAAATGTTCTAGGAATGATGCCACACCCTGAACGTGCCGCAGAAAACATACTTGATTCAATGGATGGATTAGGAATATTTGAATCTATGCTAGGTGCTGCTTAATGCGGCAAACTGGCAAACGGTCTATTTGGTTTGTGTTGGTTATTGTTATACTTGGAGCAGCAATTGCTACAGGATTAAGTCAATTCATTGGTCTTGTTATTCCCGAAGGAGTTGTGAGAGAATTTTTCTTGACAACCTTACCACTCGGTTGGGATCCATTTACACTGAATTTACAAATCATCACATTTACCATTGGGTTTGCGATAGATGTTTCAGTAGTAAGTTTATTGGGTATGGCAATTGCCTGGTACTTTTTACGATATTTCAAATAAGTTCCTTACTAAATAAAAATTGACTCTCCAATTTAAAGAGATAAAAACAAGTGATAATCCTGTCCGAGCTGTGATTGGTATTCATGGCTGGAAAGGCAATAAAAGTAGTTTTTTACCTATTGTCAAATCTGCAAAGTTACCCGATACACACTGGTTTTTACCCGAAGCTCCCTATGATGTGGATTTAAGTCCAAACGAAAAATCATGGTCATTTGAAATTACTCCTGGTAACTGGGAAGTAGATGAACCAACTCAACTACTCCATTCATTTATTAAGGATAAAGTCCTTAGACACTATAATCCGAAAAATGTTTATGTGATGGGATTTTCTCAAGGAGCATTAGTCTGTTTTGAGTTTATTTTGAAATTAGATATTATATTTGGTGGGGTGTTTCCTGTTGCTGGATTCATGCGAGACCCCAAAGCAAATGAAGTTAAAATCCATCCCGATCAATTGAATACACCAATTTTAATTGGACATGGAAAAAAAGATAATACAGTGCCAGCAAAAGCATCAGAATTAGCGTATGAAGTTTTGAAAGAACAAAAAGCAAATGTAGATTTATTTTTGTTTAATGGTGGTCATAAAATGGATTTACAGTTTATTCGAAGGTTTAGAGAAAGTATTTTAAAATAAATTTCTAATTGTTTCAAATTAAAATGTGCGTCCAATTTTTAGTAATTCAAAATCCCAAATCATTTTTGATTCACTATCATATGCACCTTCTAAATATAAATCTTGTGCCTTAAAGTACCGACCAGCAAACAAACTGGTTCCCCAATACCATCCCATTTTACTAAAGATTCGATATCCAATTCCGAAAGTCATGCCAAATTTATTATCTGTTTGTACTTTATGTGAGTTATAATCATAACCATGTAAATACGAATATCTTAATCCACCCATTATATAAAATCCCTTTCGGTATTTCCCTAAAAATTGACGATATTGTGCATCTCCTAAATCTAGGACATAATATAACACTTTTATTATTTTAACAATTAAGTATAACTTCGAGAGTGAATCCAATACCAAAACATAAAAATGATTACGATGTTATTATAATAGGGTCAGGATTTGGCGGGTCTGTGTCTGCACTTCGTTTGGCAGAAAAGGGGTATAAAGTTCTTGTGCTTGAAAAAGGCAAACGATTCACACATACTGACTTCCCAAAAACAAATTGGAATACCCCAAAATATCTTTGGTTTCCCAAACTGTTTATGACGGGGTTTCAATGCATGACATTTTTGAAGCATGTATTTATTTTACATGGATCCGGTGTTGGAGGTGGTAGTTTAGGTTATGCAAATACGCATTTAGTTCCATCTGATAATGCATTTGAAAATAATGGTTGGCCTGATAATTCCTGGAAATCAAAACTGATCCCATTTTATTCATTAGCCAAAAAAATGTTAGGAACTACACCTGCTCCAGTTAAAAGTGAAACTGACCAATTCTTAGAAAACTATGCCAAAGACCATAATTGTGTGGACTCACTGTCTCAAGTGGATGTGGGAATTTACTTTGGTGAATCAGGAAAAGAAAGCAAGGACCCATATTTCGACGGGAAAGGACCACATAGGGTAGGGTGTACGTTTTGCGGTGGATGTATGGTTGGATGTCGATACAATGCAAAAAACTCTCTTGATAAAAATTATTTATTTTTAGCTGAACAATTAGGTGTGGTTATTAAACCCAAGTCCGAAGTAACCCAAATTAATCCAATTGAGGGAGGGTATTCAGTTTCCGTTAAAAACCCAATTGGATATTTTAGAAAATCAAGGTCAATTACCGCACAAAAAGTAATTTGTTCTGGTGGAGTCATGGGGACAATTAAACTTTTATTTTCCTGTAAATTAAATGGAAGTTTAGTGAATTTATCAGATAAACTGGGTGATGTTGTGAGAACTAATTCTGAGGCAATTATTGGAGTAAAATCAAAACAATTACCATCTAAAGATTTTTCAAAAGGGATTGCAATTTCTGCATTATTTCACCCAGATAAAGATACGTGTATTGAAACCGTTAGATATGGAGAAGGACAAAATGCAATGGGGTTATTAACCACACATATTGTTAATAGAAATTCTCCATTTCCTAATCTGTTAAAATGGATATTCATGTGTGTTCAACATCCGTTACAAACCTTGGGAAATTTCTTTCCCCGAAAATGGTCTCAAAAATCAGTCATTTTGCTTGTTATGCAACCCATAAAAAATCACATCAAGTTAAAATTTCAAAGGAAATGGTGGAAGTTGGGTCGTAAATCAATGAGCAGTTCATTAAGTGATGGCCAACCCATACCATCTCATATCCCCGTTGGTGAAAAAGTGGCTGAACATATTGCAAAACAAATAAATGGAACTTCACTAACATCCTATATGGACACGTTAATGGACATCCCCACAACTGCCCATATTTTAGGGGGTGCAGTTATTTCAGATTCGGTGGAAAATGGTGTTATAAATGAGCAATGCGAAGTGTATAACTATCCTGGGTTATACGTAATCGATGGTTCATCTGTCCCCGCTAATTTGGGGGTGAACCCCAGCTTGACTATTACTGCTTTAGCCGAGTATGCCATGAGCAAATTTCCAGAGAAAGAGGACTAAATGAGTTGTAGATTGCAAAAAAATCATATTGAAGTGTTTAATCCCGCGACGGGTAAAGAGATAGAAACAATCCAAATTACCCCATTTGAAGATGTTGAAACAATTCTTGAAAAAGCAAAACAGCATACGCAATGGGGTGCATTATCCGTTAAAGAACGAGGCAAAGTAATCAAAAAGTTTCAAACTGTAGTTACGCAAGAGATGGATAATTTCATTGATATCATTTGTGCTGAAACGGGTAAAAAATCATCTGAGGGATTGTTGGAAATATTTACCTCACTTGAACATATAAAAGAATCCATTAAAATAGCTCGACGGACATTGAAGAAAGAGAAACGACGAGTTGGACTTATGAAAACCAAAAAGGCATGGGTACAATATGAACCTATGGGAGTAGCAGGTATAATCTCACCGTGGAATTATCCACTAATTTTAACATTGACGCCTGTTGTTGAAGCATTGCTTGCTGGAAATACGGTTGTTTTGAAACCATCTGAACAAACACCCCTTACTACAGTATTGCTGAAAAAGGTCTGGGATGATTCTACGAATATGCCGGATGTATTTCAAGTTGTCTATGGTGGCGGTGATGTGGGAAATCAATTGGTAGTGTCAGACAATACGGATATTATTTGTTTCACAGGCAGTACGGTTATTGGACGTAAAATTGCAGAAGCATGTGCACCTCTGTTCAAACCTGTTATTTTAGAACTGGGCGGGAAAGACCCACTTATCGTTTTAGAAGATGCCAATATAGAACGTACGGTAAATGCGGTACTTTGGGGGGGATTCAGTAATGCTGGACAAACCTGCACTTCGGTAGAGCGTGTATTTGTACATGCTTGTATTTTTGATTCCTTTTTAGATCAGTTATCACATAAGATAAAAGAAATAAAATCTGGAAGTGATGTTAATAGTCAGGTCGGTGCAATTTCGGTTGAAGCTGGAATTAGTAAAATTAATGATCAAATAAGTGCGGTCAAAAATTTATGTACCATTATTGAAGGTGAAAGTGAAGACAATACATGGTTTATTCCACCTACAATTGTGGTGAATCCTCCGTTAGATGCGGATATTTCAAAAGAGGAGACATTTGGCCCCGTTTTAACTATCACATCATTTACATCCGATGAAGATGTTATTGAAAAAGCAAATAACACAGGATATGGTCTCAGTGCTTCGGTGTTTGGTAAGAATACGTCTCACCTACATTCAATTGTGAATAAACTTAGAGCAGGATCGATAGCAATAAATGACGTTATGACCCAATATGGAATTGCAGATTTACCCTTTGGCGGAATTGGTTTGAGCGGGTTAGGTCGAGTACATGGTCCCGAAGGGCTCAAGGCATTTAGTCATCTAAAATCTGTCATGGATACTAGGATTTCTCAAAAATCGGAAATTTGGTGGTTTGAAAAGCGACAAAAAGCCGAAAAATGGTTAAAAATTGCCATAAAACGTTTATTTATCTGAAATTATTTATTAATATAAATCACTAATAAACATACACTTAATATAGTTTTAGTAAAATTTTACTTAAAGTAATACATTAAATGCTTGTACGCATTTATTTAAGTTTTGTAAAATATGCACGATTATGGGTTCATCAAGGCCAAAGTTTGAACCTCATTTTATAATCATGGGAAAAACTTTGTAACTCGT
>CAZCRK010000033.1:0-5501 GCA_964501035.1 uncultured bacterium
ATAACTCAAATTATGACGAATGGGCTGAAGCAGATACAATTTATTCTTATGATACTACTTACTGGAACGGAAATAATTGGGAATTCCAGTATGATTCGCTTTATTGGAACGGAGAAAATTGGGATATACCGGATAGTGTTTTAATTGAGGAACCAGATTCAGAAGGAATACTATTTTGTCAAGATGAAGATTGGATGTTTAAAGTTAATGAAAAATCTATTAAATTATCAAATTATGTCCAATTACAATTTCCTGTTGGAAAACGAACTAAAATTTCGAGTGGGTTTAGAGCAGATTATTTTGATGTAACTGATGAAATAGTTTTTTCACCTCGATTTAACTGGGAATTTAAAATAAACCAGGTTACGACCATCCATGGTGGTGCAGGACGTCATTATCAGTATCCAAATTATATAATCTTGTATGTTGATAATGAAGGAAGAAATAAGAATATGAAAGCCAAGTATTCAGATCAAGCTGTAATTGGTATAGAATATTTGTTTGCATATGATTTTAAAGGATCCATTGAAACATTTTATAAAGAATATGGCAATATTCCATCTAAATATTATTGGACGTACACTCCCGATGAAAATGATGTTGAATTAAGCCATAGAAATCATTGGCTAACTGAAGGTGAAGCACGAAGTTATGGTATTGAGTTTTTCTTACAGAAAAAACTAACCAATAATTGGCATTGGCTTATGAGTTATGCATGGAGTAAAAGTCAAACCAAAAATGTCCAAAATGCATTTAACAATACACATTCAATTCATGACAATTCTATGGCAAATATATGGATTGATTCCGAGTATGATTTTGGACATCAATTGACACTTATTGCAGGCTGGAAATCTCGTTTATGGGAAAAACAGTGGTATAGGGACATTCGAGATAAGTGGTGGTTAAATGTACTTGGTCCTTTAAATCCATTAGCTGATGAAATTGAAATAACTATACGTTATGCATACATGGGTGGAAAACCATATACAAAAAAAACATACCACCCCGAGTTATTTGATTGGACGGTTGATGAGGGAGCAGATTGGAATGCTTCCCGTTACGATTCATATAAGCGATTTGATATTATGCTTTTACAAAGATATCATTTTGAAACATTTAACATTGTTACATTTATTGATTTTATCAATATTTTTGATAGAAATAATATTTGGGATTTATCCTATAATCAAAATGGGACAAAAGAAGCAATATATCAGTATAAAACAATGCCTATTGGTGGTGTAACTCTCGAGTTTTAAAAGTCCTAATTATTAGTTTGAAAAAAATATCAATTTTGTGATGAGTTCATTTTGATATAATCCAAAGGGTAATGCAAATTATCCTTTGGTATAATGGCAACTATTTACACACAACTAACTAAAAAATTAACAAATAGATGGGTTTACTTTCTATTTGGTGTATTTTCATCACTTGTTTTTGCTACATCTCCAGGAGATATTGTGTTTACTGAATTTTTCGGTCGTTCTGAAGGTGAACTTCCGGATTACATTGAAGTATTTAACACTACAGAAAATGATGTAAATCTTCAAAATTGGATGTTTAGAGTAAGCCACACTGCACAATTTCAAATTCAATCATCATTCATAATCTCTGCAAAATCGTATGCATTTTTCATCGGTGAATTTGGTTATTTTTCAGATAGTGAAGGTCTAATTTATCTCCCAGAAAATGACCCTCGAAGAGATGAATCCCATGATGAATATTTAGAAGGATTTGAATCTGCAGAAGTTTTAGAAAATGCCTATTGGTTAAACTTTTCTAATTTAAGTCATGCATCTGCGATTATTGAGTTACAAGATGTTGAATCTCAAGTTATTGACAGAATAGAATATGAAGGAGCCAACGGTGAAGATTGTACTGATTTCTGCACTGAACGGGGCTATTCAACTGAATTTAAATTAAATCCAAGCATAGAGAATAGCGTTGAATTAAATGATGATGGAACTAACTGGGGAATTAGTGAACATCAAGCAGATATTTTATTTAATAATAGTCCACTTGTGGAAGATGGTGATTTCGGAGAGCAAGAATTTGGTTCACCTGGTTATGCAAACCATACTCCAATTAATTTGAATATATTTAGCGGTACCGAAGACGGTTTTACAATTCAATGGGAAAATGCTCATACCGAAGCAGATGTAATTCAGTTTCGTGTGTATAGAGATGGAAATGAAATATTTACCCAAGATGTTTCACAAGAAATGTATTCTGATAACGGGTTGATAAATGGAGTGTTGTATGAATATGCAGTATCCGCTCAAAATACAGAAGAATCTGCATTGTCTAATTCTATTTTTGTTTCCATTCCGACTGCAGACGCTGGCAATGATATTCAAGTTAATATAACTCATGATGGTGATCCGCTTACAGTTACCTCTGATAATTTTTCTTTAAATGGGAATAGTAGTTCTGATTTAGATGGAGATGCGTTAACATATCAGTGGAAGTATGACGAAAATATAATTGGAAATAATTCAATTTATTCTGGAACACTTGATGGGGCAGGTACGCATACAATTGTACTTAATGTTTCTGATATGTACGGTTCCAATCATAGTGATGAGGTTGATGTAATAGTATTGGAAGAGCCAAATGGAACCCCCATATCAAATGCTGGAAATGACATCCAGGCAAGCATTCCTCATGATGGTGACCCAGAAACCGTGGATTCAGAAGAATTTATTTTGAGTGGGGAAAATAGTTCTGACCCTGAAGATGATACACTCGAGTATGAATGGTTTTTTGATGGTGAGTCAATTAGTCTTAACCAAATTTACACTGGCACATTATCTGGAGTGGGTGATTACATTTTTACTTTGGTTGTTACTGATCCCTATGGGGCATCAAATAGTGATGAAGTTATTGTAACTGTTCTTGAAGAAAGCAATACGGAGCCTATTGCAAATGCAGGGGATGATTTATCGGTTCAAATTCCCCATGACAGCGACCCATTAACAATAACTTCTGAAAATTTTACTCTAAATGGAGAGCTTAGTATTGACCCTGATGGAGATGGTTTAATCTATGAGTGGTATTATGATAATGAATTAGTTAGTAATGAAATATCCCTTACGGATTCTTTAGAAGGAAGTGGTGATTATACTTTTACACTCATTGTAACTGACCCCTTTGGTGGAAGCAATTCAGATGATATTGTCATCACCGTATTAGATGAGCCAAATGAAACTCCACAAGTCGATGCAGGTACTCTTCAATCAGTATCAGAAGGTGCTACTGTTCAATTAAATGGTGAAGTTTTAGACGATGATAGTATTGATGTACTAATAATTGAATGGACGTCAGACTATGGAGGCTTAGAATATAATGATAATTCAATTTTAAACCCTATATTTATAGCTCCAGATGTATTAATGGATGATGAAGTTCTCGATATTACATGTATGCTTACTGTAACTGACCCGTATGGGATTTCAAATTCTGATGTGGTAGTAATTTCTGTAACTAATATAAATCAACCCCCTGAAGTTACAGGACAAGTTAATATTTCAATCGCTGAGGATGGAAATAGAGAAATTACATTAGATGATTTAACTATTGTTGATGAAGATAGTAATCCTGAGGATTTTGTATTAACACTAATGGATGGAGAAAATTACTCACTTGCTGAAGATATGGTGATACCTGCATCCAATTATTTTGGCTCTTTGATAGTTCCTCTTGTTGTAAGTGATGGTTCAAACTCTAGTGAAATATTTGGTTTAGATATATTAGTGTTTCCTGTAAATGATGCACCAATTATTGTATCTGTACCTGATACTGAAGCTACAGAAGATATTGAGTGGACCCATCAGTTGGTAGTAGAAGATGTGGATGATACAGAATTTTTGTATGAACTTATACAGGGTCCAGTAGATTTTGTAGTTACTGAAACTGGTTTGTTAAGTTGGACGCCAACTGAAGGTATTACAACATCAGGAGAAGTTATAGTTTTAGCTAAAGATGGGGGAGAAAATGGAGCCTCCCCTGATACATTAGAATTTGAAATATCTGTAGTTCAAGTGAATGATGCACCAATTGCACAAAGTCAAGTTGTTGAGACACCCTTAAACACTTCGATTGATATAATTTTATTTGGTGAAGATGTAGAGAATGATAATCTCACATTTCATATCCAGCAATTAACAGAAAATGGGATCATTTTAGGAAGTCCTCCCAATATTACTTATTCTCCTGATACCGATTTTATATGCAATGACACAATAAAATATTACATTGTGGACGATGGACTTACTAATGGACAACTAGACCCACAACAAAGTGAATTAGCTGAAGTAGTTATAGTGGTTGGAAACTGTAATAATATTCAACCAGAGATTGTAAGTACTGAAAATTTAAATGTTGATGAAGATTCATCCATTTTGTTAGAATTATCTCATATAACCGTAGTTGATGAGGATAATAATTGGCCTGATGATTTTACACTTGTTATCAATGAGGGTGAAAATTATTCCGTTGTCGAGAATACAGTGTATCCAGATGAAAACTATAACGGATTATTGTTAATTGAAATTCAGGTAGATGATGGCCAACCTATTAATAGTTTAAGTGAATCGGTGTTTTTATCATTAACTGTAACACCAATTAATGATGCTCCAATTATTGAAGAAATTGAAAACCAAGAAATAAATGAAGATGAAGATTTTACATGGGTAATTGAAGCATTTGATATAGATGAAGATGAATTAGAATATTCAGTTGAAACAGATGAAAGCTCAACATTAAATATTGTAGAAAATGTGTTAACACTTACTCCATTGATTGATTGGAATGGAGAAATTCAAGTTTCAATTACAGTAAGTGATAGCGAGTTGACAGACGAAGCTTTGTTTACATTAACAGTAAATCCACAAAATGATGCACCAGTTATCGAAGGACAAGTTGAGTTAAGTATTTTAGAGGATAATACACTCAGTTTGAATTTATTAAATCTTGATGTAAATGACGTAGATAACGTGTTTCCAAACGAACATGATTTATTAGTATTAGAAGGTGATAATTATTCATTCAGTGATTTAGATATTACACCAGATTTGAACTATTTTGGTGATCTTGTTGTAAATGTATTGGTCGACGATAATGAAAATGAAAATAATGAAAGCGAGATTTACTCGTTGTCGATTGATGTAACTGCAGTAAATGATCCTCCAATTTTGACTGAAATTGAAGATCAAACATCATTTGAAGATATTCCATTTGAATATGTTTTAGAAGCGCAAGATGTTGATAATGTTAATTTGGAGTTTTCTGGTGGGGTAGATGGAAATGCCCTTTTTGAAATTGATGATCAGCTATTACGAATAACACCAAATCAAGATTTTACAGGAGATATACTTGTTTCAATAACAGTCACTGATTCTGAATTTGAAGATTCAGATGAGTTTGTTTTAACAATATTAGAAGGAAATGACCCACCAGTTTTAGCACCAATAATTGATGCAAATATTGATGAGGATACA
>CAZCRK010000033.1:5601-15297 GCA_964501035.1 uncultured bacterium
ATATGGCGAGTGAGTCATTTACTTTAACTGTTTTAGCTCAAAATGACCCACCAGTTTTAGCACCAATAATTGATGCAAATATTGATGAGGATACATTTTATGAAGTTGAGTTGTCTGCTACTGACCCTGACTCGGAAGATTTAATTTTTTCTGCTGGAATAGATGGAAATGCAAATGCATATGTTGAAGGGACACTTCTTTCCGTCTACCCAGATGAAAATTTCCACGGTGATATAATTGTATCCGTTGTAGTTTCAGATGGATTTTTAGAAGATTCTCAAGAGTTTACATTAATCGTTAATTCTATCAATGACCCTCCAGTACTTGAATCAACTAGCAATCAAACTATTGATGAAGACCATACATATTCCCAACTAATTATTGTTGAAGATCCAGATACAGAAAATTTAAATATTTCTGGTGGGGTTGATGGTAATTCAACATTTTCAATTAGTGAAAATATTTTATTAATTACACCTGATGAAAACTGGTACGGTGATATTTTAGTTAACTTAAGTGTCTCTGATGGAGAATTTATAGATCAAGATGATTTTGTTATTACAGTCATTCCCGTTAATGATGCACCGATTATAGACATAATTGAGGATCAAAGTATTTTCGAAGACTCAACATTCGAGTATGAACTTTCAGTAAACGATGTAGATGGTGATGAAATTGTATTTACAGCGTTTGTAGATGGAAATGCAACACCAATAGTGAATGGCGACTCTCTATTTGTATATCCAGATGAAAATTATTTTGGAGATATCCTTGTTACAATTTATGCAGATGATGAACAAGAAAGAGATATGGCGAGTGAGTCATTTACTTTAACTGTTTTAGCTCAAAATGACCCACCAGTATTAGATACTATTGAAAATCAATCAATTGATGAGGATACAGTATTGAATCAAGTTTTTTCTGCATTTGATGAAGAGGACGATCCATTAGAGTTTAGTGTGAATATACTTGATGGTAATGCAATCGCAGAAGTTGAAGAAAATATGGCAATTTTTACACCAAGCCTAGATTGGAATGGTTTAGTTGAAATTGAAGTCATTGTAAATGATGGTTTATCTTCAGATACAACCTACTTTACACTAACGGTTATTCCTGTGAATGACTACCCAATTTTCACTCTATCAGAATATGATATTACCGTTAATGAAGATGATTCAGAATTAGTTAACAATGTTACAATTGTTGATTATATACCAAGTGATGAGATAAATCAAGAAGTACATTATTCATTAACACCAGATGAATCAGATTTACTTGACATTGAGTTTAATCAAGCAACAGGAGAATGTAATATTTCATTAATTCCAAATGCTAATGGAGCTGAAATGTTTACTATTACAGCAGATGATGGACAAGATGAAAATAATATGTATTCTCAAGAGTTTATGTTGACAATTTATAGTGTTAATGATGCCCCTGAATTAATTTCTTTTGAATTAGCAAATGGATTAACATCTGTTCAAGAAGATTCTCTTTCGGTAGAACTTGAAGTCTCATATTTCGATATTGATTCAGATCCAATATTAAATGAATTACCATTTGATTTAAATGAATTAAATTGGAGTTATTTTTCTGATCATGAAACAGCTTTAACTTTAAATTCGGGTGGAATATTTACTATAGATAGTTTGAAGTCAAACTGGAATGGAATTGATAATATTTTAGTCATTGTTAATGATGGTCGTTCACTATCTGATTCAATTATATTTGAGCTCACTGTGGATGCTTTAAATGACCCAATTTCAATCTTGGACGTTTCATTTGAAAATAATCTAACAAGTATTCCAGAAGATACTAGTTTTGTGAGTTTTAATATTTTGTTAGAAGATGTAGATTCGAACCCTCAATTGAATCAACAAAGCGAGGATCCTCTTGATAATTTTAATTTGACATGGAATATAGATGACACAGATGTTACGTATGTAAGCATATTGGACTCATTGGTAAATAATGAAAATGGAAATCTCACTCAGTATTATATGCTTGACTCATTATTACAAAACTGGAATGGGCATGATACATTAAACATACTTGTTCAAGATGGTACATATTCAGACTCAATTCAATTTCCAATTCATGTTACAGGCGTTAATGATGCTCCAGAAATTGATACCATTTACTTTGAAAATGATATTTCATTTATATATGAAGATACATCAGATGTTGGTTTTGTAATTGACATATATGACGTTGACTCTGACATTTCACTAAATTTTGATGGTGATAATCCTTTAGATAATATGGACAGTTTTGTTTGGAGCATTAACGAGAGTGAATATATCCATTTATCGGAAGTGGGAATCATCAACGGTGAAAATTCATTGCTAAATATGAATTTTGAAATTGATTCTTTGCTTAGTGATTGGAATGGATATGATACGATTCAATTTGCACTTGAAGATGGTATTTTTTCTGATACTATCGATTTTCCAATATTTGTAGAACAAGTAAATGATTATCTAATTTTGGATTCTGTATATTTTGAAGGTCATATTTCATGGATTCCAGAAGATACGTCTAATGTATTATTTCATGTAGAGTACAGGGATGTTGATATGAATAGTTTACTGAACTATGCACCTGATTCTAACGCAGAAACTGTAGTATGGGGTATTTCAAATACTGAACAAATTCAAACAGACGCATTAGAAAGCATATCAATTTCTAATGATATTGCACTTAAAAACTATTCAATTACTACCCTTCTTGCAAACTGGAATGGGCATGATACATTAAACATACTTGTTCAAGATGGTACATATTCAGACTCAATTCAATTTCCAATTCATGTTACAGGCGTTAATGATGCTCCAGAAATTGATACCATTTACTTTGAAAATGATATTTCATTTATATATGAAGATACATCAGATGTTGGTTTTGTAATTGACATATATGACGTTGACTCTGACATTTCACTAAATTTTGATGGTGATAATCCTTTAGATAATATGGACAGTTTTGTTTGGAGCATTAACGAGAGTGAATATATCCATTTATCGGAAGTGGGAATCATCAACGGTGAAAATTCATTGCTAAATATGAATTTTGAAATTGATTCTTTGCTTAGTGATTGGAATGGATATGATACGATTCAATTTGCACTTGAAGATGGTATTTTTTCTGATACTATCGATTTTCCAATATTTGTAGAACAAGTAAATGATTATCTAATTTTGGATTCTGTATATTTTGAAGGTCATATTTCATGGATTCCAGAAGATACGTCTAATGTATTATTTCATGTAGAGTACAGGGATGTTGATATGAATAGTTTACTGAACTATGCACCTGATTCTAACGCAGAAACTGTAGTATGGGGTATTTCAAATACTGAACAAATTCAAACAGACGCATTAGAAAGCATATCAATTTCTAATGATATTGCACTTAAAAACTATTCAATTACTACCCTTCTTGAAAACTGGAATGGGCATGATGAATTAAACATACTTGTTCAAGATGGCACATATTCAGACTCAATTCAATTTTCAATTCATATCAAACAAAGAAATGATAGTCTAATTCAATCATTTGAGGTAATCCCAGATTTTATTAGTTACAATCCTGATCCAACGACTTTCTATTCTGACACCTTAGAAAATACAAAGCTATTTTATCGCTACCCAAAAGATATTGATAATAATTCAATTCTAGAATCACTACCCCTTCAGTTTAAATGGTCGCGTGATGAATTGTTGGATATAGATACTGATACATTTTTAAATAATGATACATTATTATCCTTGTATTATAGGTTGGAACTTTCAAGTGATGACACTAATTTCATTGTTGTGAAAGATAGTATAGAAGATAAAAAATTCAGCGGAAAGGATTCAGTAACCGTAAATATTGATTTGTTACATGAATTTTTAGGTTATAAGGATGATTATTATATTCCAGACAATTCAAATGGGAGCGTGTATTTAGATACATTAGGTACTACTGAATATTCTTGGCGAGTTACAGCAATGAATTATTGGAGAGATGATTTAGAAAATGATCCTGAATATATATCTGTTTCTGACACATTAAATTTCTACATAGATTTAAAAGAACCCATTATTGATTACGCAATATTGCAAAATGAAGTATATTCAGAATATTATGATGTGTATATGCTAACAACTGAAGAAGTGATTGCTGACTCAACAGATTTAATCATTGTAGATGAAAATGATGGTGTAAACAATCAAGAATTCAATTTAAACGCACCTCTTGAAACCAATATATATAGTATTACCACTTCATTCCCAAGCGCAGGATTGTTTACTTATAATTTTGATGGGTGGGATCATGCGCGGAATAATTTCAATTCTACTCAAAAATTTGGTTTTCAATATATTGCACCCAGTGAATTATCCCGATATTCTTCACCATCAGGTTTTGCAATTATAGAACTCATTTCACATGCAAACGAGAACCAACCCATTTTGATATATGAATCTGAAATTGATTTATCCCTATCTCGTTCAAACTCTACTCAAGTGAGTCCAACGGTTTCAATTTTATACAAAAATACAGAATCAATGAGTGATGCCAAGGTTGAATTTGATTTAACTGTATTTTTAAATGAAGATATACCATATTGGCAATACCAAATCATGCAATTCATTGACGGTGAGTGGAGCGATATTGAATCACAATATTCAGGCAATATATTGTCTGCAAATATTGATTCTTTTGGTGATTTTTCAGTGTGGGTAAATACTGATTTGCTCGAACCGTTACCCGAAGAATTTTCAATTTTTCCATCATATCCAAATCCATTTAACCCAAGTTTAACTATTCCATATTCTTTACCTCATGATGGGAATGTAGAAATTATGGCTTACAATATTTTGGGACAACATGTAGCGTCTATTTTGGATGGATTTCAAACTGCAGGGTATAAACAAATAATTTGGAATACAGAAGCCACGCCACATTTGAGTAGTGGTGTTTATTTTGTACAAATCAAATTTGACAATGTCCATTTAACACAAAAAGTGATGTTCTTAAAATGAGAATTCTGTTTCCCATATTAATACTGTTTTACTTTGGGTGTAGTAACCCCTTTACCGAATTAGAAGAACATTCAGGAATGTTTGAATATAAGTATTATATTCAACAAGGGTGGACTAAATTTGTCGAAAATGAATTTGAAGATGCCATGGAATTATTTTCAATGTCATTAAACACAGATACAAACCAATATCTAAATTCTGCATATGTAGGACTTGCATGGTCATCTCTATATCAAGCAAATTCATTACTTTCTTCAGACTCTGAGTTAATGAATACATTTCGAGAAGATTCAGAAACATATTTTGATAAATCTGCTATTGATACTTCAGAAGCATTAGCAGAATATGGTGAAAATTCATTCCAATTCGATAAAGATTTGATTGTAGGTCGATCCTATTATTATTCATTAATGTCATTTATCACAGATGAGAGTGAATATTTAGACTCAATTATTTTGAAAACGGATAGTATTATTGAGTTAGATCCTGATTATGCGTTCATAAATGGAGATAAACTTTCAGATACCCTTTATTCGCAAATAAACATAGATTCATATCTAACCATTGATGATATTTACATCCTTCGAGCCCAAACATTTATTAAACAAGGTGATTTTGAATCCGCTAATTCAGCGTTAAAAGAATTACTCATCCCCGGTTGCACAGACTTAAATGATGACGACCATCAAGAAATCATAAATTGTATCGCTTCATTTTAGTTTAATTCCATATACAAATTGTTACAGAATTTTACATTCAAACAGTTATGGATTAGATGTATAATTATACTGGTAATACCAAACGAATTAAGGATTTTATTATGAGATTTATACTTTTTTTATTGATTTTCTCGCTTCCACTTCTTGCGGAAACAGATTTGCAAAAGGAACTTCCAATTGGACTTACTGAAGATGAATTGCAAAATTTACACATTATCAATGAAATGGGTCGAGAAACTGATCCCCCTCAATATCCCGTTCGAAATATTGCAGAATTTGAACCCATGCAAGGTGTGTTGATTCGATATCCATTTGGTATCTCAACATCATTTATTAGAGAAATGGCTGAAGATGTAATCATTTATTGTTTAGTTTCATCTTCTCAACAAAATAGCGCATATAACTCAATGTCGAATGCTGGGGTTGATATGAGCCAAGTTGAGTTTATTGTTGGTTCTACTGATAGTTATTGGACGCGTGATTATGGCCCATGGTGGGTAGTGGATGGCAATAATGATGTATCCGTCGTTGATCATACATATAATAGACCTCGACCAAACGACAACCAAGCACCACAAAAGATGTCAGATTATTTATCAACACCCTATTTTGCAAGTGATATCATAACTGCAGGGGGTAATTACATGACTGATGGGTATACCATTGGTGCATCGAGTAATCTCATATATGAAGAAAATCCAGATTTAACAGATTCTCAAGTGAATCAAATTATGCTAGATTATTATGGAATTTCCAATTATATGGGCATAGATGACCCCAATAATACATACATTGACCATATTGATTGCTGGGGTAAGTTTTTGTCACCTAGTAAAGTATTAATTCGTTCTGTGCAAAATTCACATGCACAATATGATGAAATAGAAGAAGTGGCTGAGTTGTTTGCAAACAGTTTGAATACATTTGGTGAACCATGGGAAGTATTTCGTGTTTATACTCCACAAAACCAACCCTATTCCAATTCATTAATTTTAAACAAGAAGGTATTTGTGCCTATTATGAACAGTTCATACGATGACGATGCACTCGCATCTTATGAAGAAGCAATGCCAGGTTATGAAATCATTGGTGTTACGGGTTCATGGCAATCCACAGATGCTTTGCATTGTAGAACAAAGGGCATTCCCGATTTAGAAATGCTTCAAATCTTTCATAATCCAATAAATGATCAAGACAATCCACAAGAAAATTTTGAAGTACAAGCAATTATTAATGATTTATCTCAAGCCGGACTTATATTCGATGAATTGAAAGTATTTTGGAAGAATCAAACAATGGACGATTATGAATCAATTAATTTAGATTATTGTGTCGATGATATTCCTAATTGTTATGTTGCACTTCTTCCAAATCAAACTGAAGATGGAAATGTACAATACTTTATCCAAGCTATTGATTTAACAGGCCGAGTTGAGAACCTTCCCATGGCAGGTTATTTTGACTTTGATGTAGTTGGAGGACTTCCCACTCAACAGGGTGATGTTAATCAAGATTCTGCATTAAATGTATTAGATATTGTACAAATTGTGAACAATATTTTAGGTACCAATGAATTTTCAGAATATCAAATGCAGTTGGCGGATATGAATTCAGATAATATTGTTAATATTCTTGACGTCATTTTACTTGTAAATATTATCATAGGAGATTAGTATGCTGAAATCTATAATTATCTTGATGTTAACACAAATACTTTTTTCTGCTGAAGTGTTCAAGCAGATTCGCATTGAACCCATTGATGAAACCACCATTTCTACACTTCAATCTATAGGGATTGACTTAGACCATGTCTATCAGAAAAAGGGTGTATTTATTGAATTTGCGGTATCAGAATCTGATATCACTCGTATCGAAGATAGAAATATTTCCTTTGAGGTAGTTCACGAGGATTTACAGTCATTTTATGAGCATCGTTTAACTACGGATTATACTCGAGATTTTGGAACTGGTTCAATGGGTGGCTATTATACATTTGAGGAAATTGTTGACCATCTAAACGAACTGCATAACGATTATCCTAACTTAGTCAGTGAAATCCAATCGATAGGACAAACACTTGAAGGTCGAGAAATATGGTCTGTTAAACTTAGTGATAACCCCAACGTAGATGAAGATGAACCCGAAATGCTGTATATTGGATTACATCATGCACGTGAGCCAATGAGTTATATGAATTTGTTTTATTATATGTATTGGTTAACTGAAAACTATGGAACAGATCCCGAAGCAACTGCACTTCTTGAAAATAGAGAACTCTGGTTTATTCCAGCTATGAATCCAGACGGATTGGTGTATAATCAACAAATTGCACCAAACGGTGGGGGTATGCAACGCAAAAACCATCGTGAAACCTGTTCGCAAGACTGGGATGGTATTGATCTAAACCGGAATTACAGTTTTATGTGGGCATACGATGATGATGGTTCAAGTCCATACGGATGTGACCAAACCTATCGTGGAACCGAACCCTTTTCAGAACCCGAAACAGAAGCAGTCAAAAATTTTATTGAATCGCATGATTTCCCAATTATTTTATCCTATCATAGTTATGGAAATTTACTCATTCACCCATTTGGATACATACCTGGACTTTTACCTCCAGAACCCGATTTAACAATTTTCAGAGAGTATGGAAATGAAATGGTCAAATATAACCATTATTCAATGGGAACGGGTATTGAAACTGTGGGCTATACTGTGAATGGAGAGGCAACTGACTATTATTATGGTGAATATGGAATTTATGCCTACACACCTGAAGTAGGTGCATATTATGATGGTTTTTGGCCATCATCTGATCGGATACTTCCATTAGCAGAGGAAAATTTACACCCAAATCAATTTTCAGCATGGATGGTTGGTGCAGGTTATACTGCATCCCTTGAATATGATAATGAATATTTTGAATTTGGTCAAACTTATTCGATTGATGTAAACATTTTTAATCAGGGGTTGGGTGAATCCAATGGAGATATTGATGTGAATATTTCTTCACCATTACTTGATGAAGATTTGACATTTAACTTAAATCCCTTAAATGGTCGCCAATCGGCAGCAATTCCTATCGAGTTCAGCATATCAAATACATATCAAAATGGGGATATTGTGGATATTACTGTTTCGATGTCGGATAATACCAATTACACTTTTGAAAATGTCATATCCATCACCATTGGCGAGCCAGTGTTACTGTTTTCTGATGGTGCAGAATTTGGATTAGTAAATTGGGAGACCAATGCATGGGGAACAACATCCGATGCGTATAATGGAAATTCCGCATTTACGGATAGTCCATTTGGAATATATGGTGCAAATGCAGTTAGTTATTTGCAATTAGCTGAACCCTTAAACTTATCAGATGTATCTACAGGATATATTTCTTATGCTGCAAAATGGCAAATTGAAACCAGTTGGGATTGGGCACAAGTTGAAGTCTCCACGGATAATAATAATTGGATTCCCTTACAAGGTGAACTCATGAATGGGGGAACTGGTCAAGGAGTACAATTTACCGACGAGTATGGTTATGATGGAATTTCTGATTGGGTGACTGACCAGGTTTCCATTGCATCACTTGCAGGTGAGGAAACGGTATGGTTTCGGTTTAGTTTGAGTTCCGATGGTGGAGTAGAACGTGATGGAATATACATTGACAATATCGGAGTATATGCCTATCAACAAACGGCACAAATTGGAGATATCAATACCGATGGAAATATAGATGTTTTGGATGTGGTACAAATGGTTCAAATTATTATAGGTGCAGCAAATCCAACTCCAGAGCAATTCAGCCTAGCAGATTTAAATACAGATAATACAATCAATGTACAAGATATTGTTCTTTTAGTGAATCTGATTATTGGATAAACCATTGGAAGTTTGAAGGGAGAAGTTTGAAGTGTGAAAAAAACTTCAATATCCAAATCCAA
>CAZCRK010000033.1:15397-17249 GCA_964501035.1 uncultured bacterium
AGAAGTGTGAAGTTTGAAATGAGAAACAACTCCACTTTTAACTTTTCACTTTATCAACTTTCAACTTTTTAGACTTTCAACTCCTTTTCACCCTTCACCCTTCAAACTTATTATGTTAGTTGTTGCATAATGAATGGATAGTATGTAAAATATGCTATTCAATTTTTAAGGAATAGTATGAAAAAAATAAATATAATGATATTTATCCTTACTTCGTTTTTACTCTCACAAGACGTTGCAGGAAATTATAAACTATCAGGTATTAATGCAACCTATCACGATATTGCCAGACAAACTGTACCTTTACTTGTAAGCGATATCTATGGACAGGATATCCAAATTTCCATTGGTGCAATCAATCAGGGTGATATTTTCAGTTCTACATACAACGGCCCCCATGGTGAGATGTATCTTACGCTAGCAGGTGTGAATCTAAACATAAATTTGTATGATGATGGCACAGGTCATATTGCCGAAGGTAGTTATTATCCGATGGTTGAGTTTAATGGAGACTGCTATTCAAATTTAAATATTTTACCCATAACGGATAATCTCATATATTCTTCAAATTTGAATGCAGGTTTATCTTGGCCAACGATGAATGTTATTGGTTTACCTTCACACAATCCCTATGCTTTTGATGAAAGCACATTTGGAAATGTGGGGTCATTTTCGCTTACTCAATCAGTTGTTTTTGATTTTTTTCCAGCGATACCTACGCAAACATCTATTCCCTTTCCGATTAATTTTGAAAGTAGCCAATACCCAGAATATAGTTTTATTCCACCTGGATATACCCTACCAGGAGTTGTGGGCGGATTTGTCATAAAAGGGGATGCAAACGAGAGTGTTTTGGGTGATGATTTTGATGGTGATGGGATTCAAGAACCCAATACTCCGTGGGATATTACTCTAGAATGGCATGCCATTGATGGATTGATTTCTGAGAGTGGATTGGGTAATTTTATAGGTGAAGATGAAGATGGTGATGGCACCGATTTTGATGCTATTTTTGGCTTACCGTTTATTTCTGCAGTATTTGTAAATCCCAGCCCAGATTGTGGTGGACTAAATTACCCCATTTATGGTGATGCATCCATTCTACCTCTTTTATCCGAAATCAATATTCATGCAGATTGCATTGATACTGAAGATGGATTAGCCAATGATGGTTATGTTATGGATGCATCTTTGGAAAATTGGGGATACTTTTTGACCTATAATGCATCCCAGTTTCAAAATTGTTTAGCCGAAAATGGGGGAGACCCAACCCCATGCTTAGGTTTTATGGTAGATGATAGTGACCATGATTTTAATGGTACCGATGGTAAATTGGTGATGCGTTTTACTCCAACCTGTATTCCGAAATTTAATGTACGACAACTCACAACTGAATTTTATGAAATTGGATCAGAAGCATGTAACCATGAAGGGGATGTAAACTCTGATACGATTGTAAATGTTTTGGATATTGTCTTGGTTGTTGGTGAAATTATTGGTAGTAATGATCCCTTATCGGGTTCCGCATTTTGTCAAGCCGATGTTAATGCAGATTCAATTATCAATGTGCTTGATATAGTAGCACTTGTAAATCAAATCATTGGGAATTAAGTTTGAAGGGTGAAGTTTGAAGTTTGAAATGAGATATAGCCCCACTTTTAACTATATAAACGTTTCAATTTATAGACTTTCAACTTCCTTTTCCATCTTTCAAACTTCTTTTCTCGAACTTAGAGATTTTACTTTAAACTTTTCCCCCTTCACCCTTTCAACTTCCTTTTCCCCTTTCACCCTTTTAACTTCCTTTTCCCCTTTCACCCTTTTAACTTCCTTTTCCCCTTTCACCCTTTTA
>CAZCRK010000034.1:0-16770 GCA_964501035.1 uncultured bacterium
TCAAAAATGCACCCGCTATACTGCTTCCACCATAAAAGTTTACCAGCTCTTGCCACTCTTCATCTGTCGGTATATGCCAACCTTCTGGGGCTAGGCCTCTTGCATCATCTACGGCATACCAATTGTATAAATATCCATATACTTCAGAACAATTACCACCACAAGTTGCTTCTGATTGACTATCTTCATCTTCAGGGTACTCTGCATAGGCACCAGTATCTGTATCATCTAGGTTTGACCACTCTGAATTACTATATCCTGTTGGGATTGGGTCACCATTGCGGTAATGGGTGGTTTTAAGATTTGTGGTTGTCCATATTTGATCACCAATTTGTACGGTTTCATACACATTACCGTCGATATCAATACACACTATTTCATCTGGTGATACACTATCTTTACACCCAAGTAAAAATAAAACTACGAAAACAGATGTTATTTTATTATATTTCATTTAGACTCCTTTTTTGGTTGCAATTTAATTTGTTTTCTGCTTTTTTGCCCAACTATCTCGCAAACCCACTGTTTTATTGAAAACAATGTGTGTCGAAGTTGAATCGGAATCTAATATAAAATACCCATTGCGTAAAAATTGATAATTTTGTCCAATACCTGCATCTTTTAATGCGGGTTCCAATTTTGCATTGGTATTCACAATCAAAGAATTGGGATTTAAATTGGATAGAAAACTATCCCCATCTGCAACATCTTCAGGAAATTCAGTATTAAACAAGTGGTCATAATTGCGAATTTCAGCATTGAGTGCATATTTTGCAGAAACCCAATGCAGTGTGCCCTTCACTTTTCTCCCATCGTCAGACCAACCACCCTTGGTTTTAGGGTCGTACGTACAATGGAGTTCAACTATGTCTCCATTTTCATTTTTGATAGCATCCGTGCATGTAATATAGTATGCATGTTTTAAACGTACTTCTCGTCCAACAGATAAACGGAAGAATTTTTTCGGTGCATCTTCCATGAAATCAGATTTTTCAATGTAAATTTCTTTGGTGAATGTTAAATTTCTTTTGCCTGCATTATCATCTTCTGGATTATTGACCGCCTCGAGTTCATCTTCTTGATTTTCGGGGAAATTTGTAATGACTACCTTGAGAGGATCCAGTACAGCCATGTATCGATGTGCAGATGTGTTAAGATCATCTCGCAAACAATGTTCGAGTAGGGCAACATCAATAATATTATCTCGTTTGGCAACTCCAATTTTATCCGAAAAATCTCGGATGGATGCTGGTGTAAATCCACGACGTCGTAAACCTGAAATAGTTGGCATGCGAGGGTCATCCCATCCAGACACATGCTTGTCATCCACTAATTGTTTTAGTTTACGTTTGCTCATGATTGTGTAGTTTAAATTAAGTCGTGCAAACTCAATTTGACGAGGGTGGTACACACCTTCTAATTGGTCAATAAACCAATCATACAATGGACGATGATCTTCAAATTCTAATGTACAAAGTGAGTGGGTTATTCCTTCAATGGAATCTTCTAATCCATGAGCCCAGTCATACATGGGATATATGCACCATTTTTTTCCAGTACGATGATGTTCAGCATGTAAAATTCGATACATAACGGGGTCACGCATATTCATGTTTGATGAGGTCATTCCAATTTTAGCACGCAGAACTTTTGATCCATCTGGAAACTCACCATCTTTCATGCGTTCAAACAAATCAAGGTTTTCATCAACGGGTCTGTTTCTATACGGACTTTTTTTACCTGCTTGGGTGGGAGTACCTCTAAACTCACTTATCTCTTCTGGTGTTAAATCACATACATAGGCTTTTCCATGTTTGATAAGTTCAATTGCCCAGTTATATAGTTGTTCAAAATAATCTGATGCAAAGAACAGTCTGTCTTCCCAATCATAGCCAAGCCATTTGACATCTTCTTTAATGGATTGTACATACTCGTCTTCTTCTTTTGTAGGGTTTGTATCATCAAAACGAAGGTTACATTTTCCCCCTTGATAATCTTCAGCAATTCCAAAGTTTAAGCATATTGATTTTGCATGACCAATATGTAAATACCCATTTGGTTCAGGTGGAAAGCGAGTAATAATTTTTTTATGTTTACCTGTTTCCAAATCATTATCAATGATTTCTCGAATAAAGTTTGATGGTTTTTTTTCTTCAGTCATTTTCAACACCCTTGTTGGTTATTGGAAATTGTTAAATCGTTTTACAGACTCATTAACACCTAAAATTATTATAATTAACGCAATATCTGGTCCATGTTCTTGACCAAACAAGGCCAATCGGATAGGGATAAACAAATCTTTTCCTTTTACACCAGTTTCAATGCCTGTTTCTTTGATAAATGATTTTATGTCTTGCTCGGATAAGTTTGGTTTTTCGGCCAATTTATTACTTAATGTATTAAACACTTTTAAAGATGATTCACTTTTTAATACTGCAAGTTGCTCTTTAGAGAATTGAATATCTTTGTAAAAAGGAGCTGAATGTTCAACCATTTCTGCAAGTGTGTTGGCTCGTTGGCGAGCATTCTCTACTACAGCAAGAAATTTTCGGTTGTCAGAATAGTCTAATTTTGCATTATCAAAGTAGGGTTTTACTCTTTCAGCAATAATGGATACGTCCATTTCTTTCATGTAGTGGCTATTCATCCAATTTAGTTTTTCAATATCAAAAACTGCACCCCCCTTGTGGATTCGTTTAATTGAAAATTCTTTTTGGAGCTCATTCATTGAGAACAACTCTTTATCTGAGTTCGGATGCCAACCTAATAATGCAATAAAATTAATGAGTGCTTCTACCAAATATCCTTTTTCAAGATAATCTTCAACAGCAACATCACCCTGTCGTTTGGACAGTTTGGACTTATCGGAGTTTAACAGAAGGGGTAGATGTACAAATTTAGGTAATTTCCAGTCAAAGAATTGATACAGCAACACATGTTTAGGAGTTGATGGCAACCATTCTTCACCGCGCATAACGTGTGTAATTCCCATCAAATAATCATCAACTACATTCGCAAAATGGTAGGTTGGGAAACCATCAGTTTTAATTAACACTTGATCGTCAATTTCATCGGTTTTAATTGCCACTCGTTCCCGTACCATATCATAAAATACTACTTCATCATCATCCGGAATTTTCATTCGAATAACATAGGGTTCAGACAGTAATTTCGCTTTAATTTCATCTTTTGAAAGCGATAAACAGTGCCGATCATATTTGATAGTTTGCTTGTTCTCTTTTTGAGATTTTCGAACTTCACTAAGGCGATTAGCTGAACAAAAACAGGGGTACGCATCCCCTTGCTCAATGAGTTGGCTGATATGATGTTTGTAAATTTCTAATCGTTGGCTTTGAAAATATGGACCATTTTTTCCACCTTGATTTGGTCCTTCATCAAACTTTAATCCCATTTTTTCAAACGAAGAATCGAGGTTATCTACTGCACCTTCAACCTTTCGATTTTGGTCTGTATCTTCAATCCGAAGAACCATTTGACCACCCACTTTTTTGGTATATAAATAGTTATAAAGTGCCGTGCGTAATCCACCTACATGTAAATAACCAGTTGGACTGGGTGCAAAACGAACTTTTGTCATTTAGGCCTCTTTAAGCAAGATAGTTGCTGTTGCAGCTATTCCATCACCACGTCCAGTAAATCCAAGGTGATCAGTAGTAGTTGCTTTTACAGATATATTTGAAATATCTACTGCAAGCATTGAGGCAATATTATTTTTCATTTCATCCATGTAAATGTTTAGGTGTGGAGTTTGTAAAATGATAGTTGAATCAAGGTTATTAACTAAGAACCCTTTGTTTTGAACTAGCTGAAAGGCATATTTAACAAATTCAGAACTATTAGCATTCTTCCATTTTGAATTTGTTGATGGGAAATGTTGTCCAATATCTCCTAAAGATAAGGCACCTAGCAATGCATCTACAATTGCATGCAATAAAACATCGCCGTCACTGTGCCCCTCTGATCCTTTATCTGATGGAATATTGACTCCACCAATTATTAACTCAACCCCTTTAACTAATTGATGTGCATCAAATCCGTGTCCAATTCGAAAACTCATCTTCTTCCTTTAAGACATTAAACAATAATCATTGCATCGCCATAAGAATAAAATCGATATTTTTCATCAATAGCTTCTTTATATGCCTTGAGAATGAAATCCTTATTCGCATATGCAGATACAAGCATCATCAATGTAGATTTTGGCTGATGGAAATTAGTGATTAATCTATCACTCATTTTAAAATTGTATGGTGGGTAAATGAATTTATCTGTCCAACCACGTTTTGAAGTTATCTGAAACCCAGAAACCACAACAGATTCAAGGGTCCTTACGGTTGATGTGCCTACAGTAAAAATTTTCTTCTTCTTCGCTCTTGCTCTGTTTATAATTTTTGCTGTTTCTTGAGGAACATGGAAATATTCAGAATCCATATTATGTCGTGTTAAATCTTCAACCATAATAGGTCTGAATGTTCCAAGACCGATATGAAGTGTAACATTTGCAATATGCACACCTTTTTCTTTTAATTTTTCAATGATTTCTTCAGAAAAATGTGTTCCAGCGGTTGGTGCAGCTACTGAACCTCTTTCGGATGCATATACCGTTTGATAGTTTTCTTTATCTTCAGGAATAGCGTCTCTTTTAATGTAGGGAGGAAGCGGGGCATGACCTTCTTTATCGATGTAAGGATAAACATTTTCTCGACTAAATTCAAATCGAAGAACACGACCACCCGAAATAGTATTATCAATCACATCACACGATAATTCATCACTAAAATGTAATTTGTTTCCAATGCGAACTTTTCGTGCAGGGCGAACCATTGCTTCCCATAAATCATTTTCTAATTCCCGAAGCAAAAATACTTCTACCCGTGCCTCAGATTTATCTTTGTATGCAAATAATCGTGCAGGATACACCAAGGTGTTGTTTACAACTAGAACATCACCTTTTTTGAAAAAATCAACGATATCAGTAAATTGTTTATGCTCGATGGTTTCATCATCACGATTTAAAACCATTAACCTACAACCATCTCTTTTCTCTGATGGAAATTGTGCTATTAACTCCTCAGGTATTTCCATTTCAAACTCTGATAAACGAGGTGGTTTTTCTACTGATCCAAAATACATATACGTCCTTTCAATTAAAAAATATTAGTTTGATTTTTCAAATTTGGATTTTGAACATTCAAATATGAAAAAGATTTTTCCAATGCCAATCTACCCCGAGAAGTTCGTTGAATAAATCCCTCTTTAATGAGGAATGGTTCATATACTTCTTCAATTGTTCGAGCATCTTCAGATATTGCAACACCAAGCGATTCTATTCCTACGGGACCACCATTGAAGTTTTTTACCAAAGCAGTCAAAATTCTGCGGTCCATTTCATCCAAGCCATTATCATCAATCCCTAACCGCTTTAATGATTTTTGAGCAACTTCAAAAGTTATCACACCCTGTGATTCAATTTGAGCAAAATCTCGAGCTCGTCGAAGAATACGATTTGCAACTCTAGGAGTTCCCCTAGATCGTCTAGCGATTTCTAAAGCACCGTTTTCTTCAATATCAATTTTAAGGATATTGGCAGATCGGTTAATAATTGACACTAATTCTGTGTCGGAATAAAAGTCTAACCGAAGAATGACCCCAAATCTATCTCGCATGGGTGATGTTAAGTTTCCAAGTCGAGTGGTAGCCCCAATCAGTGTAAATGGATTTAAATTTAACTGAACCGAACGCGCACTTGGACCTTTGTCCAACATTATATCGATAGTGTAGTCTTCCATTGCTGAGTACAAGTATTCTTCAACCACACTACTTAGTCTATGAATTTCATCAATAAAAAATACATCGTGGTCAGATAAATTTGTTAAGATTCCTGCTAAATCACCAGCTCTATCCAATACCGGCCCGGATGATAATTTAATATTAACATTCATTTCTTTGGCAATAATACTAGCTAACGTAGTTTTGCCCAACCCTGGTGGACCAAAAAGCAAAACATGGTCTAAAGATTCACCACGTTGTTGTGCGGCCTGAATATAAACCTTCAGGTTGTTTACTGTCTCCTTTTGACCTACAAATTCATCAAATTGACATGGACGCAAAGATAATTCTGCCTGAACATCCTCATCGAATTTGTCTGGAGAAGTAATAGTATTTTTAGGGTCTTTGGATGACTCAATCATGAATGAAAATCAAAACAATAATTTAAGCATAAAACCAGCCTGAGTAAAAGAAATTAGTTGTCTATTTTGGAACAATTTAATCTTTATTATTAGGTGAATATTAACTACGAATATCCAAATGTATTTTTAATTCTTTTAGATGTTTGGAAATATTTTATCCATAGCGAAGCCCAACCCAAAGCCAAAACAATTATACTTACTAGCATGGGTAAAGCCTTAACCAACTCAATACTATTCATTGGAGGTTGTTGTCCTATAATCCTATAAACAATCAATCCGTAGAAAATACGCAGTAACAGTAATGCTGTCATGACGCGTGACATAAAAATATTCCAGTAGATTGCTTTTGAAGATTTCATCAGTATTAGTACTATAGGAGTAATACTGATTGTGAAGATTGCAAAAAGGAGAATTAAAGGGTATTCAAAAAACCAACCGGATAAACCTGCAGAGTAGAAAAGAAGAACAGGAATTGAAAAAATAATGTAAAACATTAACCAACCTCCTAACCCTTCAACCTCTTTAGTGTTTAAATTCACTTTTCTCCCTTATCATTTTTATTTTCTTCAAAATCACTTTATGAAAAATGTAACCCTATTTACAATTGTATTTGGAACAATAACAATATTTTTGCATTTGAAAATGGTACTAACTTATGAAATTGGAATTTTATCGACACTTTGATAAGTACTAAATTCTGCAATTAATTTTATGCAAAAAACATATAACATACTATTGTTACTCATCATAAGTTTGGGTCAAGTAATACCACAAAGTCAAGTATCTATTTTAGAAATGAAAAATACGGCTCGTCTTTATGCGAACGCTGGTTATTATGTTGATGCAATTTCAGAATATGAGAGAATGTTATTTTCTCAAGAAGAAATTTTGGGGAAAAATCATATTGAAATTGCCGAAACGTATAATCATCTTGGAGAGTTATATGTAATAGTTGGTGATTTAACCATTGCAGATATGTACTTTCAAGATGCGCTTCGTATTTATGAACTAAATGTTATTCAGACACAATCCAAACTTGTTTCACCACTTCGAAATTTATTAGAAATTTACTCCTTAACTGGAGACAGTGCAAACCAACAAATAATTACGGATCGAATTAATCATATTTCCCTCTTAGATAGTTTGTTCAATAGCGGAGAAGCATTATCAGTTTGGTCTCCTAGCCTACAGCAACAACCAAGCTTTGTTGATTCAACATCTCTAGTGTCTGTATATACTGTAGAGGATGAAGCAATTGACCTTATAGATTTGGGATTTTCCTATTTAGACAGAGGATTGTTTTCAGAATCCATTGAAAGTTTTTCAAGAGGCATTCAACTCCACACTCAAAATGTTGACCTTGAATTTTTAACGAGTTTAAATTTTGGAGACTCCGTTCGAGTAGAAAATATAATATCAACAATTGAATCTAGAATGATTATTGATTCAACTAATTACACTTCAGACTTTATAGCTGCATTAATTTTTATTGATTCTGATTCAGTTAAATTCACCCAACATATTGAATCGTATTTACAATTTGACCCAACTGATACACGGGCAATGATGTTGCTGGCTAACTCATATTATGAAGATTCAAATTGGATTGATGCATCTATGATGTATCTAAAAGTGTTGTTATTAGAAAATAATATTGACGCACAATTTGGCAAAGCAATGTGTTTAAAGCATTTAGGTTACTTTGAAGACGCCATCGTTACATTCTTAATGGTGTTGGAACAAGACCCATACTTCTATGAAGCATTTTATCAATCTGGGTTGTCATATATGAACTTAGAAAAATATGATTTAGCAATTCCTCAACTTACTCAATCTTTATTGCTGAATCCAGAAAATACAAATATATATTATGACCTTGGAGTGTCGTATGTAAGAACCGATAAAATCAGACAAGCTTTGGAGGCTTTTAATAGAACAGTTAGCCTAAATTCTGAACATGGTCAAGCGTATTATGAGCTTGGATTAATTCATGAAATATTATTGAATTTAGATAAAGCCATTGAATCCTATACTTTATCTCGGAAGTATTCACCCGAAATTTCTGATGTTCATTTAAGGTTGGGTATGTTGCTTTTCAATAATGATCAGAAAAAAGAAGCAATGGATCCTTTGCGAGAATTTGTTATCAATAACCCTGATAGTTTGCATGTTGTTGAGGTGCTAGGTGATGTGTTTATGTCACAAAACAGGTACCCAGAAGCTATAGATGCATTTACCAGATTGAAAGAAATATACCCAGAAAATGTTTCATATTATACTGCAATAGCAGAATCTCACTGGCAATTAAAAGAGTATTCCGAAGCTAAACTTGCATATAAGGCAATTCTAGAATTTGATGATGAAAATACTGAAGTGATGTATAGGTTAGGTGTAATATCTAATGAACTTGGTGAATTTGACGAAGCTGTAAATTATATTCTTTCAGCCATTGATTGTGGTACTCCCACCATGAGTATGTTCTATCAATTAGCACTTGCCTATGGAAGTATGCAAAATTATATGCAGGCAATAATTTCATTTCAAGATGCATTAGCATTAGCCCCAAATGATGCAGAAATTCATTACCAATTAGGGGTAGCCTATCAAGCTATGGAAATCCATACTTTGGCTATAAACGAATTTAACATATATCTCAATCAATTTCCAGAAGATGAAACTGCCTACTTTTTAATGGGGCAATCTCAATTTGAACTAGAAGATTATTACCAAGCCCATATCTCATTTTCAGCCGTAAGCGACTTAAATAAAGATGATTATCGTTCCTTGTACTTTATCGGATTATGTCAATCACAATTGGGTGATGAATGGGAAGCTGCAAAATCATTTAAAAAGGCACTTAAAATTAATCCAGATGATGCTTTATCACATTTTGAATTAGCTAAATCATATCTTCAATTAAACAAAAAACGCGAAGCCAAAAAGAAATTAAATATTCTCTATATTTTAGATAGAGATTTACACGATTCTCTTAAATATTTTATCAATTTATAATCCAGAAATATAAAGCAATTTGATATTTATTCTTAAAAATATTAAAAAATATTTGTAAATTTTCCACCGTTTTTTACTGATGATTTAACCAAATTTACATATTACAATTGAGGATTAAATGAAAATATTGATACCACCAAGCGAAGGTAAAGCAAAAGTAAAACCAACTGAAACTCGATTTCATGAAACTGGATTTCGATTTGAAAGACAAGTAAATCAAGTTGTTAGATTATTAAGTTTAATTGAAGATGAAGATTTAAAATCTGTATATGGCACATCTCCAGAAAAAGCTCTGACTTTTCATCGACAAAACCAAGATGTTATGAATAGTCGATGTGTTCATGCTATTGAGAGATATACTGGTGTGGTTTATGAGCATATAAATTGGTCAACAATCTCTAAAAAGGGTCAAAATTTCATGGATAAACACATGCTCATTTTTAGTGGTTTATTTGGTATGGTTACTCCGAAAACATTAATACCAGATTATAAATTAAAAATGAATGTACTTTCTTTACAATACCATTGGAACCCTGTTTTAACTGAAGCACTTAAAGATGAAGACCTCATCATTGATTTACTTCCTCAAGTTCACCGAAAAGCATACACTGCTGGACCGAACGTAGTACCTGTTGATTTTTCAGTAATTAATAAAGGTAAAAAAACTGCCGCAGGCCACTTCGGCAAATCAGTAAAAGGTGAGTTTATTCGATATATGGCTGAAAATAATATCACTTCAACCGAACAATTTGATTCATTCAAATACGATGGTTTTTATTGGGATGGTGAATCATTCGTTCGAGAAGAAAGTTAAAAAAATTAATTTACTTCGGAACTTTTTAATTTATTAAACATACATAATTTTTTCTATAAAGAGGAGACTTGCTGTTCATGATACGAGTAGAAAATCTGTCCAAAAACTATGGGGAAGTTCGGGCAGTCAAAAAAATAAACTTTGAAATAAACGACGGAGAAATTGTCGGATTTTTAGGTGCAAATGGTGCCGGGAAATCAACTACACTCAAAGTAATTACTGGATATTTAACCCCCACATCTGGTGATGTAATGGTTAATGGAATGAATATTATGGAAGATTCATTCAAAATACGAGAACAAATTGGTTACTTGCCTGAGTTGAACCCACTATATACAGAAATGAAAGTATATGATTTACTTGTGTTTACTGCTAAAATTCGTGGTATAGAAGGTAAAGCTTTTAGAACTGCATTAGATAAGGTAGTCGAACAATGTGGCCTAAAAGGTGTAATCCATAAAGATGTCTCAGAATGTTCAAAAGGGTATAAACAACGTATCGGATTAGCATGTGCAATGATTCATGATCCTAAAATATTAATTTTAGATGAACCGGTAACCGGACTTGACCCAAATCAAATTGTTGAAATTCGTGAATTGATTAAAGAGTTGGGTAGAGAAAAATTAGTGCTAATGTCAAGCCATATTCTTCAAGAAATTCAAGCAACTGTTGATAGAATAATCATCATCAACAAGGGTGAAATAGTTGCAGATGGTACAAATGAAGAGTTGATGAGTAATTTCATGGGAAAAACTCAGTTAACATTTGATGTAAAAAATGCAACAGAGGAAACCATTAGTACTATGCCAGATGTAGTTAAAAACATTAATATGTTGTCAGCTAAGGCAAACAATGGGAGACATATTCTTAGTTTGGAATATGCAAAAGAAAATGATCCTCGCGAAGCACTCTTTAACTATGCAGTAAAATCAAACTGGACCATAATGGAAATGAGTCCACATTCTGCTAACCTTGAAGATTTATTCCGTACATTAACATTGGATGGAGGTGCAAATGCGTAATTTTACAGCCATATATTATAAAGAGCTCAAAGCATTTTTCAATAGCCCAATGGCGTATATCTTTTTAGTAATATTTGCTTTAGTGAACGGATATTTTTTCACAAACACTTTTTTCTTATTCAATCAATCAAATATGCGGGCATTATTTAATATTGTACCCCTCGTGTATTTGTTTTTTATCCCTGCGGTAACCATGGGATTAATTGCTCGAGAAAAAAATATTGGGACTATGGAGTTGATATCTACATTACCCATTAAAGATATCGAGTTTGTTCTTGGTAAATTTTTAGCAGGATTAACATTAATTGTAATTGGTCTTGGCGCAACATCAATTCATTTTATAACTCTTGTTAATGTGGGGACTAATATTGATTACGGTGCTGTGTTTACTGGTTATTTTGGATTGATATTGCTAGGTGCAGTTTACTCTGCAGTGGGTACATTTGCAAGTAGTGTCACAGATAATCAAGTAGTTGCATTTATTATTGGTGTGTTTATTGTTCTCATATTTTTCCTTATGGATAAGATGCTAGTGTTTATACCATCATCTCTTGCAGGAATTGTACAATATTTGAGTGTTGAATACCATTTATCCAATATTTCAAGAGGAGTAATTGACTCTCGTAATTTGGTGTATTTTGGTTCTGTAATTGGATTTTTCATTTTCATAACGAAGCAAGTTATGGAAATTAGAAAGTGGAGGTAAGCTGATGACAACAAATATGAATAAGAAATCATTTATTACATTTTCAGCAATAGTTATTGTTAGCTTAATTGTATTGAATTTAGTTGCTAGAAATTGGTTTTTCAGATGGGATTTAACTGAAAATAAAATGTATTCATTGTCAGAATCTAGTAGGTCAGTAGTATCAAAGATTGATGATATTTTCACCATGAAAGTATATTTTTCTGAAAACCTTCCAGCTCAATATGGTAACAACGAGAGATATCTTCAAGATATTTTAGAAGAATATGCAGCATATTCAAGTGGCAATATTCAGTTTGAATTCTATCGACCAGAAAATGATGAAGATATGATTGAAGAAGCCCAAAAGTATGGCATCCAACCTGTTCAACTTCAAGTGATTGAAAATGATAAAGTAGAAATTGCCAGAGTATTCATGGGGATGGTGTTTATTTATGAAGATCAACGCGAGGTAATTCCTGTTATTCAAACTACAACAGGTCTTGAGTATGATATTACATCACGCATCAAAAAAATGGTAGATGACACCAAGGCAAATATCGGAATAGCCACACGTGCAAGTCAAAATATTCAAAATCAAAATATCGCAGATATTCTTCGTCAACAATACACGGTTCAAAATGTAGATTTAGAAACAGAAATTCCAATTACTATTTCTACTCTACTTATGCATGGAGTAAGTGACTCATTAACTACAGATGAAATGACAAATCTAAGTGCATACTTAGAACGTGGTGGTAAATTGTTTTTGAATCAAAATAGAGTTTCTGTAGATATTGCAACCCAAGAAGCCAATGCTATTGCTTCAAATATTTTTGATTTATTAGACAATTACGGATTACATATTGAAGAAAACTTAGTCGTTGATAAATTATGTGGGCAAGTTAATGTGCAACAGAATATGGGTATTTTTAGAATGGCAGTTCCCATGGATTACCCATTTTTACCAACCATTCAGAATTTTAACAACGATGAGGTAATCGTAAGTGGGTTAGAACAGTTACGAATGTTGTTCCCAAGTGAAATAATGTTAGACTCGTTGGGTTCAGCCTCACCATTGCTCTTTACCTCTGACCAATCATCTTCAGTTACACAATACTACAATTTAAATCCAGACCCAAAACAGAACCCTATTTTCAAACAATTAAAAGAACCTGGTAAAGTTGTAAGTGCACGAACTGAAACGGGTATGGGTGGAGAAATAATATTAACTGCAGATTCAAAATTTATGGCAGATGATGGCGGTGGCGGATCACCCGAAAATCATATTTTTATTCAAAATGTGGTTGATTATTTAATGGGTGATAGTGAACTTATTGCACTCCGATCTCGAGAGATAACAAACCGTCCACTATTGACAGAAGCTGAAGGGTTAGATGATGATGCGAAATCACGTTGGAAATGGATAAATATTTTACTTCCATCAGTGTTAGTAATGGGTTTTGGTTTTGTCCGGCTTAGAAACGAGAAAAAACGAACTGCATTTTTGGAGGAAATTTATGACTAAGAATATGAAAATCAGCATAGCTGTACTTGCAGTATTAATTGGATTATACTTTTTAAATTCAAGCAGTCAAAAACAATATACAAGTTCATCAAGCGATTTGTTCACTGGCAACGTAGATGATATCCATAAAATACTCATTCAAAAGGGTGATGATATTTTAGAATTAGCCAAATTCGACACAGTGTGGACGATTACAGGTCATGATACTTTGGAAATCAAAGAACGCTCAATGAGTAGTTTACTTGATAGAGTACTCACTGTTAAAAAAGAAAACATTGTAACGAAGAAACAAGAAAAATGGGATGTGTATTCAATTACAGATTCAATGGGAACGCATCTGGGCTTAATTGATAAAGCAGGTGAAACTCTTGCATATTTTGTTTTCGGTCAATCAAAGACAGATTATTCGCATAACTATGTTCGTACTCGGGAAAATACAAATGTATATCTAACCAGTGAAAATGTAATATATAATTTACAAACCCGACCCCAATATTGGGGTGAAAAACCCAAAGAAGAAATTCCAGAACCTGAAGAAATTAATTCTGAAGAATAAGTAAAAAGCCCAGTTTTAAAACTGGGCTTTTTTATTATCTGTGGATTGTTTAATCTGCTTACTCTCCTAATCCATTTGACCAAAACACATCACCGTAGGAATCATTTATTTGTATGAGTCCATTTTGATTGTTTTTTGATTGCGTACCAATATAGGCGACACGGTTATCCATTGCATTTCGAAGTTGTAAATATCCACCACCGCCCATTTGACCACCCAGATAAGAAGTCATATGTCCTTTGTAAAATGTAGTGAAATATCCTTTTCCGCCCATAGTTGTACTTCTACGATTAACATGGCTAAACGTATTCACAATCCCATCACCCTCTTGCAGTGTAAGTTCAATACGTTTTTCACCATCTTCATCGACGATAGTTATACTATTTGCAACGATATCACCATAATTTTCGTTGCCATCCGTAAACCCAAGTACCATAAATAAAATAATAGTAAACAGTCCACCAATGATTGCTGATTTAAAATCGATAGTTTTCATAATCTCCTCCGTAGTTAAGGTTTTAAAATACAAAAAAATATTATTTTAGCCCCATTGTTTTTATAAATTCATTTTTCAGCTTTGAATGTGTAAAATAATTTGTTTACTTTTTGACTAATGCGAGATAAGAAAATCAAGAATAACACAGTAATAGCTCCGAAAAGGGAGCTATTTTTTTACCCAATATTTATAAAAAACCTATAAGATTGCTCAATTGAATTCCTCAAAAGCTAAATTAGTTTTATCCAATGGAACCATTTTTTCGGGCGTTGCATTTGGTGCTATTGGAGAAACGATTGGCGAAGTATGTTTTAATACAGGAATGACAGGGTATCAAGAGATATTAACCGACCCCTCTTATTGTGGTCAATTGGTTACACTTACATATCCCCACGTTGGTAACTATGGTGTAAACCTTGAGGATATTGAATCACATAAAATTCAAACTGCGGGATTTATTGTTAAAGAAGAAACTGTAATACCTTCCAATTTTAGATCCACTAAGTCAGTTGGTGATTATTTACGAGAACAAAATATTGTGGGAATTCAACATATTGATACACGTATGCTCACTCGCATTATTCGTTCTGAGGGGGCAATGAATGGAATTATTAGTTCTGTTGACATGGATGAAAAAAGTTTGTTGGAGAAGGTAAAATCTGCACGGTCAATGAATGGACAAGATTTGGCAAAGGAAGTTACATGTCCAAAAGTTTATGAATGGAAACCCACTTCTAACTTCCCCCTCGAAACTTCCAACTTCCCCCTTCCCTCTTCTAACTTCCAACTTCCATCTTCACACTTCCAACTTCCCCCTTCAAACTTCAAAGTTGCTGTTTTAGATTTTGGAGTTAAAACCAATATTTTACGATTATTATCAATCTCGGGTTGTGACTTAACCGTATTTCCTGCAACAAGTACGGCTGATGAAATAATGAACTATAATCCAGATGGAATATTTTTATCCAATGGTCCGGGAGATCCTTCAGCAGTGACCTATGCTATAGAAACAGTTAAACAATTGTTAGGTCAAAAACCTATGTTTGGGATTTGCTTAGGTCATCAAATCTTGGCTTTAGCTTTGGGTGCAAAGACGTATAAATTAAAATTTGGACATAGAGGTTGCAACCATCCAGTAAAAAATTATCAGTCTCATTCGGTTGAAATAACTAGTCAAAATCATGGATTTGCAGTAGATGCATCGACATTGCCAAGCAATATTGAGATTACACATACCAGTTTGAATGATGATACAGTTGAAGGTATCCGATGTTCAGATATTTCAGCATTTTCGGTTCAATATCACCCAGAATCTAGTCCGGGTCCACATGATAGTCGATACTTGTTTGAAGAATTTATCAAAATGATGGAGTTGAACACCACGAAGACCCAGAGGCACAGAGAACATGTTTAGATTAAAATTCTTAAAAAGTCCGGAAAAAAATTGTTACTAGAAAAAGAGCAAACACAGAAAATTGTCGGAGTCTACTTATGAAACATAATGTAGATATTAATAATCTTTTTTCTCCGTGTCCCAGTGTCACGGTGGTAAATCTCTATGCCTAAACGAACTGACATCAATTCAATTCTTATCATAGGTGCTGGTCCAATCATTATTGGTCAAGCTTGTGAGTTTGATTATTCTGGTACTCAAGCATGCAGAGCATTGCGGGAAGAGGGGTATCGAATTATTTTGGTGAATTCTAACCCTGCCACTATAATGACGGATAAAAACCTTGCAGATGCAACATATTTAGAACCAGTTACTCCAGAAGCGGTTACAGCCATCATTGAAAAGGAAAGACCCGATGCTATTTTGCCAACTGTAGGTGGACAAACTGCATTAGATACTGCCATGGCTTTGTATGAAAATGGTGTTTTAGAAAAATACAATATTGAATTGATTGGTGCTCAAGTGGATGCTATCAAACGGGCTGAAAACCGTGAAGAGTTTAAACAGGCTATGGATGAGATAGGTATTGAAACTGCTAAGGGTGGATTTGCAACGACTTTTCAAAAAGCCAACTCAATTATTGAGGATATTTCTTTTCCAATTATAATCCGCCCATCATTTACAATGGGGGGAACCGGTGGCTCGGTTGCGTATAATATTGAAGAATTTACTGAATTAGTAGAAAATGGATTATCTGCAAGTCCAATTTCTGAAGTGTTAATTGAAGAATCTCTTTTGGGTTGGAAAGAATTTGAAATGGAAGTGGTGCGGGATGGTAATGACAATGCAATCATCATTTGTTCCATTGAAAATATTGATCCTATGGGTGTGCATACTGGAGATTCTATCACAGTTGCCCCCGCTCAAACTTTATCAGATAAAGAATACCAAAAAATGCGAAATTGGTCTATTCAATGTTTACGCAAAATTGGGGTAGATACGGGTGGTTCAAACGTACAATTTGCAGTAAATCCTGAAAATGGTCGCATGAT
>CAZCRK010000035.1:0-16539 GCA_964501035.1 uncultured bacterium
GTATGCCCTGCAGGATGGAATAAAGGTGATGATGGTATGAATCCAAGTGATTCTGGTATGAAAAAATATGTTTCAGATAATGTAAAATCTTTATAATTAATATATAGGAGAAGTTATGGATAATTTTGTGCATGGTAGTCTTGGATATATGCTGTTTAAATGGATACATTTCTTAGCAGGTGTTACCTGGATTGGTGTCTTATATTATTTTAATTTCATTCAAGGTGAATGGTTTAAAGAAATAAAAGATCAAGTAAAAGGTGAAGCTGTAAGGACTTTAGTTCCTAGAGCATTATGGTGGTTTAGATGGGGTGCTATGTTTACTTTTATTTCTGGAGCTCTCATGCTAATGATTCATGCTCATGATGGTGGATTTGCAAGATCTACTACATATAATGTATACATTTATACTGGTGCTCTAATGGGAACATTTATGTTTTTAAATGTATGGCTAATTATTTGGCCAGCTCAAAAAGTTGTAATAGCTTCTTCTGAAAGTGTTTCCGGAGGAGGGAAACCTAATCCTGAGGCAGCCAGCTGTCTTGCTAAGGCAGGTTTAGCATCTAGAACAAATACATTATTTTCATTGCCTATGTTATTTTTTATGGGTGCTGCTAGAAATCTATCTGATTTAAATTTAACTGGGTTTCCACAAAATGCACTCATTACTGTAACATTGATTATTTTATTTGTTGAAGCTAATGCAATAAAAGGAAAAATGGGCTATATGGCAAGTGTTAAGGGTGTAATACATTGTGGGCTAGTTCTTACATTATTACTATATCTTGGATTTAAACTTTCAATTTAGTAATTATTATTATTGCAGAAATATTTTTTTATATTATTTAGTCTTTTTTTTCTACTCGTATCATGCAATAAAAAAACAGATGATATAACTACTTTAGCTGTATCTGAATCGTACTTAAAGGGCGAGGCTATATATAAAGGAATATGTGTTGCATGTCATAATAGAGACCCTCATAAACCAGGAAACTTAGGCCCTGATGTGGCTGGATCAAATTTGGCCCTTATTAGAAGTATGATTATGACCGGAGATCCACCAATTGGTGTAGATTCAAAATGGCCAGATATGAAAATGGTTCCTCTACCACATTTAGAAAGTCAAATACCTCATATATATGAATATTTAAAGACTTTTGAATAGGAAGGGTGGACAACGGCTGTCAAGCGGTCTTGAAAACCGTCGCCCCTATGGGGTTGCAGGTTCGAATCCTGTCCCTTCCGCAATACTGGAGAGTTGGCAGAGTGGTAATGCAGCGGATTGCTAATCCGTCATCGGGTACAACCGATGCATCAGTTCAAATCTGATACTCTCCGCACAATATCTAAAGACCTTCTTAGAAGGTCTTTTTTATATTTATAACTAAGATATGGTAAGTATAATTTCAGGTAACTTAAATTTTAGTAAACGTCTTACCTAGCTCATACGATTTCCCAGTAGCTCGGTACTTTTGACCTGTTTCCAAATCTTCAATAACCCATTTAGTTGGACATTTGGTTTTAATAATTAACTGTACTGATTTTTCAAGTTCAATGGCATTTTCGCCATTTCTCAATTTTCTAAATTTCTTTTTCTTGTCCATGAATTAATATAATAAAATAGTTTTATTTTAAGGAATGTTTTAAGCGAGGGTCTTTCAAGGGTAATATTGGGCTGCCAAGATAATTTTTCCAGAAGAAAGCCATAAATATTCCTCCTATTCCAAGCATGGTAGTTATATCCATCCAAGAGAAATGTACACCATGGTGCAAATATCCTGGCATTACATTCCAATACATATCAAGCCAATGCATGCAAATAAGTAGTCCTGCCATTCCACCAATAACAGAAAGATTGCGTTTTGCATTATGAAAAAGTAATATTAAAAATGGTGCAATAAAGTGTCCAGCAATAATAACTAATGAAAGTGTTTTCCAAGAGCCATTCCAACGTTCTAAAAACCACATCGTTTCTTCTGGAATATTCGTGTACCAAATTAAGAAGTATTGAGACCCAGCGATATATGCCCAAAATACAGTGAAACCAAATGCAATTCGACCCAAGTCGTGATAATGTTTAATACTAAATTCTTTATCTAAGATAGAACGATTACGTAAATACAATCCAACTAGGATTGTAAAACATATCATTGTTAAATATGAACCACCAAAAATATAAACGCCAAACATCGTTGAAAACCAATGTGCTTCAAGAGACATTAACCAATCAAATGATGCAAAAGACACAGTTAATGCAAAGAGAAGGGTTCCAATAGCACTGGTACGTCTCATTTTAACATTACAACCTTCACATGAAGCCGAGAGTGATTGGTTTCTCAAGGTACGTGCAATTAAAAACCAAATTAAGAAATAACCAAAGGTTCGTAATAAGAAGAATGTTTCGTTTAAATATGCAGATTTTTTCTGCAATAAAACATCATGTGCAACAGCATCATGATGCGACCAGTGATAGAGATCGTGGATTCCAAAAAGTGCAATTGGTATAAAAAATAAAGCAAGAATGGGCATTGACACCATCACCGCTTCTGCAATTCGTCTTAAAACAACACTCCATTCTGCGCCTGTTAAATGATGCATCAACACAAAGAATAAACCACCTAAACCAAGTGTGACCCAGAATGCAAATGCAACTAAATAAGAATGAAAAAACTGTTGACTATCCATAAAGTATGCCGGAATACAGAGTAATAACCCAATAATACCAATAAGAAAATGTTTCTTTGTAAGCCCTTTGGAGTCTTCAATAATAAAAGTTTCTTTACTTAATACCATTTAGTTCATGTCCTTATTATTATCAGATTGAAGCGTTGTTAATTTATTCTTTTCATTTAACTGTAACGCACGCACATATGCAACAATAGCCCACCTATCTTTAACTGGAATTTGATGTGCGTAAGATGGCATAATAGCACTTCCATTTGAAATGATATCATACAATTTTCCATCTAACATATTTATCACTCTCTCTAAATGCATGGATGCTGATAAAGGATATCCATATTGGGTAACTATACCATCACCATATCCGATTTCACTATGACACGGTGCACAGAAAATATCATACCGTTCTTGCCCTCTCTCGATGTCATGCACTTGAACATCAAACGGAATGGAAGCAATAAAGTTATCATTTTTATCTTTGCCTTCATAAAATTTTGAATCTGCTCTCAATTCCCCTCTTGCAATGGTACCTTCTACAGGTGTTCGCATTGTCATTTTATCTGCAAAGAAAGCACTTTCAGATTGAGGGTCGTAACGTTCAACGGAATCCATGTTTGGATTTAAATGAATGGGCGGTTTTTTAGAAAGTGAACCTTGGCATCCAATGAGCAAAATTAAAGAAATAATAAGTATATTGTTTATATAGTTTTTCATATTAATTATGTATAATCTCCAAATTAGATCCACCGAGGGATTCTAAAAATTTAACTGTATCTTTTTCGTTATAATTTGTATCATCGCTCTCAATACAAATAAAGAAGCCATCATCAGTTGCTTTTTCAAAATTAACTGAATTAAATAATGGATGATGATAGGTTGGTAATTTATTTAAACCAAACATGCCAAATACAGATGCAAACGCACCACCAATAACCATAAGACCAAATGTAATTATGATAAATGCTTGCCAGCTAAATAAAGGTTTTCCTGAAATCACCATTGGGTAGGCAATTACGCTAGACCACCATTGCAAGCCTAATCCAATTGCAGCTCCTAGAAATGCTGAAATTCCGACTAAATAACCTAAGATAGATCTTTTCAGTCCCATAGCATCATCCAGGCCATGAATAGGAAAAGGTGAATAGCAATCAAATTTTGTAATTCCTTTATCTCTGACTTTTTCAGCAGCATGAAGTAATTCTGCAGGATTTTTAAATTGAGCTAAAACTCCAAAAGTACTCATTATTTATCCTCCGAATGATAGTTATGTGGATCTGCTTGTGGTAAAACTCCTTTTACTTCAGCTATTGAAATCATTGGTAAAAATCTTAAGAATAATAGAAAGAAAGTAAAGAACAAACCAAAAGAACCAACAAAAGTAATTATATCCCAAAATGTTGGTGAGAAGTAATCCCAATTTGCTGGTAAGAAATCTCTAGAAAGAGAAGTTGCAGTAATAACAAATCTCTCAAACCACATTCCAATATTTATAAAGATGGAAGCAATAAAGAGGACTTTCGTATTTCTACGTAGTTTTTGTGACCAAAACAATTGTGGTACTAGCACATTGCAAGAAATCATAGTCCAGTAAGCCCATGCATACGGACCAAATGCTCTATTAACGAAAGCAAATGCTTCATAAATATTTCCACTATACCATGCTATAAAAAATTCCATAGAATAAGCATAACCAACCATGGAACCTGTTACAAGCATGATTTTCGCCATTTTATCAAAATGATTATTTGTGATAAAATCTTTCAATCCAAAGAATTTACGTGCTGGAATAGCCAAGGTCGTAACCATTGCAAATCCTGAAAATACAGCTCCTGCCACAAAATAAGGTGGGAATATAGTTGTATGCCAACCGGGAACTAAACTTGTTGCAAAGTCAGTACTCACAACTGAGTGCACAGAAAGTACAAGTGGAGTTGCTAAACCTGCCAACATCAGATAAGCTAATTCATAATGTTGCCAATGTCTATTACTACCTCTCCAACCTAAAGAAAACAATCCAAGCACAATTTTTCGTGTACGAGTTTTAGCTCTATCTCTAAGTGTAGCTAAATCTGGAATTAAACCAACATACCAAAACAATAATGATACAGTAAAATATATACTTACAGCAAAAACATCCCACAATAATGGGCTTCGAAAGTTAGGCCACATTGCCATTTGGTTTGGCAAAGGTAACATATAATATGCCATCCAAATTCTACCGACATGAATTCCTGGAAATAATAAAGCACAAATTACTGCAAAAATAGTCATGGCTTCAGCAAATCTATTAATCGAAGTTCGCCATTGTTGTCTAAACAAAAACAATACAGCTGAAATTAGTGTACCAGCATGTCCAATTCCAACCCAAAATACAAAATTAACAATTGCCCATCCCCAACCAACAGGATTATTTAACCCCCAAATTCCAGTTCCTTCCCAAACTAAGAATCCAACTGAGCCTAATAAAATCATTAACACTGAAGTTGCTAGCCCGAACCCAATATACCAAGCTTGAGGTGTTTTGCCTTCAATGATACGACTTATTTTTTCAGTTACTGAATTAAAAGATTGTCCACCAGTAATGAGTTCTTCTCGTTGGAGTGCTGGAGCATTCACAGCTAATGCTTCATCTGGTGTTCTTTGTGGTGTGTTTTCTTTCATAAATTCATCGACCCTTACGAATTAAGTTCTGGATTTGGATTTCGAAGTTTTGCAAGATATGTTGTTCTTGTTCCGAGGTTTAATTCACCCAGAAGTTGATAATTCTTGTTTTGCTCTTTCAATTTAGATACTCGACTATTTGGATCATTAATATTTCCGAAAACAATAGCATCAGATGGACAAGTTTGTTGACATGCTGAAATAACATCACCATCTTGCAAATCGTTTCCATTGTTTTTAGCTGTTATCTCAACCTTTTTAATACGTTGAACACAGTAAGTACATTTTTCCATTACACCTCTAAAACGAACAGTAACATCTGGATTTTGAGCCATTTGCACAACTTCTGGAGTATCTTTCGTATAGTTAAAGAAATTAAATCGTCTTACTTTATACGGACAATTGTTTGCACAATACCGTGTTCCAATACAACGATTATATACCATTGTATTCAATCCTTCATCATCATGCGTAGTGGCAGCAACTGGGCACACTGCTTCACATGGTGCCATTTCACAATGTTGACATGCTACAGGCTGTAAGGAAACATCTGGATTATCAATGTCGTCACCTTTGAAATATCTATCAATTCTAATCCAAGACATTTCACGACCTTTTTCAACTTCTTCTTTTCCAACTACAGGGATGTTATTTTCACTTTGACAAGCTATACTACAAGAATTACATCCGTTACAGACGTTTAAATCAATTGCCATACCCCATTGGTATCCTGTATCGTATTTATGTCGTTCCCACATCGATGGTAATTCACCATCTTTTTCAATCGTTTGTTCTGCATACGCTTTTGCAAAATCTGGATTTGATTTATATTCTTCTAAAGTGGATTCACGAACTAAATCAGGAAGCCGCTCTTGAATTGCATCTTTAGCAAGTGTTTCTAAGTCCATCCCATGATGATCTTGCGTTGATGCAATATTTGCAAACTTAGAAGTACCTATAATTGAAATCCCAGAAATTTGTGAAGAACCAAAAGCAGATAAAGCTTGAACATCACTTCCTACTGAGTCTGCAATTCTACCATTCATCTTACGACCATAGCCATAGGTTAACGTAATAGAATTATCTGCATGTCCTGGCATTATCCACACTGGAATAGTAATAGTTCCATGGTCTGATGTTAACTCTATAACTTGTTCATTTTTCAAGTTTAACTTTTGTGCAGTATTCAAACTTATTTGTGCAACGTTATCCCATGTAACTTTTGTAACAGGATCTGGACTTTCCATCATCCATCCATTATTTGAAAATTGCCCATCAAAAGTTGAGCTTGATGGCAAAATATTTACTTCAATATTGTCATCATTAACAAATGCTGTAAATGTTTTCAAATTTTGTGAAAGTCGACTTGCATTCAATCTGACTTTTGATGGTCTAAAGTTGCTATCTGCAAGAATACCATCATGAAGTGTTTTATTCCATTTATTTTCATTTGAACGTGAAAATGTGAAAAATGTATTTTTCACATAATCATGAGAAGAAACTTCTACACCTAATAATAGATTTAGAACTTCTAGTTGAGATTTTGAATCATAGAGTGGTGCAATCAATGGCTGTACTGTACTATATGTACCATCAAAAGAACGAGCATCTCCCCAACTCTCTAAAATATGTGATTCAGGTAAGTGCCAATTTGAAATTTGAGCTGTTTCGTCGAAGTGAGTTCCAATGTGAATTGAATTTTTAACATTTAACAAAGCATTACTAAAATCTAAATTTTGTGCATCATAAACAGGATTAACACCCAACATTATACACGTCGTAAAATGCTTATTATTCATTTGAGAAACAACATTGGCTAACTCTTGATAATTTGGGAGAACCATTTCATCGGTTGCATAATAAGAAATAGTTTGATTATTATTTTTTAACGACTCGTTTATTGCAAACACCAATGCGTGAACCTCAGGTGTTTGGTTCCTGCCTGCAATAATTAAACTTTTTCCCTTTGCATTTGATAAGTCTTTTGCAAGCACTTTTAAGAATTTATTATCTGCTTTATGTTTACCAAATCCAGCAATAGAAGTTTGGCTTACAATATTATTCCCCATTTTTCGCAACTCATTTGCTAATTCCGCTAAGAAAGATGGAATTTTTGAAGATTGTAATCTTAATCTGTGATCAGCCATGCTTCCAGTAACAGAAATTGCAGACTCGATAGCGTAAAGACGATTCATGTCGTCTGATTCGCTTTCTACCCTTCGTTTACTTGAAAAACTTTGAGAATTATGAATACTATTACTTTCTAAATTCATAAAATCAGAATCAAGTGAAAGAACGACATCTGCTTTATCAAAATGATACACAGGTTGATATCTTTTTCCTGTTGCTATATGTATTCCGTTATAAATATTTTCATCACTTACAGCATCATAACTAATCCACTTAGCTCTTGGATATTTCTTTGTAAACTGTTTTTTTGCACGTAAATATGATGGAGAGTTTATTGAATGCGAAACTACCAACAATCCTTTACCCTTCGTTTCTTCGTATTCTAAAGAAATATTATTCCATGCAGTTGAAAAATCTTCCCAGGTTCGGTCAGACTCGTTTTCTAAAGGTGTTTTTGATCTGTCCGGATCGTATAAATTTAAAATTGAAGCTTGAGTAAAAGTATTTGCTTTTCCTAAAGATGCTGGATGAAGCTTATTACCTTCTATCTTCGTGGGTCTTCCTTCATGTGATTCTACAACTATCCCTACAGAATTTAGACCAAACGCAATTGTAGTAGCATAATAATTAGGAATTCCAGGAATAACATTTTCGGGTGCAGAAACATAAGGCATTATTTTTTCAACGGGTCTTCTGCAACCTACCAAACCTGCCATCGCCATTGATGCACCCATTAAAGATAAAAACTTTTTACGGGAAATTGTTGATGGCAATTCTTCAGTTCCACTTGGAAATTCATTTTGCAAGAATGAATTAAATTTTTCAGTATTGGCTAGTTCATTTAAACTTTTCCAATATTTTTTACCCTTTAAATTTTTAATATCAATCATCTGTGACATCCTGTACAATCTTCTGGTGGAGTAATATTTCTATCTTTAATGAGTTGTTTTCCAATCTCAGCTTGATTTTCATCAGCAATCCAAGTCATATCTGTTACCTTATTCAAAGGACGTAAATGTTGGGAGGGGTCTCTATGACATTCCAAACACCAAGCCATACTTAAGGATTCTACTTGATGTACAACGTCCATTTGATCAACTCTACCATGACACGAACTACAACCAACACCCACATTTATATGAGCAGAATGATTAAAGTAAGCATAATCTGGTACTTTATGGATTCGGATCCACTCAATAGGTGTATTTGTTTCCCAACTGTCATTCACTAAAGTAAGTGCATCACTATCATTTTTAACTATCTTATGACAATTCATACATGTTTGTGTTGATGGAATGGAAGCATAATTAGATTCTTCTACACTTGTATGACAATAACGACAATCTATATTCAATTTACCAGCATGAAGTTTATGAGAATATTGTACTGGTTGTACTGGTTGATAACCTGCATCAGTAAACTTAGGCGACGCATAATAATAGAAGAAGAAAATAATTCCTAAAACTAGAAGGACTTTAATTGCTAATACATATATGGGCGCTTTGTTTGCCCACTTTGGAAAAATCTGTGCCGTGGCTAATCTCCTTGTAAAATAATGTTGCTAATCAATAGTGATAATGAATTTTAATCTAAATTGTGATATTTAGACTCAAATATATCTTTGAATTTATTAAGCATATTAAAAACTGTGCAAGAAATTAAGTGTATAATTTAAATATTTTTATCTTTTAAAATGCGAGATATCAAAACTTTATTCGTTGAATTGATGCGTTCGTCTTTCTCATGATTTCTCAAATTGTTTAGTTTTTGTGTTGATTTCTTAGAAACTTCTGTCCATTCGTTAAAAAACTTACCGCTTTGTATTTCGGTTAATATAGCTTTCATCTCATCCTTTACTTTTGTAGAAATTATACGCTGTCCTCTTGTCATTCCACCATATTCAGCAGTATCACTGATTGCATTATTCATATATTCAAACCCTTTATCATAAAACATATCCATCATAGATTTAATTTCATAATAACTCACAAACCAAGCAGTAACAGGCGAATATCCTGATTCTACGAGTATTTCAAATGTTGCTTGAATTAATTTAGGTAGACCACCAGTTAATAAAACTTGTTCGCCAAATAAATCGGTTTCGGTTTCTTCTTTAAAAGTTGAAAAAAAAGTACCAATTTTTGAACCACCAATGGCCTTACTATAAGCAAGAACAAGTTTTTTCGAAGTGCATGTATAATCTTGATGAATAGCTACTAAATTAGGAATCCCACTTCCTGACTTATACTTACTTCTGACTTGTGAACCCGGTCCACTCGGTGCTACCATTATAATATTTACATTTTTAGGAGGCAATATTACTTTATAATGAATGCTGTATCCATGAGCAAATAATAGCGTTTGATTATTTTTCAAGAAGGGTTTAATGCTTTTATTAAAACATCTTTCAATTTCTTGATCTGGAATTAGGATGCAAATGATATCTGCCCACTTTGTTGCATATTCTATATCAAACGCTTCAATTCCATCATATTTCGATGTTTCAAAACTTTTACTTTTGCTTCTCAAACCGATTTTTACAGAAAACCCAGAGTCCAACAAGTTTAAGGCATGTGCTCTTCCTTGATTGCCATAACCAATTACAGCAATATTTTTATCCTTAAGAGGTTGCAAACTGATATCATTATCTGTATAAATCTTGGGTAATCTCATGAACTAACTTTCAATCATGTATTTTTACTAAACATAAATTTTGGTTTTAGGGTATTTATTAAAACAGGGAGTAATATAATAGATGCTATTAAGGCGACTATAATAATTATAGTGGCTAACAAACCGAATTCTTCGTTAGGTACAAATTCTGAAAATATTAAAACAAAAAAACCCATTCCTAAAATTATTGTCGTATTTAAAATTGCTTTACCTGTTGTTAATAAAGTTCGTTCAGTAGCAGCTTTATGATTTCTTGATTGCAGATATTCTTTACGAAACCGAGATAGGAAATGAATTGTATCGTCAACTGTAATACCTAGAGCAATGGAAAAGGTCATTGCTGTTGATGGGCGTAGCTTTATCCCTAAATACCCCATTAATCCGCCAGCAACAAACAAGGGTAAAATGATTGGTGTTACTGATAAAAGTGACAACCAAAAAGACCTAAATAAAAGTGTCATTGAAATAAATATAACTACAAAGGCAATAAAAAAACTTGTAGTTAAATTAGTTACTAAATGTTTGTTAGTTTTTAAAGCTAATAACGTTGTGCTTGTGACACCTATTTCAAATGTGGCATCAAAAATATTGGATGCTTCCTTTAGTATATTTTGCTTAATGATGTCAGCTCTTTTTGTATTTAAATTACTAATTTTTGCACTAATTTTTACATTATTTTTCGGAGAAACAAAAGGTGAATTTCTGCTTAATAAATACGATTGAATGTCTTGTTCGTTTGGTAATTTAAATTCTCCGTATAAAACCTCGTTTTGTAATTTCAAATGATCTACAATTGAAACTACCGTACTGATCTCAGGGATTGTCATTAAATATTGTGAAAATGTTTCAATATTGATTAACAACTTTTCATTTATCTCTAATGGTGTATCATTATTTCGAATAATAATATCAAAAGGGAATGTACCTCCATATTCATTTTCAATAAATTGAATGTCGTCATAAATTTTGTTTCCAGGTTTTAGGTCATCCAGTATCGAAGCATTATAGTCCATGCGATTTAACCCAACAATTGATAAGCAAAATAAAATCCCTGTAATACTTAATATACTTTTGGGGTGCAAATTATTCCACTTATTTAACTTCTCTGCTGTCTGTAATCTTCCTCCAACAATTAAACGTTTAATGTGATTTTTATCGGGTATATCAATTAAACTTAACAAAACTGGCATTATAACAATAGTAAGTATAAACAAAAGAATTACTCCGAAACCTAAAGTCACTCCAAATTCTTTTGTAATTCTTATATTAGTAAATATGAGTGAAAAAAAGCCTATCGCTGTAGTAAAACTTGTTAAAAATAGTGCTCCACCAATATCATTTACGACTTCTTTCAATGCTTGGTTTTTAGCTAGGTTTTTATTTAGACCTTCATGATACTTAATAAGCAAGTGAATTGCATCCGCAACTCCTATAATCATAAGCAAATTAAAAGTTAAATAAGAGATTACATTAATTGATATTCCAAACATTGCCATTATACCTGCAACCCAAATTAATGTGGTTGAAATAGCTATTAATGGAATCACAACTCCCTTTATTTGGCGAAATGTAAACGAAAGAACTGCAATAACAACAAGAAAAGCAAGAGGAAGGAAAATCATTCTTTCATGAATAACTAAATCAATATATTTGGTTCTCATAACAGGCATTCCACCTATATGCCAATCCCAATCTGTTTGATTTAGAGTTTTCTCTACTTCATGTAATACAACTCTGCGATCTTTTTGTGATTGAACTTCATCACTCAAATGTAAAATGATTGATGTATTTTTGTTCTTGGATAAAAACATCTTTGAATAAAATGGATGATTTTCAAACTGCTTTACCTCTTCATTCCAAATAGTTTGTGGTACATCAACATTTTGAAGAATATTGATTGGAAGATTTGAAATACTAAAAACATCTTTAACACCATCAATAAATTCAAGTTCTTCGTTAACTAATGCATTTTCTTCAAACCTTATCTTAGAAAAAAGACTGTCACAACTGTACACTATTAAAATTACATTTTCCTCTATTCCAAATTCATCAATATACTCTTCATAATAAGATCTGTCTTTATCATTTTCAGGAAACATCTGTTCGAGTGAGAAGTCAACTTCTAATTTTTTCTTTGAAAAAAATGCTGTATAGCCAAAATAAATAGTAATCAGAAAAACTAGGCCAAGTATAATTTTTGGATATTTGAGAATTATCTTTGCTAATTTGTTTAACATATATGCACTATTTATTTCTGATAAACTATTAAATCAATTGTTCTGTAATTCTTTTAAGGTAATTTAATCTTACGATTTTCTAATTTTTCATTTTGTCTAAACAATGTCACAATATTGCCAATGGAACCAACTAAGTAACAATTTAATTTTTGAGTTATAAATTCAGAAAATTCTTTTTTATCACCTTTAATTTTCACTTTTATCAATTCATGTGCATTTAGAGCTACATGAATACTATGAATAGTTCCTTCCGTAATCCCATTTTTTCCAATATTCACGACAGGTTTAAAAGAGTGAGCTAAACCTCTAAGGTAATGTCTTTGTTTGCTATTCATATTATCCAATAATTAGGTTTACAATTTCAATGATATCAAGTACATTTATAATTCCATCAGCATTCATGTCAGAAGCAATGCTCTCATAACCACTAGGTGTAGATTCTTCTATTATAAACCCAACTACTAATATCACATCTAAAATATTAATTTCAAAATCTATATTTACATCACCAAGCAATATTTCTAAACCAACTGCCTCAAGTTTGAAGTCATCAATACTCGCTTCAACAAGAGATCCCCCACTACCTATATTTCCTTCATAGAAATTATCTTCAGCAATGAAGCGAAATTGCATCTCAGATGTTAATGGTAAAAGGTCTGTTAACAATCTTCTATGACGAGTCCATTCAGGTTGGGAAATTGTTATATCTTCAATTGAAACCCAAGAACTTCCATTATCATTGGAAACTTCAATCTTAAAATGATCAGTTGAAGGATTATTACCTAAATTGTTGGAATACCATCTCCAATATGTGCATAACACTTCTGAGTATTGGGATAAATCAAAAATAGGACTAAGTAATGTTGTTTTACCGCCATCAACATCATTTTGACCAGCACTTCCAGGGTTACTTTGATTACCTGTAACATAACATTGATCGCCAAATTCAGTATGATCATTTTCAGGCTGAACTTGATAATCAGAAACATAGGTTCCCACAGGCTCTCCACGCTCCCAAAGCCCAGACGTTGCATCATCATTTTCAGCAGGAGTTGTCCAACCTAAATGATTTTCAAAGTCATCTAGAAAAATATCAGGAAAATCACCATAAATAAATGAAATTGGTGTAACATCACCATTCAAGGGATACATCGTAAAATCAGCTGCATTATTTTCTGCAGTGAAATAGTAATTGACAAAAATACCTGAAGTAAAAAATGGAAGTGTGGTCGTATATGAATTTTCTGTCTGCCAGCCTAACTCTTGAAACTCCCAAGCACTACCTAAATTATAATGCAGAGTCACATTATTTACCTCACTTTCTGGTGAAAATACATCTACAGAAAATTGTACATCCTCAATCGATGAACTAATATCTTCTAAATTATTATGAACAATTGAAATTCCACCAAATTTAGTCACATATAGACCTGTTTCAATATCGCTAGAAATAATATTTCCGCTTGGCAAAAATGGATAAACACCCCAATTTCCTACATAAAGACCATCTAATTCACTCGTGTCATAATATGCTATTTCTTGCGGATTGGTTGGATTTGTAAAATCAATTATACGTGTTCCATCTGCATAATATGAACAGATAATTTTTTGATCAACAACATACACATTATGCACAGTATGATTGGGATCTACACTAAATTCACTTAATTGGTTTATATTCGAATAATCCGAAATATCCCAAATTTTAATATGGCCTCCACTCATTTCATCAGCAGTTACTAGAATTTGTTCATCTTCCGTAACTGCACAATCATGAGCAAATCCATCATATTGCCAGCTAGTAATCGTAAAAGGATTAGATTTGTCAAATAAATCAATAATATAAACTGTACTTGTATAAATTCCCATTGCATAAGCTTTATCGTTAAAAACATGTAAATCATGGATATATTCTCCATCCCAAACACCGATTAGTTGAGGAACACCTGGGATAGAATCTAATTCATAAATCCAAATATCATGTTCATCAGCACCGACAATATACAAGAAACCTTCATCAATATGAATGTTATGACTATTATCTACATCTGTTATTGTATATACAAGTTGAGGGTTATCTATTTCTTGTACATTTACTACCTTTATACCATCATCTGCTTCAGTTCCGATGTAAACAAATCCATTCCAATATTTCATATCACGCCATATACTATTATTACCTTCTATTCTTCCAATTTCAAAAGGTGCTGCTGGATCGGTTACATCCACAAATGAAGCTGCATTTTGCAAACCTACTACAGCAATTTCTCTTTCATTTTGTTTAAATCCAGTAATATCTGAAGCGTTTTGTTCAAATGTAAAATGGCTCAATAGTTGCATATTAAAACCCTGAGCAAAAATTGTAGAAAAGGTTAGTAATATGAGTAAAAAGATTTTTTTCATAATTTTCTTTCAATTTAATGACTTAGTGACCTAGGTCAAATTTTTAATTCTAGATTACAATTAAGTTTTGGTGTAAGAATATGATAATAGTTTATTATATCCTTACACGTTTCTCTGTTTTGGCCTTGATGAACAGACGGAAAACCCCTGATAACAGGGGTTTTCCATTGATACTCCAACAATGAGATTGATAATTATTTAACCAACATCAATTTGCTAGAAGTTGAATATCCATCCGACAAGATATTCAAAAAGTAAATTCCACTTGGGTTAGCTTTCGCATCCCAATATATTTCAAAAACGCCTTTTGGAATTAAATTATTGTAAACTGTTTCAACATGTCGTCCTGAAATATCTAAAATACTAATAGTTGCAAATTTCTCAACATGTGAAGAAATAGTGATTTGTGTATTAGGATTAAATGGATTAGGATAAATTGATAAAATCTCTAACTTCCCTGGTAACTCGATTGAAGAATTATCAAATAAATTTTCTACTATCGAAACTTTGTTTGAAGACCAGCCCTCATAATCACCAGTTAATTCAATACTTGTACCATGAGTTTCTAATATAAATATTGGAATTTGATTTTCCTCACAAAACCCAAAAGTTCTTTCGTATCCGTCATATCCCATAACTGGAATATCTGTATATTCACCAACCCACTTGCGTCCGCCAACTAAAACATTGTTGCAGTAAGCATAAATCCAATCCCCAGTTTGAATATTTTCATTCTCTATATTTTTTATAAAATAAAAGGATTGTAGCGACGATTGTGCCGCAACTTTTTCCACTTTATTTTCCATAGCTACTGTTCTTGATAAACTTGATAAATCATAATTAAACTCAAAATTAGTTTCTGATGAAAACCAATACCCTTTTCCTCCATAAAAATGTGTGAGACTTCCAACCCACTCACCAGTTTCTAATCGTAAAGCAGCTTCGCTTTCTCCCATAATAAAATTAAAATTTTCCTCAAACGCATCAGGAATTCCATAATTCAACTCAAGAGACCCACTATTTGGAAATGAAACTAAATTAACACCTGCTTCAATATTATAAATTAGATTATCAGGTGTGTCCCAAGCATCCTCGACAAGCAAATCAAAGGTGTTAAGTGACCGTACCCAATATCCGCTTTCATCAACAATTTGTTGCAAACTACCATCAAAAATTCCACTATCGAGAACAGCAGATGAACCTTCTCCGTAAATATTATAAACATATTCTTCTTCCACTAAAAAGATATTCTCAACAGAATTATCTTCAGGAAGTGCATAAAAACTAATCAAGTTAGCTCCAGCATTTAATGAAAGTTCATAATTGAAAGCAACACATGCATCTTGACCAGTTTCACCTCCTACACACACACCACAATCATCTAATGCTGCAGATCCGCCACAATCACCATTGCAATCTAGAATACTACCAAAGCAATCACATTCGCCTTCAGGTATTCCATTACCCTCACATACACCGCATTCATCCTCAATTGCTGTACCACCACAAACATCTAAGCAATCAAAATCAAGTGGTTCACCATCATCAAACTCACACCAATTATTACACCCTTCAGGATACACACAACTATCATCGTTGTTTTGAGCAAATTGATCAAAATTACAAGCAGTTTCATCTGTACACCCATATTCAATAATTGTTTCCACAACTAATTCAAATGGAGCAAATCCATTTCCAATGGTCATATCAGCAGTAAATTCGAGTGTTTCATCTAAGCAATAAATTTCATCGT
>CAZCRK010000036.1:0-16157 GCA_964501035.1 uncultured bacterium
TATGAGATACAGCTAGTATTATTGCATCATAAATGTTTGAATTCATAGCATTATCCGAAATCAATTCAAAATTATACGAAGATTTAACTTCTTCAAACGAGGCACATGAATCATGTACATCAACATTACAACCATATTTTTTTAATTCTATCACAATATCTATTACCCGAGTATTTCGAATATCTGGACAATTTTCTTTAAAAGTAAACCCTAAAACTAAAACTTTCGAGTTTTTAATGGATATTTCATTGTCAATCATTAATCGAATAACTTTGTTAGATATAAAATATCCCATATTGTCATTAATTTCACGACCAGCAATAATTAATTTTGGCTGATATCCTAAACTACTTGATTTATATGACAAATAATATGGGTCAACACCAATGCAATGACCACCCACTAATCCTGGTTGGAATTTTAAAAAATTCCACTTTGTTCCTGCAGCTTCAAGTACTTCATTTGTGTCAATATTCATTTTTTCAAAAATGAGAGAAAGTTCGTTTACAAAAGCTATATTAACGTCTCTTTGAGCATTTTCAATTGCTTTTGATGCCTCTGCAACTTTTATAGATGAAGCCCTAAATGTATCAACCTTTAAAATTGACTTATATAGCTCATCAACCATATCTAAGGTTTTTGCATCTGAACCACTCACTACTTTTTGAATTGTTGTTAAGGAATTAACCTTATCACCAGGGTTAATTCGTTCTGGACTATATCCACAGAAAAAATCTGTATTAAAAATTAAACCTGAATTCTCTTCTAAAATTGGAATACAATCTTCTTCAGTACACCCAGGATAAACTGTTGATTCATAAATTACAATGTCTCCTTTAGATAGCACTTTACCAATGGTTTTTGATGCAGAAATTAATGCAGAAAGATTTGGCATTTTATTTGAATCAATTGGAGTAGGTACGGTTATTATGTAAACATTTGCCTCTTGTAAGTTTTGTTTACTCGAAGTGAATGTCAATGATTTGGCATTTTCAAAACCATCTTTTTCAACTTCTAATGTTGTATCAATTCCATTTTTTAACTCTGAAATTCTTTTATCATTTATATCAAACCCAATTGTATGGTATTTTTTTCCAAACTCAATTGCTAAGGGTAGTCCTACGTACCCTAAACCAATTACAGCAATAATTTTATCGTTCATTAAGTGGTACCCTATTTTTCATCATCTGATGAATAATAATAGCTATAGTATTCACCAAACTGATTATCAGTTTCATTTAAATCATTTACAATCACACCTATTTGAGGTGCATTCACAGATTTTACTAATTGCAATGTTCGCTTTAGAGCAGGTAAAGAAGTTCTATTATATCTAACTACTGTAAGCATCGCATCAATACTATTTAAAATAACCCTTGAGTCCGTTACAATGTTTATAGGCGGAGTATCAAAAACAACTATATCCCAAGAACTTTTAAGGGATTTAATTAGTTTTGACATTCTAGGTGAGCCTAATATTTCACTTGGATTTTTTATTGACTGGCCACTAGTAATGCATGACAAATTATTTATTTCAGTTTTTTTAACAAACTGAGAAAATTCAACATCATTTTTCTCCAACACTTCAGTTAACCCATAATCTCTGCTTAAATTGAAAACCTTATGCAAAACGGGTTTTCTCAAATCTGCATCAACTATTAAAGTATTGTATCCTAATTGTGAAAATGCAATTGCAATGTTTATTGCTGAAGTACTTTTCCCATCGGATGGGTCTGGACTTGAGACTAACAAGGTTTTAATTTTTTCGCCAGATTTTGCATAAATAATGTTGGTTCTAACATTTCTATATGCTTCAGATATTGGATTTTGAGGATCTAAATGTGTTATCAATCTTTCACTTAATTGTTTATCGTTATTTTCTGTATATAATTTTTTTCTTTTTCTGAAATATTTATTTTTACCATTTCCAATTCTAGGAATGACACCTAATATATTTACACCTAACTTTTGTAACACTTCAATTGAAGAAATACTCTGATTTAGAGATTCTTTAAATACTGATAATACTACACTAAATCCTAAGCCAATGATAAAAGCTAATAGTAAATTTTGATTCATATTAGGAGAAGAAGGATAAAATGGTGGATATGCAGAATCAATAGTTCTAATTTGAACCGTTTGAGATGCTTGTGAAATTCGTGTTTCTTCAAGCTTTTCACTGATTAACAAAAATAAATTTTCTTTTACTTGTCTGTCTCTTAACAATCTAGCAAGTTTAATCGTTTTATCTGGTAAATTAGAAAGTTGGGATTTGATTTCGTCAATAAGTAATGTGTATTCTTTAGAGCGAGATTTTAATAGTATCAACTCAGCATTTATCTCAATGATTTTCTTTTTCAACTCAATTGAGGAGGAAATAGGATCATTTAACAAAATTCCAGAAGTTAGTAATTTGTTAGTTTCTTTGGTTAAAGCATTTTTCAGAAATTCAATTTTTGATTCTATTTCAATAACGGCAGGATGTTTTCTATCATTATTTGTATTGAGTGCTTGAATTAGAACAGCTTCCTGCATTGCAAGTTCATTTCGTAATTCTAAAATTGTAGGATTAGTAGTGTTTAAAACATCTTCAATTAACTTTAATTCCTTTTGACTTAACTGATTTTTTGTATAGTTAAGTTCTTCTTCTAATACACTTTTTTCTACTTGAGATGTTTGTTGAATAGTTTCATAATCTGAAAGTTTAATTAGAAGGGTATTGGAACTACCATCTGTATTAAAGATATTTTCTTCTTTTTGGAATTTTTTAAGTTTATTTTCAGAAACATTTAACCCTTTTTCTCTTATTCTTAACTGTTCCTCAAGAAAAATTCGTAGCCTATCAATTTCTGTCCCTTTCCAAATCTTATCCTTTGACTTATAAATATCAACAATGAGATTTAAAATCAATGTTGATTCCTCTGCATCTACACTTGAATATGAGAGTTGTAAAGTTTGTGTTTCTCTTTTTGGGGTAACTGACAAATTTCGTTGCAACCCTTTAGCAAGTTCTATTTTTTTAACTTCAGAAAGTTTGAGAGGACTAACTTCATTTTCTTTTTCAAATCTAAATACTTTATTTGCAATTTTTTGCAATTTTGTTTGATAAATCTTTGTATGTAAACAATACAATTCATCTTGGTATTGTGTTTTCCATAAAGAATCAATCACCGCCTCAGCCAAAGTTCTACTTTTCAGAATTTCAATTTCATTTTTTAGACTAACTTCATCAGCCATTGATTCAAACCCAAAGAACTTTTGAGTCTGATCTTCTTTTTCAATCATGATAAGAGTGTGGGATATATATTTTGTTGGAATCGAAAGAGTGTAAATATATGCAGTAATCAAAAATAATGCAGGGATTATCATCATATATGCTTTGTGTTTTAACAAAATTTTATAATAATCACGAATTTCTAAACTACTATCGTTGTCAAAATTAAACTGTTCTCTCATAAATCCTATTTTTCCAATTATTTAAACTTGTTAATTTTAGGGTGATTTCTTATATAAACCTACACTATTTTCTGTTGACATAATTTTAGTGATTGCATGTTTATGAAAATGACTTTTCATAAAAAATATTGCTCCGATAATTACATATAAAATATACCCGTATGCATGTAAAATTATTGCAAATGAGTTAGCGATATTGGGTGATTTGTCTAGTAGATCAACCATGACAAATTTTACACCTGCATGAAATGTCCCAATCATACCGGGTGCTGATGGGATAGATAGTACCATTGATGAAATAATTAATATCAATAGAGATTGAGATAAAGTTAACTGTAAACCCAATGAGAGTTGAATTAAATGAACATCAATCCAATAAATGCTCCAGATAATTATTGTAAGACCTAACAAAGATAATTTATTTTGTTTGCCAAAATGTGAGAAGCTATCTAGAATTTGTTGAATTGTTAACAAAATTTTATTTTTTGAATCAAATTTGGGGACTATCTTAATTATAAGAAATACAATTACAGATACAAATATTGCAAAAATAACACCAATCATTAAATAGTTTTCAATTTGTTCTTGTACCGTTACAATGGACATTAGCATTATTATAAATACTCCTAAACCAAATGTATCTAATATTCTCTCTAAAATAATGGTTCCAAAGGTGTAACTTTTTGATAAGCCTGTCTCTTTCCCTAAAATATAACACCGTAATAATTCACCAAGGCGAAGGGGCAACACATTATTCCCAAAATATCCAATCATTTCATTTTTGAAAAGGATTTTTGTTGTAACTGGATCATTCGATTTAAACAATAACTTCCAGCGTATTGCTCGAAACCATACAGAAATAACAAGCAAACAAGAAGCAATTATCACCCATAATAATTTTATATTATTGATTGAAGATTTAAAATCGATAAAATTAAAATCTTTAAATGCCCAATACACACCAAAGATGCTGACAAATACACCAATTATAGTTTTGGGGTTTAATAATATTTTAAGAAATGATGGTTTCAATTACTCTCTTAAATCAAAAATAAATGCGTTTTCAATATCTATTATATTAAAGTTTGCTGGAATAACACTTTTGCTAGAAACATAAATTTCATTTACTTTAATCTCAGAATCAGGACTACTAATGTTTATGCTCTCAATCTGATTTTTTAATGAATCAAATTTTATAGTAATTTTTTGAAGCATATCTATATTATGAATAATATAAACATCTTTATCTTTTTTAGGTTGGAAGTCATTAGATGTAAAATACTGTTTCCACATTTTTACAATATTTAAAAAGCTTGAATCTGGACTTTGAATAAATAATTGATTTGTTCTGGAATCATACCTTTCCCATTTTACATTATCTGAAACGATTATCACCCCATCCATTTCTAGACTAAATTGTTCTGTCCTATCCATTTTAAGATGAATTTGTTTCGTACTCGAATTTTCAAAATCATTTATCTTCATTTTAGTTTCAACAATACATTTTAAATCGATAAACGAAACTGAGTCGGAAAAGCTATTCTCTTGAATCCATGTTGAAAAATCATCTTCAGTGAAAATAAGAGAACAGAAAATAAAAAGAATAACGAATCTAATTTTAGTCATTAAACACATTCTCAAGATATGATAACTCAACTAAAACATCTCTAGCTTTACTACCACTATATCCGCTCACAATTCCAAGTGATTCCAATTCATCAATTAGTCGTCCAGCTCTACTATAACCGATTCTAAATTTCCTTTGTAATAATGAAACAGATGCTTGTTGATGATTGATAACAAGTTCTGCGGCATCTTTTAGCAATTCATCCCTATCTCCATCCACTGTAAAATCAGATTCTCCTTTTTCCTCTTTGGTTTTAGGTAACATAATTTCATCAGGTTTTGGTTGAGTAGTAATATGATTCATCACAGCTTCAATCTCTTCTAAAGTAATATAGGCATTATGTAAGCGAATAGGTGATGCTGTTCCGGGTAACAAGAATAACATATCTCCTCGACCAAGTAACTTTTCTGCGCCCATTTGGTCAATAATTGTTCTAGAATCAATTTTAGATGATACCTGAAATGCGATTCGAGCAGGGAAATTTGATTTAATCAATCCGGTAATAACATCAACGGATGGTCGTTGCGTAGCGACTACTAAATGAATCCCCACAGCCCGAGCTTTTTGTGCCAAACGAGTTATGGGTTCTTCAATTGCTCGTCCAGAAGTCATCATTAAGTCTGCTAACTCGTCAATTAACACAACAACATAGGGTACATTTTCTAACTCAGAATCTTGTTTGCACCTTTCATGGTATTCAGTGATGTTTCTAACTCTTGCATCTGAAAATACTTGAAAACGACGCTCCATTTCAGCTATTGCTGAATCCAAAATACCTACTGCATTTTCTGCTGTTGTCATCACATATTCATCCAAGTTAGGTGCTGTTATTAAATGATATCCTACCAATGACTTATAGGTTGCAAGTTCTAATTTTTTTGGATCTACCAAAATAAACTTTACTTCATCTGGTTTTGCTTTATACAAAATAGAAATTATAATTGTATTGATACATACAGATTTTCCTGCCCCAGTTGCACCAGCTACCAATAGATGTGGCATTTGATTTAGGTCAAAAGTATAGGCGTCTCCAGTTGTCGTTTTACCAAGACCTACGGTTAGTTTTGTGTCAGAGTTTACATACCGTTCAGAGTTGATAATATTTTTAAGATACACTATAGATGGTCTATCATTTGGAAGTTCAATTCCAACTGAACGTGAACCGGGGATAGGAGCAATAACACGAATACGTTGTGCTTTCATAACACGAGCCAAATCATCAGACAAGTTGGTGAATTTATTAACTCGTACACCCTCAGCAGGTTCAATTTCAAACAAAGTGATAACAGGTCCAGGAGATATTTTGACGACTCGTCCATCTACACCAAATGTTTGAAGTGCATGAACTAATTGAGATGCTTTTTCACGCAATTCATCTTCTGAATGTGGATTCTCAATTTCAATTGGATCAAACAAATAGTCGGTAATAGGTAATTTGTATTGACGGTATTTTGCTCTTCGATCCTTTTGAGAATCTAAATCACTTTCAACAATTGAAGTTTCATCTTCTATCGAAATATCTTTGGATACCTCTTCATCAGAGTTATTTTCATCTAGATTTTCATCTTTATTTACAGTATCATCTACTTGTTCAGTGTTTTCTTTTGTATCATCTACTAAATTGTGTTGTGAGGGTGATTTATCACCTTCTTCAATAGAATTATTTTCATCTATTTGTTCTTCTTGTAACACAGGTTCGGGTTTTGAACTCTCTTCACTTTTATTTATGACAACTGATTTAAGCTGTCTGTTTTCTTTCCATTGAACCCATTTTTCATTAGTCAATTCTTTAATATGTATCAATTTTTCATAAATGGAAAACTTTAAAATACCTGATAATAAAAATAATAATAGAACAGCCAACAATAAACCAAAAGCAAAACTTCCAATAAAATCAATAACAAAGGTAAAAATTGAAAAGCCAACTAGTCCTGAAAACTCAGCTGTCCACCATGAATCTAAATTGGTTCCTATAAATGCAATCAAAAGAGAAATCCAAATACCAATAGATAGGATGTAAATTGAAACATATATGCTTTTTTCAAAATCTCTTCGAGTAAACAGAATAAATCCATTGTAAGCAATAACAATTGGAAAAACAACTGAACCCAATCCAAAAATCAACTTAATTAAAAACCAAGAAACATAAATTCCAAATAATCCCATAAAATTGGTTTTGGCAATTTCGGATGATAACCCAGAAGGAGATTCAGTCGGGCTATACGTAATCATACTAATAGCCATAAACAACGCTATTACCATCATTAATATTCCTATTATCTCTTGTCGTCTTTTTTGCATTTAAACTAACTCATAATGGATGTATTTTTTATAAATGGTGGTTTAACAATCATAGCTTTAACAGGTTTGTTTCTGATGATTATATCAATTTCATTTTTGGATTTAGCCCATGATTTGGTCACATACCCTAACCCTATTCCTCTTGATAATATTGGAGATTGTGTTCCGCTTGTAACTACACCAATTGATTCACCATTTTTACAAATTTCATATCCTTGACGTGGTATTCCTCTTTCCATTAACTCAAAAGAAATAAGTTGTTTTTCAACACCATTTTCTTTGACCTTTAAAATAGAATCTCTACCAATAAAATCCCCTTTGTTTAACTTGGTGATCCAAGATAACCCTGCTTCCAAAGGATTTGTTTTCTCATCAATATCATTTCCATATAGGCAATATTTCATTTCCATTCTCAACATATCTCTGCAAGCAAGTCCAGCAGGTTGCACACCACTTTCTATAAGCTGTGTCCAAATATGTTTAATACTTGAATGATTACCATAAATTTCAAATCCCAATTCTCCGGTGTAACCTGTTCTGCTTAACTTTACTTTTTTGTCACATATTTCAGCTTCAATATATGAATAAAATTTAAGTGACAAATCAGAATTGGTAAATTGGTTTAAAATTTCTCTAGATTTTGGACCTTGTAAAGCAATTAACGAATAATCATCTGATTTATTTTCAATAGTTACGTTATATGTATTTTGAGAATTTAACCAATTAAAATTTTTCTGAATATTTGACGCATTAACTACCATAAAATAACCGTTGGAAAATCGATACACAATTACATCATCTAGAATACCACCATTATTGTTACACATAGCAGAATATTGTGCATCACCAATAGATAATAAATCAATATCATTTATAGTAACTTTTTGAATAAACTCCTGTGCTAAATCTCCTGATATGAAGAACTGTCCCATATGGGAAACATCAAATAATCCTGCTTCATTTCGGACTGCATAATATTCACTTTTAATACCATCGGTATAATTAACTGGCATTGTAAATCCTGCAAAAGGAACTAATTTTGCTCCTAATCTAACATGCTCATCATATAAAATTGTTTGCTTAATTTCAGACACTTTGATTTCCTTAGTGCAAAATACTGAGAACTTTTTTAATTATAGATTCAGTATTTAAGTTTTTATCTTCCTTTGTGATTGCAGTAATTTCTTTTTTAACATCATTTGGATTAAATCCAAGTTGAGTGAGTGCATTATATGCATCTTTGGATTGAATACCGAGAAAATCATCCTCAAAAGGTAAATCATCCTTAGTCAACTTTACAAATTTATCCTTTAACTCAACAATAATTCTACGAGCCGTTTTAGGTCCTATGCCTTTTAATTCCGTCAACATTTCTACATCACTTGCAATCAGCCGTTGTTTAAATTCTTCAGGTGTAACCGAAGATAGTAGTATTATTGCTGTTTTAGGACCAATTCCAGAAACCCCTATCAACATTTGAAAAAGTGAACGCTCAACTTCAGAATCAAATGCGAACAAGCTTTGTGAGCTTTCTGTAACATGAAAATAGGTTAGTAATGTAACTTCTTTACCAACTTGAGTTAAATTACTATATGTATTTGAGGTAATAAAACACTTATATCCCAAACCATTCACATCTAGTATAACTTCTGATGGGGTTTTCTCAATTATTTTTCCTGAAATTGATACAATCATAAATCTGCAAATCTAAATTGTTGATGATGGCACAATGCAATAGCCAATGCATCCGACGCATCAATTGGCTCTGGTAACTCCGACATGTTTAACTGGGCTTTTACCATAAATTGCACTTGCTCTTTATGAGCATTTCCATTTCCTGTAATTGACTGTTTTATTTTTCGTGCTGAGTATTCATACACTGGCAATTTCATTCCAGAACCTGCAACTATTGCTGAACCTCTTGCTTGACCAAGCAGTAAAGCTGATTTAACATTTTTCCCATAAAATACTTCTTCAATTGCCATAACCGTAGGTTTATAATCTTGAATGATATGCTGAATATCATTAAATATTGTCAATAATCGTTGAGGTAACTCATCGGAAGTGGATGGTTTTACCACCCCATAGTCAACCATGGATGTTTTGTTTTTTATCACTGAAATTATTCCGAATCCTGTTTGTACAAGTCCAGGGTCTATACCTAAAATACGCACCTATGTTATGGATTCCATTTCTGATGCATCAATGTCAAAATTGGAATACACTTTTTGGATGTCTTCATTCTCTTCTAATAGTTCTAGTAATTTTAGAAGTTGAGAAATATCACCCCCATCTACTTTAACTGTATTAGTGGGGACCAAACCCACTTCACCTTCTACATTATATCCTTTATTTTCCAATCCTTTAGATACATCTCCAAATTGGTCGGGATGAATAGACATTTCAAAAACTTCGTCATCATCACTGTTAAAATCATCAACACCCAAATCTAATGCATCTTCAAATAAGGTCTCTTCATCAACATCATGTTTAGAAATAGTAATAGTACCCTTTTTTTCAAACATCCAATTAACGCAACCTGACTCTCCAAGGTTTCCACCATTTTTTGACATAATATGACGAATATCTGGAACCGTTCTTTTTTTATTATCCGTCATAATTTCCATCATAATAGCAACACCACCTGGTCCATACCCTTCGTAAACATAGTTCTCATATTTTACACCCGGTAAGTCTCCTGTACCTTTTTTAATTGCTCTGTCAATATTGTTGGCGGGCATATTTGCTGATTTTGCTTTTTTGACAGCTAAGCGTAGTGATGGATTCATTTCGATATCTCCTCCACCTTCTCTTGCAGCAATTGTAATATCTTTTGAAATTCGAGTAAATATAGCACCACGTTTTGCATCTGCAGCACCTTTTTTACGTTTAATAGTTGACCACTTACTGTGTCCCGACATAAAATCCTCTAATTATAACAAAAATTAACTTGATAATTTATAAGAAATAGGTGTTTATCTATATAGAAATATAGTACTAAACTAAATAAAATGAAATTTATTGAATAAATTTGATGTTTTGAAGCGGTATCCAACCAGATTTTCCATCCAATAGCTCAATTTCCACCCATCCTTGTGATTGAGATTGAACTGAAACTTTTAATCCTTCATGTACATCAAACAATCGAATAGATTGAGAATTTGGTTCTGAATTTACTTCTAGGGTATTAGCAAAAATTATTCCTTCAAAAACTGCATTACTTGTGTAAACAGAATGACTAAAAATAAATAGTGTACAGCATGAAACAACAATACCTAGACTGATTAATGGTCTAAAATACAGCCCATTGGTTACATGCAATAGGAAGTAAAAAAGTGATACTAAACATAATAATCCAGTAAAAATGGTTAACCATTCTGTTGGAGTAAACCGTTCTTTTAATGCCAAATATTGTTTCAAGTAAAAAGGTGCTTCAGGAATATCAACTCTATCTCTTACATTTAAGTTGACTCGTTTTAAATTAAATTTAGCATTTTTATGATTGGGATCTAAAAAGAGAGCCTGTTCGTATGCCCAAATTGCTCCAGCAATATTTTCAATACGATAATATGCATTACCAAGATTGTAATACAATTGTGGCGATTCCCAGTCATTACTTAAAATATGTTCATATTTATCAATAGATAATTCATAATGACCAGACTGATATGCATTTAATGCTTGACTATATTCATTATGTATTTCTGACGAAACAGCAAATACTACCCCCACATAGAAAAATAAAATTACTCTATTTCCAAACACGATTCACCTCTTTGATTATACGTTTGATAGTATCAATATCACTTTTCATTTTTTCTGATGATATGGGAGAAAATCGAACAGCATCCCCTCTATCCAACACCTCCCTTAGTAATATTTTATCAGTATTGTTTTGAATGTTTGGAGTTAAATATTGCATTATTTCTTTAGTTGAATATTCAACTTTAGTGGATTTTAATTTCAAATTAATCAGCCAAATTAAAACTTTATGAATATGTGAATAGTTCTTTTCAGCTGATTCATGAGTTATTGCAAGTAACTTTACAGAATTTTCATACTGTTTTTTGATATGTCGGACATTAGCAGTAGCAATAAATTGTGTCTCCCTCATTCTAAAAATAGTAGGAAGTGATAAAAGTAAAATGGATAAAACAAGAAACATTATGGACTTTTTATTTAAAATGGAAGCGTCCTTCTCTCGCCATCTTGGAGATGATTCATCATTAAATTTTATATCTTCTGCAATTAAAGAAACTTCCTCTTTAGAAAATCCTAATGTTAATTCATTTTTTTGGTTACTTGGAGATACCTGTAATGAAATCGGTTTTGTTTTTTGTGTAACCCATTTTTCTGTCATAGAATTAAAGAAGGTAAATGTAATTTCGGGTAAAACTATCTCACCTGAATAGCGTGGGATTAAGACATATTCAATTGTTTTATCTCCAACAATTTTCCCACCTTGTGATGTCTTATTTAGAGTAACTTCAGGGTCAAACACTTCCAATTCACCTGGAAATTCTATGGGTTCAATATCTACAGCCTTCACATTCCCTGTACCATTTATTTTGATAGTGTATGTAATAGCTTCGTTTTCCTTAACAGATTTTGTATTTACTGAAGAGCTTATATTCCATGCTCCAATAACCGGAGTCATTTTTCCAGAATTATTTTTAGGCAAAGGTTGCACATTAAGTGTTATTGCATTAGTTGAAATTGTATGGTTTTTTGAAGGTGGACCAAAAATACTAAAATCATTTCTTCTCTTTTCACGAACTCCAACAACAGCAACCATTGGGTCAATTGTAATAGTGTCTGACTTAGTAGGGAATATTGCACGTTTTTCAATAATTGCCATGTGATATCGCTCGCCATTTTTTACAACTTCTTGAAGTTTTAAATTTGTTGGCTTGTAAATTTCCTCAGACCAAAACCCTTTAAAAGATGGAACCTCGTTATCAAAACCGGTAATATCAACTTTCGTGTACAGAACATAAGTTATTATTACTTGTTCACCTCTAAATGGGTCCGTTTTATCAACATTGGCTTCAATAAAAAATTTTCGATTTTGATTTGATGTTTTACTAACTTTAGATACATTTACGTAAATTGGATTTGATTTTGCTTGGTTTCCATCTAAGGAAATTTTAAAGGATGGTATAACTAATTTTCCAGTTCGTTTAGGTACTAATGTCCATGTGAGTGTATATGTTGTCCCCCCTGTCATTTTACCATTGATATATTGATAACTGGTGCTTGTGGACTGGCTGGGTCCTGATACAGCTTGAAAATCAGCCATTTTTGGTAAATTAACTTGTGGTGCTGTGTCACTATTTTCAGATTTTACGGTCAATATCACGGAACCACCTTCTACAATATTTTTAGAATCTACAAATACATTGACGGATCCTTTTGCCCATATAAGCGAAAATACGAATAGCAAAAAAAACTTCTTCATTACCAATCTTTCTCCAAAAATACACGCCCTTTTACTTTATACTGTTTTGGTTTAAGATTTTCCTCATTCGCCTTCATTGCGTTTAATATTGCTTCAGCTTCTTCTTTTTTTAACTGTTCTTGTTCTGTCATTTCGTTGGGTTTAGGTTGTTCACCCTGTTTTTCCTCATCGTTTGGATGTTCTTCATCAGAATTATTTTCACTTTGTTGTGATTCTTCTTCATTTTTTTCTTCTGACTCTTCTTTTTCTTCGTTTTCTGGGGATTCTTTTTCAGACTCTTCAGAATTCTGTTCTTGATTTTCAGTATTTTGAGAATTTTCACTATTCTCACTCTTGCAATCTTTCTTTTCTTCAGAATCTTGATTGTCAGACTGACTTTCTTGCTCTTGAGGGGGTTGTTGTTCTATAACTTGTTGAGTATATTCTAAATTATGCCGTATATCATCATCATTCGGGTTTAATTGAAGCGCTTTCTTGAAATAGTTTACACTTTCATTATAATTACCCTTTTTGAATTCGCTGTTCCCCAAATTATAAAATGTATTTGCATGTTCAATTGAGCTACCATTTTCAATGGATTTTTTATAAGATGAAATTGCATTATCTAAATTCCCGTTCAAATATTGCAAATTTCCCAAATTGTAATTTAAATCCAAATTATTAGGATATTTTTCTATTAGATGTTGGTACTGTGAAATTGCTGAATCTAATTCTGGATTTGGTGTGGGTTGGGGAGTATTAGCAATAGGATTTTGCCCCAAACACATACTCATAAGTAAAGGAAAAACAATCAAACTCATCACATAATTTCTAAAGATAGTTATATTAATTACAATAGGCATATTATGAATTTCTTTTTGCAAATTTCCCTTCCCATTTCGTTTCCTTTGACGTGCGAGTTGGAGTAATAAATTCTACAAGAAGTAGTAATAGAGCAATTAGAGCAAATACTTGATATCTATCTTCATATTCAGAAAAGACATGAGATTTCAATTCTCGTTTTTCCATCTCAGAAATTTCCTCAATTAATGGACCAATTGCATTATTTTGGTTTTCAACACGGATATATTTTCCACCGGTTAATCGGGCTATTTCACTTAAAGACCCATCATTTAAAGTGGTAGTAACAACATTTCCATTTCTATCCTTCTTAAAATCAATTCTGTTTCCATGTTTGTCTAGGATTGGTATTGGTCCACCTGCAAGGGTTCCAACTCCGAGTGTGTGTACAATAATTCCTTGTTTCTTAGCATACTGTGCAAGTTCAATTGCTTTGCCTTCATGGTCTTCCCCATCAGAAACTAGAACAATTACTTTGAATTTTTCTTCATCTGTTTCAACGTGATCTAGAGCCAATTGCAATGCAGATGAAATATCAGTACCTTGTGTTGCCAATAACGAAGATTCAACAGAATTCAGAAACAACCGTGAAGCACTATAGTCAATAGTTAGGGGACAATGCATATGTGCGGTACCTGCAAAAACAAGTAATCCGACTCTGTCTCCTTGTAATACATTTATCAAACGGGATAACTCATATTTTGCTTTTTCTAATCTGGATGGTTGAACATCTACAGCATTCATACTCGTGGAAACGTCAAGTGCAATAATAACATCTGCACCTTTTCGAGTTAGCTCTGTTAACTTTGTTCCAATCTGAGGTCCAACTGATGCTAGCAATATAAAGAAAATACCAATAATCATTAATCGTGATCGTAACTTGACCCGCGATAAATGGACACGATTTAACAAAAATTTTCTTACAGGGGCAGTTCCTAGGGCTTCTATTCGTTTACGAAGGGTTCTTCCTTTCATTGCATAGAATATAATCACAATTACAAATGGAATAAACAACCAAAACATTTCAGGATGTGTATATTTTACCATTAAAACAACTTACCAAAAATTATACGTGACACAATCAAATACATCATCGACAAAATCATCGCAGGGATAATGAACCAACTATATAACTCAGTGAAATTTTGATACTCTTTAACTTCAATTTCCGTTTTTTCGAGCTGATTTATCTCTTTATACACCTGTTTTAGTGAATTATTATTGGTTGCTCTAAAAAATTTACCATCTGTCAAACGAGCAATTTCTTTTAATGATTCCTCATCTACATCTACTTGAACTTGCCGAACAACCTCACGCCCCCACACATCAACGGTAGGGTACGGAGCTAATCCATGAGTCCCTGCTGCAACTGTGTAAATTTTGATATCAAATGATGATGCAAGTTCCGCTGCTGTCAAAGGATCAAGTTCACCCTTATTATTACTCCCGTCGGACAACAAAATCATAATGCGAGATTCAGATTCACTCTCACGAAGTCGATTGATTCCGTTCGCAATTGCCATTCCTATTGCAGTTCCATCGTGTTCTTCGTCAATAATTTCAACTTGGTCTGTAAACTCTAGAAGTATATCTGTATCTCGTGTTAATGGACATTGAATGTATGACTCACCTGCAAACACAATTATCCCTAAACGGTCGCCCTCTCTATCACGAATAAACGATTTAGCTACATTTTTTGCAGCTTCTAACCGGTTGGGTTTAAAATCTTGAGCTAACATGGAAGATGACTGATCAATGACAAGCAAAATATCAATAATTTCTGTTTTGGTTTCTGTAACAGTATCTGATAATCGTGGACGTGATAAAGAAAGAATGAGTAAGGATAAAATTAACAGTTTGGTTAATATAAATATTCGATTAATCCACGCACCTTTTATAACGTCTGATTTTGGGAGTAATTCAATATATGAAAATCGAATACTGGCTTGTTTTTTAACTCCAGTCCGAAAATACCAAACCCCTAGAAGGGGTATGATGAATAGTAAAATTAAATAGTATGGTTGTGCAAATTCCAATAATAAATTCGATAATGATTATTTCATAATGGTTTATTCGTCAAAAAGTTTCAAATAATATTGGTATCATTTGAAGTTGGTGGTAGTTCACCAAATGAAACTAACTGATATTTAGTCTTTTATCTCTTTCTTTATATCTTCAACGTCGTTGGTTGCAGATTTTACTTCGTCTTTTATATCTTTGGTTGCACGTTTGAATTCTCGTAATCCTTGTCCTAACCCTTTCGCAAGTTCGGGGAGTTTTTTTCCTCCAAACAAGAGAACAATAACAAACAATATAATGACTATTTCCCAAGGTCCTAGTGACATATTAATCTCCTAGCTAATGATAAAAATAATATACGTTATCTATACCTGTAAATTAGTTTTTTTTGACGATGATACACTACTTTTATTTCTAAGTTGATTTGATACCACAGAGGCACTATTACGAAGAGGG
>CAZCRK010000037.1:0-15689 GCA_964501035.1 uncultured bacterium
TCGTTTGTTGCAGTTGAAGATTGGGTGTCAATATAATCTAAAATTTGACCTGCAAGTGTTTCATTCATACCAGCAGATGCAATCATAGGAATACCATTGGATTCTTTTAATATTTTTTGAGCATATGCATCACCAGATGCCAACACACCCGTTGGGTCAAGCATCCATTTCACAAGCCAATCACGGTCGGCTCGCTCACTTACACCTTTTAAATCTGGACCAATTGTTTTACCACCCCCAATGGTGTGACATGCTTTACAATTTTGATTAAAATATTGTTCTACATCTTGAGCAGACAATAGTCCTATTGATAAAAACATAAAACTGATTATGACAAATCCAAAAATTCTTCTCATTCTTTGATTTCCTTTTAAATCTTATAAATATCCTGACGAACAAGGCTTGACTTTTGGGTTTTACACCCTAATCAAGTCCACGAATTTATGATTTTACAATCATAAATTAAAAGAATTATTTACCTTTTAACTTATTTATCTTCTTTATGATTGTATTTTATGAGGAAAATAGAAAAAATATTTTATTAAATTATGATAGATATTTTGCAAATAATGGTTAAGATATTGAATTTAAACCCTTGCATCTTAAATAAAATAAAATATACTTATTCTACAGTTTCCCATCTAATTTCACGGGTAACATATTGTACATCATCTGCATTTGGAGTTAGGACTATTGTTTTAAATTCTACTGTCTCTCCAGGCTCTATACTTGTATCTGTTATAACCCCTGATCTAAAAACCATGGTTGAACCATCTACAAATGATGAATCGGTGTATAATGGTTGTGTGTCTTCTTGCCATAAGTGATAAATAATTCGAGCAAAATCAGCACGTCTTAAACCTTCATTTTTAACTTTACCAGTATAAATACGTTTATCAGAGTAAATTTCTTCAATAGCATCACCGACAAAAACAACTTGGGGTTCAGCTGGAGCAAGTTCATGTATTTCAACCACATGCCCTTTATCTATAGTCAGTTGACCTATTTGTGTTTGCACCAACATTTCATCGGCATTTTCTACAATGATATTACCTTGAATTAATGTTCCATTTTCAAGTTCAATTTCATGTTTGAGCTGTGGTACTTTAACCAGCTTGAGTATGTCGGTACTTATGCTGGGTGAATACAAACGTGCTTCATATTCAAGAACCCGTGCTTCCAATTCAATCATTTGTTCTTGAATATCTTCAACGGTTTCTTGAATAGGATAAAATGCGTCTGAAGAATCCAAAAATGGAGTTTCATAACTTACAGATTTTTCCGTATTGCTTATCTTTGTATCAGATTCTACCGATGGTGCTTTCTTATTAAATACTGAACACCCAGAGAAGAGTGTGAATATCAAACTAACAATAATAAACCGTTTCATTTTACACCTCCTAACATAGCATTTTGCATTGCAATGTAAGATGCCATTCGGATTTGGGGTTTGAGTTGCTCATACTGTCCAAGTTCTGAAACAACATTTATAATTTCACTAAAATAAATATAGTTTTCTGGAATTTCCAACATTGCAACAATTTCATCTAACATATCTGGGTCATCAAAATTTGCCAGCCCACGAATTGCTTTGATTCGCAATGCTTTAGGATACCCCTCAGTTTTTGCAACTTCAAGCAAGGCAGGTTTAATAGCTGGATTTTCGAAATCTGTTAAACTATTCATCAAAGAATGAAGCATCGCATAATATTGTTTTTTTCCTGCTTGGTATGATTCCAATAGAGATAAAACCATGCGTTCTTCTTGTATTCCATCCATTACATCTAATGCAAAATGACGCATCTTTTCGTTTGTCTCAGCATCACCCATCATCTCCACAAAAAAGTCAACCAATTCTGGGGCATTTTTGCGAGATAATATTTCTACTGCTCTGTTTCGAGTTCGAATATTAATATCAGAACTTTGTGCAATCTCCATTAAAATGGGGATACTTCTATCATCATCCATTGCGCCTAAAGTGAGAGTTAATAACTCATTCATTCTTGCGTGGTTAGTTAAACTCACTTCATAAAGTTCCACTAAGGTTAGTATCTCGTCTTCAGAACCATTACGTCCAATTGCATCCACTATACTTTCGCGAATGGTCATAATTTTGTCTTCTGTAACAGCAAGCCCACCAACTAAGGCTTTTGTAGATGAGAGCTCTCCTTTTTCAACCACTATTTTTACCGACTCCAATAGCAAATCCATTTCCAACAAATTGGCTGTTTCTACTGATTCTGTTAATGCAGTCATTACATTTGGGTGATCACTTTCTGCCAACACTTTTAATGATGCCATTCGAACATCATAGGGTTGATTTCTATCTTGATAAATTTCAATAAGTGTATTGAGTGATTTATGTTTTCCAGATTTAAACAGTTGGTGATGTTTTTCAACGTCTTCCAACGAATACGGTGTTTGTTTTATAACTAAATTCCCAGACTGAATAGCACATCCACTCATGAAAATTGTTATAAATATCATATAAATGAGTTGTTTCATCAACGTTTCCATTCTAGTTTATTATTTTTAAATGAAATCAAACTATTTCTTCCCAATTTCCTTGCCAAAGTCCTAATTCATCCCATTTTGTTATAGTATAATTATGCAACCAATCTCCTAAAAATACTAGGTGTTTCCCGTTTTTTTCTTCAATACCGGTTTGGTGATAATGACCAACCATTACGATATCAGTACCATTTTTCCACTCAGTTTTTGCATAATTTCGAACTTCATCTCGTACTTTTTCGTTTCTCGGATGAGGTGTGTTTCGCAAAAGTTTTTTATCTGTTCCAGATACTTTACCTGCTAACCAACACCCCCACTTTGCAGGATATAATTTAAATAAAAATATACACATATTACTTCGTATAATTTTTTTCATAAACCGATACCCTTTATCCCACGACAACAAACCATCCCCGTGAGTTATATGAAACGTTTTCCCATCCAATTCAAACATCAATGCTCCATCATGGGTTGTAATTCCGCATTCTTCCTGCAGATACCCAAAGTCCCAATAATCGTGATTACCGAGTATATAATGAATATCAACCCCACTATTTCTAAGTTCTGAAAGTTGGTTAAGGATTTCTGTGTAAAAAGGGGGAATAACATTGGGATAATCAAACCAAAAATCGAAAAAATCACCAGCGATTATCAATGATCCCCCCGTAGATTTAATTTTATCAAACACAGAGTACATTTTTATGCGTCGCTCAACCTCTGGTTTTGAAAGATTCATTTGAAAATGATTATCTGAAATGATGTATATAGGGGATTTCATGCACGAAAAATTACACTCACTATAATACATTGTCATAATTGAAAATATTAGTTGCGTATTTACGCATAAATATTTTAACTTATGCGTGTTGACGCAAGTATATTAACAAATTAAGGAGTTAGAAATGAATTGTGAAAACAGTAAATCTTGTCAATATTTATATGGACTTGTTGACTTAATAACGTTTGTTGGGGGTGCATATTTAGTAAGTATTGGCTTATTTGGGCAATGTTGTGCTACCTGTTGTGGACACCTCGCTGTTTTTGGTTTACCACTTATTGTGCTTGGTTTTGTTATTCGAGCGTGGAGAGGTAAATGTTGCTGTTGCTCATGTTGTTCTGATACGTGCTGTACTGAATCAGAATAGATTGAGAGAATAATATGGGAAGTTGTTGTGGTAAATCCTTGTTAAATCAATGTAAATCCTTTTTATCTGGGAATTTTTTCAAGGCATTTAGTGATAATAGTCGATCAGAAATAGTACTTCTCATCATGGAACATGGGCAAATGACTGTTGGGCAGGTTTCAGAAAAAGTGAATATTAACCAGTCGAACGTGTCACGTCATTTGTCTATGATGCATGAATCCGGAATTATGACCAAAACAAAACAGGGTCGTGAAGTGAAGTACGGACTCGATTTTCAATCTATCAAGAAAAATTTGAATACATTTTTAGATAGTTTGAATTCGTGTTGTTAATATGAATTTAAAACAATACAAACTCAGAAAAGACCAACGTTTATTCTTTTTTATTTCTAGCTGTTTTCTTTGGACAGGTATATTTATTGAGCGGAATTGAAAACATACATTGGCTCTTATACATTCCCCCGACAATGTTCTTCGGTGCATCTTTGAATGGCTATTTTGTTATGATGATATTAACGCAGAGATATTTTAAGTAGATGAATTGTTTGATTCATCTATCAATGTATCTACAGCAATATCACATGCAATCAACCAATCTGTTTCAATAATATTATCTATTCCTTGAAGCAGGTTTAAAGTTTCACCTGTTGAAACAGTAATATAGGGAATATCTAAAATGTCTAATGTATCCACAAGAGAGTAAGCAGAATGCTGCCAAGGTCCAGGAAAAATGATGATTCCATCTGTTTTCTTGCGGTTTCGTTGTAAAAATGTAACTGCCTTACCCTCTTCATTGGTTTGAAGAAATTTACATTCAACATCAAACTTTTTTGCTTTTTGACGAATACGTTTATTTATTTTGTCAAGGGTAACTTTCATGCCCGTTTTAGCAGATTTGATTCCAATAATATTTAAGTTTGGTCCGTGAAGAATTAAAAAACGCATTATATTAACTCAATTACTTTATTAACACAAGATTCAACGCCTGTAAATACATCCGCAATATTTTCTGCTAGCATATATGCAGATGTTGTTACAATTTTATTGTCCATATCTGTATGTATTTGGTTGACAGTTGTTGCAAAATGAACTGCTCCTGTTTTTTCAATTTCATGAGCAGTTGCTTCATCATTTCCAATGGTAACTTCCGGGTTGACACGTGAGCCATCAAATATTTTTGCAATGAGTGCTGGAGCAATACAAATAGCACCAATGGGTTTTTTTTGGGCGTGCATATTTAAGGTTAATTGTTTCACGTCTTCATTAACCGATGCATTTGCACCATCAACTGCAAAGGTACATAAATTCTTGGCAGCACCAAATCCACCTGGAAAAATAATTGCATCAAAATCTTCTGCTGAAATTGTAGCAATATCGATTACATCACCCCGAGCAATACGAGCGGACTCCTCTAATATATTGCGATTCACTGCATTCTCACTACTTTTTGCATGATTAATAGTATGCATTTGGTCTGTATTTGGAGCAATACATTGATATTGTGCACCTGCTTTATTAATGGCTAATAATGTTGCGGTTGCTTCATGAATTTCTGATCCATCAAATACACCTGACCCTGCTAATACGACTGCAATCTTTTTCATTTTTCACACTCCATAATTTGAGAAATTACACAAAAACTCTAATGCTCTTCCAACTTTTTCCGATACAATTCAACAATCTTTTGATGACAAATAAAGGCAAGTTCGGGCAAATCATCTAATGGAAAAAAACCAACCTCAGAGGCATCATCGCCTGCCTGCAATGGAGACCAATCTTCAATTTTCATTTCTAATCCCATGAGCAATACATCGCCGAACATCGTATCAAAATGAGAACAATTGCCCAGTAAGTCAACTGCTTTACCACATAAGTTGGTTTCTTCCAACAATTCACGTTCTCCCGCTTGTTCTAAGGTTTCGTTACATTCCATAAAACCGCCGGGGAGGTTCCACATGCCTTTTGCCGGGTCAAACGCTCTACGGACTAAAAGTAAATCATTATCTTTGGGGCAAATTAGCGTAGCCGTAGGTTTGGGGTTTTCATAATGAATGGTATTACAATTCGTACAATGACTACGATCACGCCCTTCGATATGTGAAATAGTATTTAACTGCCCACAATTTGAACAATATTCTAAATGTCCCATTCTGTAATTTAGGGAGAAATATAAATTGATAATGTAAATGATATTGTTCTAAATAACTAAAACAATTAAGGAGAATAGGCATGGGAAATATAGTTAAAGCAGGTATAATTGGTTTATGTTTTGGTGTCGGTTTTACATATATCGTAAAGTTTATTTATTCCAACAACTAATTTACAGTGGAGTTTAATTGCGGTTTCATTTGCATCCTTTTTTTGGATCAATCGCAGGGTTTATTGCTGGATCTAAATAACATAATTACATTATAAATTTAAAACGGGAGTGAACCTCACACCCCGTTTTGTGTAGTCGTTTTTGGGAGTTGTGACCACGTGATACCAAAATACATTTCACACCAATTGCATGTGCAACCTCTGCATCATGGGTGGTATCTCCAATAAATAGAATTTCATCTTTTTCAAATGGAAGCACATCCATCACCTTATGTCCAACGTGGGTTTTGCCATCAGCATAATGGTTAAGCAGTCCACAAATGTGAGTAAACTTATCTGCAATTTGGTAGTGGTTTACTAACCTATCAAGTGTATCTTGGTTTTGTGCAGAAACAATCGAATGGGTTATTCCCTTATCCAAACAGTCATTTAAAAATGGGAGTGCATCATCAAACAATTCTGCATCACATTGTCGTTCGTGATAGGCATCAATAAATTCCATTCCTGCTGTTTCAAAGGATTCCTTCTCTAAATCATACCCCAGTTTTATATAATAATCTTTTACCGGAAATGTAAAAATATCTCTATAAATTTCTTCAGTTATCAAAGGCATATTTCGTTTGGACAATACTGAGTTCATGACATCCACAAACAACCATGTGTCGTTTAAAAGAGTGCCGTTCCAATCCCAAATGATATGTTTAATATTGTGCATTAGTTTCGCTTAAATACAACTGTGAAGGAAATGTGTGTTTCACCCTGTTGTGGTACATTAATTTTAAATTGTATCTCAGAGGCATTTAATTTATCATAGTTATGTGATGTCTGAACAATCTCCCAATCTCCCGAAAGATGTTCATTCCAATGTATGCTTACCGCTTCATCACGGGTGTTTTTCAATTGTAGATGTACCACGCTTTCACTCTTATGTCGATTTAACTCAACGGCATCAATCGTTACTTTGGCTGTGATATCCATGGTGCTACCCGTATGAATTGAAATCGGTTCTCCTGTTTGGGTTAGTGGAATATTTACAGATCCTACAAATGTTTTGTGTTGGTTATCTGTTTCAATCACATTTACACTTCCTGCAGGGATATGAAAATCAGAAATTTCAGAGGAATTAAAGCGATGTTTTACTTGAATTGGCATATCACTTTTACTGGTTTGTGAATGAAATCGCAACGAGTGATTGGTGAAATACTCTCGGGTTATAGGAATATTATCACCATCAAAAAATGCAACATGTTTACTCGAGTTTCCTCGAATATCAATGGGTTGATGTAATCTAAATTTTATGTAATCAGTTGTTTTTGAAATTGATGAAACATCCATTATACTATTGGCCTCTAATGATCGCATCATTTTGGGTTGGGGGGCATTTTGTTGATGCACCGTTCCTGAAACCATAGAAACATCCACATTAATATACGGAGTTTCTGAGTTATTCGTAATCACATACCACGCAGACCATATTCCATTATTGGATTCGTCAACCAATAGTTCATATTCTGCTTTCCAAGTTAATCCAGATACAAAATAGGATACATCTACATCACAGGGGGTTGTAATATTTTTCACATTACAAACCAGATGGGGAGATGGTTGAAACTGTATGTCTTTGGGGTCAAAAATGGGTGTTAATGGTGGGTTAAACTCATACATTCCATCAATTTCATATAACCTTCCATTGCTGAGTGAAATCAATTTTCCATTTTTTTCAACAGATATTTCTCCATATTTGTCGTATCTCACAAGCTTAACATTTTTCCCAATATATTGTTTTAAAAATTCAACTTCTGAAATAGATTGAACATGCAGTTCTTTAGACAACATATCTAAACAATCAGAATCTAGTTGAATATGCTCGTTTTGAATATTTTTGGGCAGATTTTCAATCGTTACTATAGAACTTGGTTTGTCAAAAGAATTAATAGTTCTGTTTTCTTGAATAAAACTATTTCCATTTTCATATATTGTAATTTGTGCATTTTCAACTGCAAACAGTATCCCAAAACCACTTATGATGAGTCCAAATTTTTTCATAATTCTCCCAATTTTCTACAAAATTATTGTTTCTTCCTCTTGTTTAAAGAATAGAATCCTCCTAAATTTATCGATAATATATGCTCACAAGAAACAAAATGAGACAATATTTTTATCTAATTTTCACCGTTTGGGTGGCAAATCTATGTGCCAGCACTTTTTCTGTTGATCAGATGTTTATTCCCAAAATTAATACAAATGATATAAACAAAAATGGACACATTGATTTCATATCTCTTGATGGGGAGCTGGTTCATTGGTCAGTAAGCTTGCAAGAAATATCTGCCAATAGTAATGTAAACACGTTATGGTCATACTCTTTGAAAGAAAGTGGCGATGAAATAGTTGATGTAGATTGGGGCGATTTTGATGGTGATGGCATAAAAGAATTATTGATTTTTGTAAATTCAACCACAAATCAAACTCTCCAAATATTTTCACAAACTGATGGTCTTTTTTCCAAAACTCCAACCCATGTTTCATCAGTTCCCATAAAAAATAATTTAGGTTTATTCCCCAAAGAATGTCAATTAATTCATTGGGATTCAGATTCTGATGTAGAGTTTGCACTTAATTTCAGTAGTCCATCACGCATGGTTGTCATAGGTGATTTTGAAAATGGCAAATTTGTATCTCTTGCAAAACCTGCAGAGCAATTTATTCGCTCAACTTTTAATCCAATCTCGCTTTCAACCCTACCAATTGATGGGAAAGAAAACCAAGCATTAGTAATTGCTAATATGGGAGAAAAAACAACAGGTATGTTGACTTCCTTAGGCTCGGATGAGAATGTAAATCCAAAAGTTTTACCACTCATAACCCGTAAATTGTTACCAAATGGGTATGTTTTGTTAGATGGTCAACAATTATATTCTATGATTTATCAGAAAAACATTCTTTCTGCAAATCAAAATCATACTGGAATTGATATAGCAATTATTGATGGAGTCAATATTCAATTTGGGTATCATCCAAACGGGGATATTTCTCGATATATTGATCGTGCAAGTTCAGCAGACAAACTCAGTCCAGAATTTGTCGCAAATGAATTCCAAAACGTGTACCATTTACTCTTTGAAAAACAGCAGAAAATAGTATTAATTCATGGTGGCGATTCTCCAGAACTTGCGGTTTTGGATATTGGACTGTCTGTAGATCCTACATTGCAAAATACAAGCTCAACCGTTGCTGAGTTTGTGGTTTCTTTAAATCAACCTTTCCAACATCAATTGGATATTGAAACTGAAAACCTAACTAGTTTTGATAGTCAAAATCTTCCAACCGGGTCAACCATTGATGAAACAACGTTTACCTACAGTTGGACGCCCAATTTAAATGCGCTAGGTTATCATACAATCTATTTTGATTCAAAATATAGAATACTACAAAACTTAGTCAAAACATCGGATGATAATTCTATCAACTTTACACGCCAAGATTCAACATTTGTAATTTCTGATAGTATTTCTATATATGTAAATGACCCTCCACAAATATTAAATTCTGAAACTGAATATTTGATAATCAGTGGGGATACTTTGCAAATTCCAATACGAGTTTTGGATAGAAATATTGATGCAGTGCATTCATTTTCGATTAACACTAATACATCACAGTTTAGTATTGAAAATGATACGGTTTTCCAGTGGATACCGGACTTGGAACATGGAAAATCTACTTTTGAAATAGACGTAAAGGATGGTTACAGCACTGATAGTTATAATTTTGAAGTAACTGTACATCCGCAAATCCATATTGCTGAAACGCCTGCCAATTTAATGGGAGAAGTGAATAAGGAGTTTTATTATAAACCAGACGTTTCTCAGTTGGGTTCTGCCAATACCATTTTGTTTGAACTACTTTATGCTCCAGAAAATATGGAAATTAATGAAAACGGGGAAATACGGTGGATACCTCTAATTACTCAAGTTGATACTCATAATTTTACTTTGGTTGCCAGTGATAGCATCACGTCGACTGCAGTTGATATTGCTGTATTTGTTAACTCACCACCAATCATTGCCAAACGACCTTCTCAATTAACCATAATCAGAGATGGAGAATTATTCAACACCACGTTTTCCAGTTTTGACTCAAATGCTCTCCCAAGTTTGAAATGGAACTTACTATCTTCACCCGATGGAATGATTCTAAATGCTGATGGTAGTTTACAATGGACTCCAACTAAAATAGGATTATTTACATTTACAGTTGAACTATCGGATGGGATTACAAATACTGATTTTACCGGGTCAATTTATGTGAACGCATTGCCTGAAATTACCAGCCAGCCTCCAAATTTTATCAATATAGGCGATACACTTCTCTACACTGTAACTTTTGAAGATAACAACATTCACTCCATCAATAATATGGCTTTAGAACATAGGGTTACACTAACTCAGGGACCAAGTAATGCAAAGTTATTGGATAACCATGAGCTTGTTTGGATTCCACAAGAATCCCAGTTTGGAGTACAGTCATTTGAGATATCCATTTTTGATGGAGCAGAAACAATCACTCATTTGTTTGATGTGTTTGTAAATGAAATTCCCACAATAATTTCTAAAAATTCTATCCAAGTCAAATCAAGTGAAGACTTACAACACCAACTACAGGTTGTTGATACAAATAATGATGCTATTTCATATCACATTCAAAGATTGAACGCGGATACAACTAACACTCATTCTGGCGTGTACCTTGATTCTACTACAGGTCTTTTGTCATGGAAAACAAGCAAAGCAGATTTAGGCGTGCATCGGTTTGAAGTTCAAGCAAGTGATGGACATCCAAATAGTTTTGACACTCAACAATTATCTGTTTTGGTGTATGAACCACCGACCATCACCAATGCAATGCCCCCAGAAGCATTCGTTGGAATGGATTATTTGTTCACACCCCAAGCGGAAAATATGTATGGAAAAAAAGAGATGTTAGAAGATATTTTCTTAACTATCACATCGAGTACTTCACATAATATTATGTTTTTAGATACAGCTGGTGTTCTTCTTTGGACACCAACTCAAGAGGATGTGGGATTACATACAGTTAAACTAACAGTATCAGACCAATTTGGTATTTCATCTGATTATCAATACAATATTCACGTATTTGAAAACCCATGTGACCCATGTGATAATGAGATCGAAATTATCCCTCCTGAAAAAGAAGAACGCTGAAAAAAGTAATTGTAATTGGAGGCGGGGCTGCAGGATTAATGGCAGCTGGAACATCTGCGTCAACAGGATCAGACGTTTATGTGTTTGAAAAAAAACCGCGTATTGGGCTAAAACTCCGAATTACAGGCAAGGGACGATGTAATATTACGAACTCCATGCCCCTTCAAGAATTTATTCAACAAATCCATCCAGATGGCCGGTTTCTACGACAAGCATTTCATCAATATTTTCGAGATGATACACTCGATTATTTCCATTCGTACGGTGTTCAAACAACGGTTGAAAGGGGTGGACGAATTTTTCCAAGCAGCAATAATGCCAACGATGTAGTAAATGCACTTAAAAAATTTGCGACTGAAAATGGAGCAAGAATTCGTACAAACTTTCAAGTATCCAATCTAATTTTAGAAAATAAGCAAATTACCGGTGTAAAGCTGAAGGATGGGACCAATCATCAAGCAGATTCTGTAATTATTGCAACAGGGGGTGCATCGTATATTTCTACCGGCTCAACAGGTGATGGATTCAATCTCGCAATGCAAGTAGGCCATACTATAACAGAAATTCATCCTGCACTTATTCCACTTGAAACGGCAGGTGATACTGCAAAGCAACTCCAAGGTCTCAGTTTGAGAAATGTACATGTTTCGTATTGGATTGATGGCAAGAAATGTATTGAAGATTTTGGAGAAATGCTGTTTACACATTTTGGAGTTTCGGGGCCAATTATATTACGCACAAGTCGAGATATTGTTATTGCGTTGCATACTCAAAAATCCGTCCAAATGAAAATAGATTTAAAACCAGCATTGGACCACAAAAAATTAGATAATAAATTAATTCGAGATTTTCAAGAACATTATAAACTAAAATTCAAAAACTATCTCAAATATCTCTTACCACAAAAAATGATTTCCGTATTTCTTAATACCTTACAATTTGATTCTGAATTAACTTGTAATCATATTTCTGCAAAACAACGAAAGGCATTACGGATGCTTTTAAAAGAATTCACACTAAAGATAACAGGAAATAGACCTCTTGCAGCTGCCATAGTTACAGCGGGTGGTGTTTCAACAAAAGAAATTAATCCCAAAACGATGGAATCAAAACTTATTGAGGGCTTATACTTTGCAGGAGAAGTAATTGATGTGGATGCAGATACGGGTGGATTTAACTTACAAGCTGCTTTCTCTACGGGACATGTTGCAGGGGAAAATGCCGGGAGTTAATTACAATTTAATTCCAAATTGATTTAATATAATTCCAAGTAAAAAATAACTACATAACGTAGCAATTATGGACACCCCTAAAGAAAAGTAAAAATCTACTCCTCGTTTTAATAGTAACGGAAACACTACAAAAAATACAATCGATGGAAAAACAAACCAAAAAATATGATTCGCGACATCAATAATTTTGGATATATTTTTTGTGTCGATATACAACCAAATCAATGCCAAAACAGATAGCAATGGAATTGATGCAAGCAATGCACCCCAAAATGAACTTCGTTTAGAAATTTCTGATATTAGGACAACTAAAGTGGATGTAATTAGAATTTTTGCAAGATATACCAACACTATAACATTTCTCGTAAAAATTGCCCCGTAAACGATTTTTTGATTTGACTAACCTGCTCAGGGGTACCCTCTGCAATAATTTTACCACCACCATTTCCACCCTCCGGACCCAAATCAATAATCCAATCTGAAGATTTGATAACATCAAGGTTATGTTCAATCACAACAACCGTATTGCCTTTTTCGACCAACCCCTGTAGCACATCTAATAACATTTTAACATCTTCAAAGTGTAAGCCCGTGGTAGGTTCATCTAAAATATACATGGTTCTACCTGTACCAACTCTCGATAACTCAGAGGCAAGTTTAACCCGTTGTGATTCACCTCCAGAAAGCGTGGTTGCTTGTTGTCCGAGTTTAATATAGCCCAAACCAACATCAAAAAGGGTTTTCAACTTTCGAGCTGTAGAATGATGATGTTTGAAAAATTCCATTGCTTCTTCAATGGTCATGTCCAAAATTTGATAAATATTTTTTCCTCGATAGGTAACTTCTAAGGTTTCGCGATTATAACGCATACCTTTACAATCTTCGCATTGTACATACATATCTGCTAAAAAATGCATTTCTATTTTTATGAGTCCCACACCTTGGCATGCTTCACACCGACCTCCCTTTACATTGAAGGAGAATCTACCGGGTTTGTATCCTCGGATTTGTGCTTCGGGTAATTGACTAAACAATTCACGAATATGTGTGAATAATCCCGTATATGTTGCGGGGTTTGAGCGTGGTGTCCTGCCAATAGGAGATTGATCAATATCCACTACTTTATCTAAGCACAATAACCCATCAACCGAATCAAATGGAAGTGATTTTTTCTGGCTTGCATAAAATTCACGAGCGAGAATTGGATAGAGTGTTTGATTGATAAGAGAAGACTTTCCAGAGCCAGAAACCCCAGTTACACATACAAATTTGCCCAATGGAATTGTAGCAGATACTCTTTTTAAATTATTTCCCCGAGCATTATTTATTACCACCGATTTTCCATTTCCTGCTCTTCTTTTATGTGTGACAGTAATTTCGGATTTTCCGGATAAGTACTGTCCAGTAATAGATGCGGAACAGCTTTCAATTTTTTCAGGTTGTCCAGAGTATATAATTTCACCCCCATGGATACCTGCTTTGGGTCCCATATCTACCACCCAATCTGCAGAACGAATGGTTTCTTCATCGTGTTCTACTACAATAATAGTATTTCCTAAATCCCGAAGGTGTTCAAGAGTTTGAATAAGTCTCCTATTATCTCGTTGATGCAAACCAATGGAGGGTTCATCCAAAATATACAAAACACCCATGAGTTGAGATCCAATTTGAGTTGCTAGACGGATTCGTTGTGCTTCCCCACCTGAAAGTGTACCTGCTGACCGACTCAAGGTAAGGTAGCTCAATCCTACATTCACCAAAAATCCCAAACGTGATTTTATCTCTTTAGTAATTTGTTCTGCTATTTCTTCATCACGTTTTGAAAGAGATAGATTTTGGAAAAAATCGTACAAAGAACCAATTGTTTCTTCCGTAAGTGAATAAATATTTTGTTTATCAACGTGCACAGCTAGAATAGATTGTTTGAGTCGTGCACCTTTGCAGGTAGTGCATTTTTGAATCGTCATATATTTTTCTATCCATTCGCGCATATGTCCCGATTTTGTTTGCTCATACCTGCGTTGTAGATTCCGTATGACCCCTTCAAAACTGCCCTTATATTCACCTTTAAATTTTTCCGATTGATATTCCATGGTAATATCTTCATTGGGCTTTGTCCCATGTAAAAGTACATGTTGAACTTCACTGCCCAAATCCATCCATGGAGTTGTAAACGCAAAATTATAATGTTTGGCTAAACTTTTTAAAATGGCACTATACCAATTACCACGAGGTTGTTCACCAATGGGTTCTATTGCACCTTGCACTAAACTTTTTCGTTTATCCGGCACAACCAACTCAGCATCAATGGACATTTGTGTTCCTAGTCCACCGCAATCTTGACATGCTCCAAATGGGGAATTAAACGAAAACAAACGGGGCTGTAATTCTTCAAATGAAATATCACATTTTGGGCATGAATAATGTTCGCTGTATAGATGTTCCTCAGCATCAATGACATCAATAATGACCAAACCATTTCCTACTTTTAAAGCCAATTCCACCGATGCTGTGAGTCGTTCTTGCATACTTTTTTTAGCAACCAATCTGTCAATCAGCACATCAATGCTATGCTTTTTGGTTTTCTTTAAGGTAATGGAATCACTCAGATTTTGTGTTTCACCATTGATGCGTACACGAACAAATCCTTCCCGAGCAATGGATGCAAGAACGTCCTTAAATGTTCCTTTTTTTTGCCGTACTACCGGGGCAAGCACTTGGAATTTTACGCCATCTTCCATGGTCATTATTTTATCGACGATTTGTTGGACAGTTTGTTTTTTAACTTCACCCTTACACTTATGACACTTCTGTTTACCAATACGTGCATATAACAGTCGTAGATAATCATAAATTTCTGTAATTGTACCAACGGTTGAACGGGGATTTCGGCTGGTTGATTTCTGCTCTATGGATATGGCTGGAGACAATCCTTCAATATTGTCCACATCCGGTTTTTCCATTATACCCAAAAATTGACGAGCATAGGCAGATAGGGATTCCACATATCGTCGTTGACCCTCGGCATATATGGTGTCAAATGCAAGTGACGATTTACCCGAACCAGACAGACCAGTAATCACCACCATTTGATTGCGAGGAATTTCTAAATCAATATTTTTTAAGTTATGCTCTCGAGCACCCTTTACAACCAACTTGGCTTGGCTTGCTGATAATGTCGTAATTTTGCGTTTCATAAGTAACCCAAAAAGTACAGACTTTTTGAATGCATGCAAAGCATTATTTGTGAAATTT
>CAZCRK010000038.1:0-15526 GCA_964501035.1 uncultured bacterium
TTGAAACCAATCTAAATTATATTTATGCGAATCATAAGAAAAAATACTAACACCTCTAAAACCATTAAGGCGAGTTAATAACACTTTATCTGCTGAAGATTGAGCATCTTGATTATATGTTGCAATTCCCATTATGATTTTGTCTTTATCTTCAGGTGACAAATTGTTTTTCATTAAATCAATACAGGTATTGAAATAATTTATATCTTTAAAATAATTCATAGGTATCGCAAAATCAAGCAAACCTGTTTCTAACCATAATTCCCAATCTTGATACCATCGAGTCTTAGCTTCATTAATGTTTGGTTTAACGGCTGCACTTAAATCTACATCATACCCTTTATTTTCAATATCCTCTCGCAACATTTGCACCAATTGAGTAACCGCATCTCTTCGGAATTGATCCCATGCATAATTCATTGAATCAACAAATGATTGCTCCCACCCAAAGCGAGGTGAAATAATCCCTCTAGCAATATCTTGGGGGTCGATATTATACTTTTTATCAAATACTTCTCTTCCTATCGGATTATAACCATAGAAATCATCTTGAAAACGAATATAATCTAAATGTAATCCATCAATTGCGTAATTATCCATGATTTCATTAAAAATAGTTCTCAAATATGGATTTACTTCAGGATGTGTTGGAGATAAATAAACACCTTCCCATTGAGGTGATTGTGGTTGAGAAAGATCAATCCGCCAATCCATTTTTCCATGGATATTTGCTTCTGTCCAATCTGTTTTTGTATGATAAATATGGCTACTACTATCTGGTTTGAAATCGCTTGACCATAAAATATATGAATTTACCCATGCATGCACCTCTAAACCAAGGCCATGCCCAAGACGTATAGCATAATCAAGAGGATCAAAATCAAGTGCAATATTCGGGTGCATTGGAACTGATTCAGATTCATAAAAAGCATCACCTCTGCCCCTAACTTGAACGAATACACAATCATATCCATTTTCATAAGCATAATAAAATGCTGTGTCCATTAATGTGGGTTCAAATAACGTTTCTCTAACTATCCATAGGCACCTTGTTTCTAAATCTAACAATTGTGAATTTGCAAATTCTAGAGTAAAACTAAACAGGGCAATGAAAATCAATGCCCTGTTTATAATATATTTCGAAAATAATCGAATACTAGTTCTCACAGTTTAATGTGTTACTCCGACTTTGCTTCTTCTTTTGAATCCTGAGTTTCTTCAACTTCAGCTTCATCAGATTGAGTTTTTGTGAAATCAACAAATTCAATTAAAGACACAGGTGCATTATCATTTTTACGATTATTTAATTTAATAATTCGTGTATAGCCACCACTTCTCTCAGAGAAAGTTGGCGCGATATCATGAATTAACACATTTGCAATCTGTTTGCTTAGTTTGCCATGAATTTTTTTCATAATCAATCTACGACCATGCACATCACCTTTTTTTGCATATGTAACTAAACGTTCTACAAAACCACGCAATTCCTTAGCTTTTGCATCGGTAGTTTTAATTTGTTTATGAAGAACAAGTGATGAAGCAAGATTGCTCATCAACGCCTTTCTATGGCTTGCAGTTCTATTTAATTTTCGTCCTTTTTTCTGATGTCTCACAACGTACCCTTAATCTTTATCTATATATTGAGATATGTCCATCCCAAAGTGCAAGTCTAAATTTCCTAATTTTTCAACCAATTCAGTCAATGACTTTCTACCAAAATTCTTGAATTTTAGCATTTCACTTTCTTCTTTATCCACAAGTTGATAAATAGTTTTGATACCAGCAGCTTGCAAACAATTATGACTACGGACAGAAAGTTCCATCTCATCAATACTCTTGCCCAAAATTGTTTTGATTTCTAATGCTTCATTAATTTCTTCTTCATTCACTGCACTAATAACACTTGAATCATTGAATAAGAAGTAAGCCATTTGTCTTCGAATGATATTGGCAGCATGATTTACTGCATCTTTTGGAGAAGTAGAACCATCTGTTGAAACATCTAAGAATAATCTTTCATGACCATCTGTTGAAGCAGGGATAGGTTGAACATCCCATGCTACATTCGTAACAGGATTATAAATAGCATCAATATTTATTGTACCCAATGTATCATCTTTACGCTTATTTCTTTCAGCTGCAGAATATCCTTTTCCACGAGAAATACGTATTTCAAAATTTACTTCTTTTTCTTCTGTTATGGTTGCAATATGTACTTCTGGATTTAACACTTCAAAATCTGTAGTTACTTTTGCAATATCAGCACCTGTAACTTTGCAAGGACCTTGAGCGGTAACCGTTATAAGTTCACTTCCTTCATTTATAATGTTAAATCGTACATCCTTAAGATTTAGTACAATATCTGTTATATTTTCAAGCACACCTTTTAAAGTAGAGTATTCATGAGATACACCATCAATTTTAACAGAAGTTACTGCAGCACCAGGTAAAGCAGTAAGCAAAACTCTACGTAAACTATTTCCAACAGTTACACCATACCCACGTTCAAAAGGTTCAGCTGTAATTTTAGCAAATGTTTCACTATCATTTTCAACTTTAATATTAATATCTGGAAAATGTTTATTTTTTGACATTTATTTAATCCTATGTAAATATGTTATTTTGAGTAAAGTTCTACAACTAATTGTTCATTAACCGGTTCAGGTATTTGATCTCTTTCAGGATAATTATCAAAACTACCACGTAATTTTGCTTTATCTAAAGTTAACCAGGGTGCTGGATTATCACCTTGCACTCTTCTCATGGATTCCTGAAACAATTCTAATTTCTTACTTTTATCTCTTACTTGAACCACATCACCTGCTTTTAATTGAAAAGAAGGAATATTTGTTACTCTATCATTTACAATGAAATGTTTATGAGAAACTAATTGTCTAGCACTTCTTCGTGTAGGTGCTAATCCTAATCTATAGATGGTATTATCCAATCGAGATTCTAAAATTACAAGCAAGTTATGTCCAGTTGGCCCCATTCTGTTTTGAGCTTTTTTAAAGCAGTTTCTGAACTGTTTTTCTAGTATCCCATATAAATATTTGATTCGTTGTTTTTCTCGCAACTGAATACCATAGTTGGATAGTTTTGATCTTCTAGATTGCCCATGTTGACCTGGTATATAATTTTTTCTTATTGAAGCAAATTTTGGAGATTCAAAAACTGGAAAATCCAGTCTTCTACATACTCTTGCTCTTGGTCCATTGTATTTTGCCATTCAGATAGTTTCCTTACTTAAACTCTTCTTTTCTTAGGAGGACGACACCCATTATGTGGGATTGGAGTTACATCCATTATCAACGAAATATTTAAACCAGTTGCACGTAGCCCTCGTACAGCTGCTTCTCTTCCTCCACCAGGTCCTTTTAGCCTTACTTCAACTGTATTTAATCCCATTGCCATTGCTTCTCTAGCTACTTTTTCAGCAGCTTGAGTTGCAGCAAATGGCGTACTTTTACGAGACCCTTTAAAACCAAGCATGCCCGCACTTGACCATGCTATAGCATTTCCAAATTTATCTGTAAGAGAAATAATTGTATTGTTAAAAGTTGCTTTAACAAAAGCTATCCCTTCGGGATCTACTTTTACTTTCTTTTTCTTTTTTACCGGTCTAGCCAATAGATTCTACTCCTGTTTAAATTTTCTAACCTTTTTTACCAGCTACAGTCTTTTTCCGACCTTTGCGAGTTCTTGAGTTATTTTTAGTATTTTGTCCACGAACTGGCAAACCAGATCTATGTCTCAATCCTCTATAGTTTCCGATATCCATTAGTCGTTTAATGTTTCGAGAAACCATCCCTCTCATTTCACCTTCAACCGTATAATTATCCGCAATTGCATTACGAATGGCTAACAATTGTTCTTCATTTAATTCATGAACTCTAATATTTGGGTCAACCCCTGCTTTATCTAAAATTTTTCTTGAACTTGTTTCACCAATTCCATAAATATATGGTAAGGCAAATTCCACTTTTTTATTTCTTGGTAAATCTACACCAGCTATACGTGCCAAGATATACTCCTAACCTTGTCTTTGTTTATGTTTTGGGTTTTGACAAATTACTCGAACGACACCATGTCGTTTAATAATTTGACACTTATCACAAATTTTCTTTACTGAAGCACGAACTTTCATAATCGCCTCTTATTTATACCTATAAGTTATTCTTCCACGACTCAAATCATATGGAGATAATTCTAATTTCACCTTATCTCCAGGAAGAATTTTAATATAATGCATTCGCATTTTACCTGAAACATGAGCTAAAACCTCATGCTCATTTTCTAATTTTACTCGAAACATTACATTCGGTAATGTTTCAATAACTTCACCATCTACTTCTATTGCAGCTTCTTTTGCCATTAATTAGTGAGTATTCTCACTCCCTTTTCTGTTAACACAACTGTATGTTCAAAATGTGCAGATGGCAAACTGTCTGCTGTACATACAGTCCACTCATCTTTGCCTGTATAAATTTCCGGTGTTCCCATATTAATCATCGGTTCGATTGCAAGGCACATTCCAACTTGCAATTTAGCACCTCTTCCCTTTTTACCATAATTTGGTATTTGGGGTTCTTCATGCAATTTTTTTCCGATACCATGACCAACTAATTCTCTTACTACACCATATCCGTTAGATTCAGCATGGGTTTGAACAGCATATCCGATATCTCCGATAGTATTTCCACACTTTACTTGTGCAACACCCTTATCAAGGCATGTTTTAGTATGATCAATCAATTGTTGTTTTTCAATACTAATTTCACCTACAGAAAATGTTCGTGCATGGTCTCCATAAAAATCATCTAATATAGTTCCACAGTCAACACTTATAATTTCACCTTCAATTAAGTGTCTTTTGCTTGGAATCCCATGAACCACTTCATCATCAATTGAAATACACAAAGTGGCTGGGAAGCCATACAATCCTTTAAAACCTGGAAGCGCACTTTGTGATCTAATGTATTCTTCTGCTCTTTTATCAAGTTCTAGAGTTTGAACACCTGGTACAATATACTCTTCCAACATGCAGAGTGTCTCTTTTACGATTTGCCCTGCACGGTAAATCTTTTCAATTTCATCTAAACTTTTTAAGTGAATCACTTTAAAGTAAAGCTCAAACTATTTACGGTTTCGACCCTTAATCTTACCGGATTTCAAAAAGCCATCGTAGTGTCTCATAATCAAATGTGACTCAATTTGCTGAAGTGTATCCAAAGCAACACCTACGATAATTAATAAACTTGTTCCACCATAAAAACTAGCCAGTGAAAAATCTACACTGAAAAAATTAGACAATATTGATGGAAATATTGCAATAAAAGCTAAAAATATAGCAGCGGGTAAAGTAACACGTGTTAGAATGCGATCAATAAAATCAGCAGTAGCTTTCCCAGGTCGAACTCCTGGAATAAATCCACCTTGCTTTTTCATATTATCAGCAACATCTACAGGATTAAATGCAATTGCTGTATAAAAATATGTAAATACAATTATCAATATTCCAAAAAACAATGAATAGACAAAATGAGTGGGTGAAAACACTCGAGTTAACCATTCACCAAACGCATTATCTGAGAAAAATGATGCAACTGTATTTGGAATAAACATCAAAGCTTGAGCAAAAATGATTGGCATTACTCCGGCAGTCAATATTTTTAAGGGAATATGTGTAGATTGACCACCGTACACTTTTCTCCCAACAACCCTTTTAGCATATTGTACTGGTATTTTTCGTACCCCAGTTTGAATTGCAACAACAAAATAAGTTATTCCAAACATAAGGACTAGTAAAAATAAACTTTCAAATGGATTAGCTAAACCATCACGCATTAGTGCAACCTGTTGATTAAATACATGTGGTGCTCTAGCTAAAATACCCACCATAATTATCAATGAAATACCGTTTCCAATACCATGATCTGAAATCTGTTCTCCAAGCCACATCACAAACACAGTACCCGTTACGAGTGTTATAATTGTAACAAAATAGAAAAAGAAGTCTGGATTTGGAACAACAGGACCAGATTGAGTTACAGGATAACTGGCTAAGAATACAGAAACACCTATTGCCTGTAAACTTGCAATTAATACAGTTCCATAACGTGTTATTTGAATAATTTTCTTTCGGCCTTCTTCACCTTCTTTTTGCAATCGTTGGAAATACGGTATTACAGCTCCCAATAATTGAATAATAATAGATGATGAAATGTAAGGCATAATTCCAAGAGCAAATATGGATGCTTGAGAAAAGAAACCTCCAGCAAACATATCATATAAACCAAGTAGTGAGTTGTTAAAGTTTTGCATAACTGCAGCTAAAGCAACTTTATCAATACCAGGAACAGGTACTTTACCACCTAGTCGATATACAACAAGAAGCATTAATGTAAAAAATAACTTTTTACGTAAGTCTTGTATTTTAAATATATTTAAAAACTTTTCAATCATAAGTAAATAACCTTACCACCAGCTTTTTCTATTTGCTCAATAGCAGATTGACTAAATAAATCAGCTGAAACTTCAACAGCAGATGTAATTTCACCATTCCCTAAAATTTTAACAGGTAAATGTGCTTTTTTAACGATTCCATTTTCAATTAAAACATTCACATCTACTTTATCTAATCCTAAGTTTTGAATCCTATCAAGATTTACTATTTGAATTTCTTTTCTAAAATGATAATTTGAAAATCCGCGTTTTGGTAATCTTCTCATCATAGGAGTTTGTCCACCTTCAAAATGAAACTTCGCTTTAGCTCCAGATCTTGAATGATACCCTTTATGACCTTTACCAGCAGTACGACCCTGACCTGTTGCATTACCACGGCCTATTCTTTTTCTATTTCTAACAGAACCTTTTGCAGGTTGTAAATTGTCTAAGCCCATCTATACTTCCTCAACTTTTAGTAAATGAGAAATTGAATTTACCATACCTTTAATAGCTGGTGATTCAGAATGAATTACAGTAGTATTCATTTTTTTTATACCTAATGCTATAAGTGTATCTTTAGTTCGTTGGCGATAACCAATCGCACTTTTAATTTGGGTGATTTTTAATTTCTTTGCCATAAATAATCTCTAAGAAAAAAGTTCTTTCATTGATATTCCACGTTGACGAGATACAGTAAGTGGATCTCTTAATTGTTTTAAACCGTACTCAACCGCTTTTACAACATTAATTGCATTTGTTGAACCCGTGTTTTTGGTAAGAATATTTGAAACACCTAATTGTTCCAAAACAGCTCGAACTGGGCCACCAGCAATAATACCTGTACCGGGAGCTGCTGGTTTTAACATAAGCCTAACAGAACCTAATTTGATGTCAATTTTGTGAGGAATTGTACCATTTATTAGAGGTGCTTTAAAAATATTTTTCTTAGCAACATCTTTAGCCTTATTAACAGCTGAAGCAACTTCATTTGCTTTACCTAATCCTATCCCTACATGGCCTTTTCCATCACCTACTACTACAATACAATTGAAACGCATTCTACGTCCACCTGTTGTTGCTTTTGAAACACGATTAATTGCAACAACCGTTTCGTCTTTTAGTTCAAGTTCTGTTGGATTTACTATAAAATTCAAATTTCTCTCCGATTAAAATTGGATTCCAGATTCTCGCACTGCATCTGCTAATGCTTTAACTCGTCCGTGGTATTTATAACCATTTCTATCAAAAACTATTTTTTCTATTTTTTGTTTTTTAATTTTTGCACCAATAGCTTTTCCCACTTCAGAGCTTTTATTAATTTTTCCTTCAACACCAGAAACGACTTTAGTTAAATCTTTATCATTAGATGATGCAGAAGCAATTACATTGCCTAAATTGTCATCAACAAGTTGAGCATAGATGTGAATATTTGACCTATAAACAACTAATCTAGGATATTTGCCTCTCACGCCAAGTTTATGTTTTACTCGACTTCGTTTTTTCAACCAATTTTGTCTTTTATTTTTATTTCTATCTGACATTACCCTACCCCAACTGTCTTACCGGCTTTTCTTCTAATATGTTCATCCGAATATTTTATACCCTTACCTTTATACGGTTCAGGTTTTCTAATAGATCTTATCTTTGCAGAAACTTGACCAACAGACTGTTTGTCGATTCCTTTCACAACAATGGATGTTGCACTTGGAGTTTCAAATTCAATTCCTTCAGGTTTTTGAAAATAAATGGGATGAGAATAACCTGCATTTATTAACAGCATATCACCCTTACTTGATGCTGTAAACCCAACCCCAACTAACGTTAACTCTTTTTTGAAACCTTGAGAAACACCTGTTACCATATTTGCGATTAAAGCACGCGTTAATCCATGTAACTCACGATGTTTTTTTTCATCTGAAGGTCGAGTTATTGATACATTATTTTCATCAATAACTACTTTAATTTCAGGATTTATGTTTTGTGACAATTCACCTAGTTTACCTTTTACAGTAACTACACCATTTTTAAAATCTACCTGAACTCCTTCAGGTGTATTAATTGGTTTTTTACCTATATGTGACATTAATAAACTCTTCTCTTTCTTACCAAACGTGACACAAAACTTCGCCACCAACATTTAACATCTTGGCCTTTTTGCTAGAAATAACACCTTTTGATGTTGTTAATACTGCAATTCCCATACCATTTAACACTCTTGGCATATTTTTAGAAGTTACGTAATTTCTACAACCAGGTTTACTGACACGTTTCAACCCATGAATAACTGGTTTGTTTTCAAAATCATAATTCAAAAAGACTCTTAACATATTTTGCTTATCATCTTTAATCAAAATGAAATCACGAATAAAATGTTCTTCTTTAAGAACATAAGAAACTCTTATCTTTAAATTTGATGCAGGAATATCCACCCATTTTTTTAATGCTGCTTGAGCATTTCGAATACGAGTCAAATAATCTGCTACTGGATCATTCATTGACATAAATCAAATATTCCTTTACCAACTTGCTTTCGTTACACCAGGAATTTGTCCTTTATGAGCCATTTCTCTAAAACAAATCCTGCACAATCCAAATTTTCTATACACAGCATGTGGTCTTCCACAATTATTACAACGAGTATATTGCCTCGTTGAAAACTTAGGTTTTCTCTGTGCCTTTACTACTAATGCTTTTCTTGCCATTAAGCTGCAACCTCTTGTTCAACTTGATTTTTCTTTTTCACACGAATTGGCAAACCTAAGGCTAATAACAACTCATAAGCTTCTTCATCGGTTTGTGCTGAAGTTACAATAGTAACATTCATTCCTCGTATTTTATTTACTTTATCATAGTTAATTTCGGGAAAAACTATTTGCTCACTTAACCCAAAATTATAGTTACCTCTCCCATCAAACCCTTTCGCAGGTAAACCCTGAAAGTCTCTAATCCTTGGAGAAGTAACAGAAATAAATCTATCTAAAAATTCGTACATGCGTTCTCTTCTAATGGTAACCCGTACTCCTACTGGATCAGCTTCCCTAATTTTAAAATTAGAAATAGCTTTTTTAGCAAAAGTTTTAACTGCTTGTTGCCCAGAAATAGTGGTTAACTCTTCTACAGCTTGAATCACATGATTTTTATTTTCTCTTGCATCACCCATTCCCATATTGAGAATAATTTTTTCTACTTTTGGTATTCTCATCGTATTTGAAATATTTAATGTTTTTCCAACTTCAGATTTAATAACTTCATTAAATTGTTTGAGTAATCTTGGTATATATTTTTCTTCAGCCATGATTTTAATCTACTATATCACCTGTTTTTTTAGAATATCGTACTTTTTTGCCGTCCTCGAGTATTTTATACCCTACTCGAGTTGCTTTTCCACCAACCATCAACATTACATTGGAAACATGTATAGATGCTTCCTTTTCCATAATACCACCTTGTGGATTATCTTGTGTTGGTCTCATATGACGTTTCACATTATTTATACCCTCAACAACAACTCTTTCTCTATCAGGATAAACTTTGATTACACGCCCAGTTTTACCTTTGTCTGTTCCAGAGATAACTTGAACAGTATCATTTTTCTTAATTTTCATTATATAACCTCTGGTGCTAATGACAAAATTTTCATAAACTTCTTTTCACGAAGTTCTCTTGCAACAGGTCCAAAAACACGAGTACCTTTAGGTTCCATTTGCTTATTGATTAACACAGCAGCATTTTCGTCAAATCGAATATAAGATCCGTCTTTACGACGAACTTCTTTACGTGTTCTAACTACTACTGCATCAGACAACTCACCTTTTTTTACAACACCACCAGGAATGGCTTTTTTTACAGTTACAACAATTGTGTCGCCCAAACGTGCATATTTGCGTTTTGTTCCACCTAACACACGAATACATAAAACCTCTTTGGCTCCAGTATTATCGGCAACTTTTAATTTTGATTCTTGTTGGATCATAACAAACCTTTAAACTTCAACAGCTTTCTTTTCAATATTTTCAACAGTCCATCTCTTCAACTTACTTATAGGTCGTGATTCACGGATTTTAACTAAATCACCATCTTGGCATTTATTTTGTGAATCATGAGCATAGTACTTTTTAGACTGTGTAACAAATTTTTTATAAACAGGATGAGGAAATCTTCTTGATACTCTAACAACCACTGTTTTATCCATCTTAGTGGAACAAACCACACCAACTAAGCGACGACGATTACTATCTTCACTCATTATGAAGCTTCCTTTCCTCTAATTCCTAATTCGAATTCTCTGATTACAGTTTTAATTTGAGCAATTTCTCTTTTAGTATGTTTAATCATTTGTGGATGTTCCAATTGTTGTAATGCCTTTTGAAATCTTAAATTCAATAAAGCTTCTTGGTTATCTTTCAATTTAACTTCCAACTCTGATAATGTTAATTTTTGCAATTCTTTACTATCCATTTAAGAACCCAACTCTCTTCTTGAAACAAATTTTGTCTTGAGGGGCAATTTATGCGAACACAATCTAAAAGCTTCTTGTGCATCAGACTCATCTAGTCCATCAAGTTCAAATAAAATTCGGCCAGGTTTGATAACTGCTACCCAATATTCTGGAGAACCCTTCCCTTTACCCATTCGAGTTTCAGCAGGTTTAATTGTTATAGCTTTATGTGGAAAAATTCGAATCCACATTCTTCCTGTTTTTCTTACTTTTCGAGATATAGTGACACGAGCTGCTTCAATTTGCCTGCTTGTAATCCACCCACACTCGACAGCTTTTAATCCGTACGTTCCAAAAGATACATAATCACCGGTATTTGCCATACCTCTCATTTTGCCCTTTTGGGGTTTACGATATTTAATTTTTCTTGGTGCTAACATCGATCTAAATTAACCTTGTCTTTTTCTTATTTCACCAGTATAAACCCAAACCTTCACACCGATTAAACCATAGGTAGTGTTTGCTTCTACTAAAGCATAGTCAATATTTGCTCTTAACGTATGCAAAGGCACTCTACCTTCTCGGAAGGTTTCACTTCGTGCAATTTCTGCACCATTTAACCTACCAGAAACACAGACCCTTATTCCTTCAGCACCCATGCTCATAGTTGATTGAATAGTTTTTTTAACCGCTCTACGATAATTTACTTTCTTTTCAAGTTGTTGTGTTACATTTTGTCCAACAAGTTCTGCACTTAATGCAGGTCGTTTTACTTCGTTCACATTGACTTGAACATCATAGCCGATTAGTTTTTTCAAATCTTTTTTAAGTTTATCAACTTCAGATCCTCCGCGTCCAATCACAATACCTGGACGTGCAGTATGTACTGTAACAACAACTTTTCTTGGAGTTCTAGAAATTTCTACTTTTGAAACACTTGCTGTTTGCAACCTACTTTTCAAGTAGTTTCTAATGATAATATCTTCATGTAATTTGTCTGCATAGTTCTTTTCATCAAACCATACTGAATCCCATGATCTATTTATACCTAAGCGTAAACCTATTGGATGTATTTTTTGTCCCAAACTATCCCCTTAGTTTTTCTGATCTGAAATGATTATTGTCAAATGGCTACTTCGTTTCATAATTGGAACGGCTCGCCCCATAGCTGCTGGCCTAAACCTTTTCATTACTGGACCTTCATCGACGTAGGCAGTTTTAATAAAAAGGGAATCGGAATCAAATGATGCATCTTTTTCATTCATATTTGCTACAGCAGATTTTAATGTTTTAATAATGTATCGAGATGCCTTTTTGTTTGAAAACTGCAATTTTGAAAGTGCAGAATCAACACCTAAACCTCTTACAGAATCTAAAACGAATCTTAGTTTTTTAGGTGATTGCCTTAAATGTCTTGCTCTTGCAATAGCTTCCATAATTATCTCTTTCTATCTCCGGAATGACCTCTAAAAATTCGTGTTTTGGCAAATTCACCAAGCTTATGACCAACCATATTTTCTGAAACAAAGACTGGAATAAATTTATTCCCATTATGCACAGCAAATGTGTGTCCAACAAATAATGGAGAAATAGTTGATCTTCTAGCCCACGTTTTAATTGCTGTTTTTTTCTTAGTCTTGCTCATTTCTCGAACTTTCTTTTCGAGTTTAGCATCAACAAATGGTCCTTTTTTTAACGATCTTGGCATTTCTACTTCCTACGCTTTACTATATATTTGTTAGATTGTTTATTTTTCTTGCGAGTTTTATAACCCTTTGCAGGCGTACCCCAAGGAGAAACAGGATGTCGGCCACCCGATGTTCTACCTTCACCACCACCATGTGGATGATCTACAGGGTTCATAGCAACACCTCTAACTTTGGGGCGTCTGCCTAACCATCTAGATCTTCCTGCTTTACCTATTTTAATATTTTCATGACTTTTATTTCCAACAATACCAATAGTTGCAAAACACTCTTCTCTAACCATTCGCATTTCACCGGATGGTAGCTTAATTGTCACCATTTTATTTTCTTTTGCCATGATACGTGCATAAGCACCAGCACTTCGTGCCATTTGAGCACCTTTTCCAGGTTTTAACTCAATATTATGGATTAACAATCCTTCAGGAATCATATGCATTGGCATTGTATTTCCAGTTTTGAAAGGGATTGTATTTTCTTTAGATGACACCACTTTATCGCCAACTTTCAATCCATCTGGTGCAATAATATATCTATTTTCCCCATCATCATATTTTAATAATGCAATCCTTGGAGATCTATTTGGGTCATATTCAATGGCTACTACAGTTGCCTGTACATCATATTTATTACGTTTAAAATCAATTAAACGATAACGACGCTTATGACCACCACCTCTTCTTCGAGATGTAATTTTACCTTGATTGTTTCTACCACCAGTTTTGCGTAATGCTCGAGTTAATTTTCTCTCAGGCTTTGACTTTGTAATTTCTTCGAAAGTCGAAACTGACATATAACGTCTACTGGGTGTATCTGGTTTTAATTTTCTAACTGGCATACTTTATTTACACCTCTCCATCAACAAAATCTATAGAAAAACCATCTTGTAATGTTATAATGGCTTTTTTCCAACTTGAACGGTATCCTGAAGTTCTTAACACTCGCCCACCACTTCGAATTGTAGTATTTTTTTGCTTCCCGTTCACATTCAAAGTAGCTACTTTTTTAACCTTAACATTGAAGCGTTTTTCAACAGCTTTTTTAATTTCCAACTTATTTGCACTAGTACTCACTTGAAATACATACTTTTTCAATGTACTTCCAAGCATAGAGCTCTTTTCACTTAAAATCGGTCTTATTATTACAGAATTCATAATTTATCCAGCCAATTGTGTATTTAATGCGGCTACTCCAGCCTTATCTAACAATAAAGTCTGGCAGTCCATAATGTCATAAGTTGATGCTTTGCCAGCAGGAATAACAGTTACATTTTTTGCATTTCGAGAACTTAACCATAAATTCTCACCAATATCATTTGTCAATATAGTAATTTTTTTACCCGTTAAATTCAAATTCGATAGAACAGTAATGAATTCTTTTGTTTTAGGAGTTTCAAAAGAAATATCATCAATTACTAACAATTGTTTTTCAGCAAACTTTTTAGAAAGTGCACTTTTTCTAGCCAAGGATTTAACCTTTTTATTTATTTTACTTGTGTAAGAATGTGGTTTTGGACCAAAAGCCGACCCACCATGCACTCGAGAAGGATTTCTTGAAGAACCTACTCTTGCTCGACCAGTACCTTTTTGCTTCCATGGCTTTGCACCACCACCACGAACCTCACCTCGTGTTTTAGATGAGTGAGTCCCTTGATGCAGTGATGCCATTTCAGATTTTACAGCTAAGTAGATACAATGCTCATTTGGCTCAACACCAAATACATCTTTATTAAGATCTACTTTCTTTCCTGTCTTATCACCACTTTTTGATAAAATATCTGTTTTCATTTTATTTCGCTATATATATAATTTCATTATTTGCACCAGGAACAGCTCCAGATACAAATAACAAATTGTTTTCTAGATCCACACGTACAACTTGTAAATTCTTTACAGTCACTTTGTCATTCCCCATTCGTCCAGCCATACGAGTTCCCAACCAAACTTTTGACGGGTCTGATCCTGCACCAATTGATCCTGACTTTCTCATCACACTATTTTTACCATGTGATCGACGACCTCCACCGAAACCATGTCTTTTCATATGTCCGGCAAATCCATGACCTTTAGAAGTACCAGTAACTGACACATTATCACCTAACTCAAAACTGGTTACATCTACAGTATCACCAACTTTATATTCAACATCATTTTCAAATCTGCATTCTTTTAAATGTTTTTTTGAAGAAACGCTGGACTTTTCAAAGTGTCCCTTTTGCGCTTTGTTAGTTTTTGCATCTTTTAGATTTTTAAAACCTAACTGAACCGCTGAGTAACCATCATTAGATTCTGTTTTAACTTGTGTAACAATACAGGGTCCTGCTTCAACAACAGTTACAGGATAATCTATTCCAGAATCATTGAATATTCGTGTCATTCCAATTTTCTTACCAATCAAAAAAGGAATTTCAACAGATGATGCAACTGACTCTTCTACTGTTTCAGCTGTCTCCTTTTCAGCCTTAGTAGTTACTTCTTCAACTACTTCTTGCTGTTTTTCAACTTCTTGTTTTTTATCTTCCATAACCATTACGTTTTAATCTCTATATCAACACCAGCTGGCATATCCAATTTCATAAGCGCATCAACTGTTTTAGATGTTGAATTCATTAAATCAACAATTCTTTTATGCACTTTAATTTGAAATTGCTCTCTAGATTTTTTATCAACATGAACCGATCTATTCACTGTAAACACACTACGTTTTGTTGGCAAGGGAATTGGTCCTAAAACTAAAGCACCAGTATTTTTTGCAGTTTTAACAATCTTTTGAGTTGACTTATCCAACAAAACATGATCATATGCTTTAAGTCTGATTCGTATCTTATTCATGCTAAACTTTAGTCCTTACTCAATAATTTCAGTTACAACACCAGCACCAACCGTATGACCACCTTCACGTATAGCAAAACGAAGCTCTTTCTCCATTGCTATTGGGG
>CAZCRK010000039.1:0-15489 GCA_964501035.1 uncultured bacterium
AAATTAATGGATGTTATGATAATGTAGTAGGATTTCCGTTATCAAAATTCTTTGACACATTAACACAACTTGATATTCAAAAAAATTTTATAAAACAAACTAATTAGTTTTTAATCATCAAATTCTTCTAATTGTTTTTCAATTTCCAATAATTCTTCATCGCTTGGTTCAAATAATTCATATTTTTCATCATCATGCAACATGTTAATCTCCAATAATTAATCTTAAGGATTTTATTGCCTATTTAATAATGAATTTGTGATGCAAGTAGTATTTTTTCAAATCAAAAATTAAATGTGATTTGGCTTACAAAATTGAAAATTATAACAATCAAGATAAATCAATTTTCAATAGATAAATTCTTGTTATCAATTGCAAGAAATAGCTAATTTGACCCCTTATGAATTCTACAGAAACATTCTTCAATGCATTAAAAGCTCACCGAGAAAGCAAGGATATCAAAATTGAAGATATATCCGAAGCAACACGCATAAACCCAAAATATTTTGAGGCAATAGAGACTGGCGATTTTACAGTGCTTCCAGCTGTATACATGCGATTGTTTTTACGGTCTTATGCCAACCATATCGGAGCAGATTCTGAAAAGGCACTTGAAGATTACGAATTACACACAACTGGACAAGTAATCCAAAAAACGGATGAACCACGCCCATCAGTTTTAAAGGATGATGAAGAAACTGAGGAAATTGAGTTTAGTCCTGATTTTCAAATAACTCCACAAAAAATAGCAACCGCTGTTGGGGCAATCTTACTCATATTTTTATTTTTTAAACTCGTTGGATCATTAACATCTGAACAAGAATTAGATACAAAAGCTGTTCAGCCTGTTGAGGTTGTTGAACAGGAAAATGTTGATGACTCAACGTTAAATGATGTTGAACCTGAAGTTCAGTATTCAACAATTCCCAATAATAACCTACTTAATGAATCTAACTTTCTTGAAAGCAACTTAGTACATTCAAGGGATGATGTTTATAATTTTAATCCACCTTTTGAAGTTGAAATTCAAACGCTTACACAAACAAAAATTAATCTAAGCCATGGGGATATAGATAATCTAAAATCTTTGTTTAATGGAATTGTTCAAGCAGATACTACATTGTCATTTCAATTTGATTCTGTACTTTATTTTGACTTGTGGAGTGGACAACATATTAATTTACTAATTAATGAAAATCAGATTGAGAATTTAACAGATGATACAACTGTTCGTGGATCTTATGATTCTAAAAATTCACAGATGTCTTTAAAGTTTTATAAACATTAATTTTAGTTTAAATTGTTAACATATTAACTGTTAACGATTGACATTTTTTACAATATTATTGAAGGAATTCGGTGTAAATCCGAAGCTGACGCGCAACTGTAAAACTACTTTTGGTAGTTGAGCCAGATACTTCACATTTTCAACACCTTCGCGATTATGAGGTTCGATGATTCAAAATAATTTCATCACCCCTATCTTCAACAAGATGGGGGTTTTTCTTTTAGCAGGATTAGTTTCAATACTATCAGCACATAGTATTCAGGGAGTTATTCTAGATGAAATTACACAAAGACCGCTTCAAAACTACCCACTCGTTGTTAACAAAAAGCATTGTGAAACAGACTCCTTAGGTTATTTTTTTGTTGACGTTAATGAAACCATTGACACGGTCTCATTGTCAGCACCAAATTATTATTCTAAAACTATCTCCGTTCAAAGTATAAAACAATTCATATTTCTAACTCCATTTTCATATCCTGAAAAGTCAATATTAGTTACTGGGGAATACAAAGGATTTTACAATCATTTAGATGTTATCACGCCGCCTACCACATTAAGTCCAATTTCCATTCAATCTTCAAATTCGACTCAACAAATTTTCAACAGACTTCCTGGGGTAATAGTTAAATCTTATGGAGGCAGTGCTGGCGTTTCTACATTATCATTTCATGGAGGTCAAGGAAACAGAATTGCTGTTTTGCTAAATGGATTTAAACTAAATAATGACCAGAATGGAAGCACGGATATTTCTCAAATTCCATCAGTATTAATGGAAAATATAGAATTTATTCCACAAGGTTCGTCATCCATTTATGGTTCCTCAGCAAATACAGGTGTCATTAATATTCTGCCAAACCATTCACCCTTTTCTTTCTCACTTTCACTACGAAAAAATCATGTTAATATTTCTCATTTTATGCAATTAAAAAATCAAAATGTGATTGGTGGATTCGGGATTGGCAAACAAAGAACACATGACTCGTATTCATACACTGAAACTGGAAATTACAATAATGTGGACCAAACATGGGGAAATTATGACTGGCTCAAAAGTAATTTAAATCAACATTTTATCTATGGATGGGTAGATTATAAAATCAAACAGAACTTTATTGTTTCATCTCAACTCTTGCATTCTGAAAATGAACGAATAACTTCAGGATTCATATATAATAATCCAGCATTTTACCCCGAGTTAAATGACAATATATCCATTTTTTCAACATCAATTACTGCTTCAAAAATCAAATACAATTTTGGATTAAAAAAAATTGAAATGGATTACAATTCCAATTCACCTAACCATCTTAATGTAGGTTCACATCATACTTTAGAAAATGTTAACCACCAAATTATATTTGATTGTTCGGAATTCAAGTTGCAATCTGATATTGATATATCAAAAAGTAAAAGTACGGATGCAAAAAATGCATCGAGAGTAGGCAATACTACGTCATTGCATTATGTAAATAGTTGGGGTTGGGGAACTGTTGGGGTATCCATTCTGCAGGATATTCAGAAAAGTAAGACACCAGTTTCATCGTATGAACTTTATTATAGTTTTCCCGAATTTTCCCATGTTTCATCATCATTTACGTATTCCAAAAATTATAAAAAACCAAATTTAAATGACTTATTCTGGAATACATTGGGAAATCCAAACTTAGAACCCGAATTTTCATTCAATTATTATTGGAAAAATAAATGGTCATCAAACAAAATTAGTCTTCAAGCTGATTTTTACTTCATCGAATACGACAATTTGATAAAATGGACACCTCAAATCAATGCTTCAGGGTTATGGAAACCAAGTAATATTTCTAAAGCACAAATAGCTGGATATCACGTGGTTTTGGATATATCAGAATCATTTTATTTCTCATTTGATAATAGTTTTTCAACTGATTTATCAGATGTTTTAGAGAGGTCATTACTTTATACACCAGAAAAAATTATCACCACTAATTATACAAAAGATTTTAACAACTTTACACTTTCAATTCATGGTAAATATACTTCATCACGACTAAGACAATATGGCGCAATTCCGTTACCATCATATACTACAATTGATGTATCATTCATTAAAATGATACATTTTAAAAACAGTACATTAGAAACAAAATTTGAAATAAATAATATTAACAACACCCAATTCCAATCTGTGTTCGGATATCCAAATCCAGGTAGACAGGTTTTACTAACATTCAAAATAAAAGGAGTTGGAAAATAAAATGAAACCAATAATTAGCATACTTACATTTACTCTTTCTTTAATATTTGCAGATGTAACAACATTTGTATTGTGCGAGGGGAATTATGCATCTAGCAATGCAAGCTTATGGACAATTAACGATGGAATCATCCAAGAAGCACCCGGAAATCCAGTGGGTGACACAGGGCAATCATTAACAGTGTTTGATGACCAACTTTTTGTTATAAATAATGGGAGTAGCAATATAGAAGTATATGACATTGTTGAAGGCGAATTATTTTTCACAACGTCAATTTCTACGAACTTTTCAGGTCCACGTGAAATGGAAATTTATAATGGATTTGGATACATCACAGAATGGTACACAAATCAAATTGCAATCCTAAATTTAGACACATATGAATTCATCAGCGGAATTCCTGTAGAGGGTATGCCCGAAGATATTGTTGCATATGATAGCTATTTGTTTGCATCCATTACAATGGATGCTGATTGGTCTTCATCAAACAAAGTGGTAAAAATTGACCCAAACACCAATAGCATCATTGAAACCTATATTGTTGGTGATGGTCCAGGACAAATAGTCATTCATGACAATACGTTGTTTACAGCTTGTACTTACTATGATATCAATTGGAATGGTTATGCTGGTACATCATCTATTGACTTGCTAACAGGTGAAGTTACCATCGCTGATTATGGAATCACCTATTCGTACGGGGCAGATTTAACGGTTTTAGATGGACATATTTACCGTACATACAATAATGGGGTCATTCAATTGGATGATAATTTAGAAGTTAAAGAAGACACACATATTTATGGAGATTTTTCAGGTGTGTATTCTATGGCAAGTTTTGATGGACTCATTTATTTAGGAATCACAGACTACGTTGCCCCAGATGATGTGATTGTAATTGACTACTTCACCGAAGAAATTATTGACACATATTCAGTGGGTGCGATACCCGGATCATTTGCATTTTGGGAAAACGCATGTGCGACTGGACTCATGGCTGATGTAAATCAAGATGGTGAAATTAACGTGCTTGATATAATCAATCTTGTCAATCATATTATTGGAACAGATATGTTTGATGATGACGTATTCTGCCTTTCTGATATAAATGAAGATGGTATCATAAATGTTCTAGATATAGTTGGTATTGTTAATCTAATTCTAGGATAGATTAGTCGTTAAATAACCAAATGACTTCCAAATAATTTAACGACGCAATAGGAAGCAAATTAGTGGGCTGTTCAATAGGATTTTGCAGTATATTGGTCATTCTATAGGAAATTTGAAACGATTTCAGGACAAAGCCAAACTCAAAATTTAACGAATGATTGATTAAATTATTTGCGATGGTATCATTATCATTCATCCCAAAAAGAGTCGAATTCACATCAAAATCTAGAGAACGTAAGCCCCTATTACTCCAAAATATTCCATCACATTGTATGTATGGGCGAAATCGTTTTGTTTTCAATTGGGGTGAAATTTTGAGAGAAGATTGTGAATATCCGTTGAGCCAAATTTCATTGGAGCCAAATGCATCAAATGCTACAATCATACTTTGTAAAGATGCCCATGAATTTTCATATTCGGCAATCAATGACATTGATGGAATATTCTCGGATTCAAATTCAAGAAGTCGAATAGAAGGTGAAAATTTAAATGAATCATTTGAGTATTCAAGTTCTATTGAATTTGTAGTAAAATAGTTCAATGAATCATTTGACAAATTATTGAATGAAATCTGATTTTTTCGATTTAAATGAATTTTTAAATTTTCATTTAAATGATAATCAATGCTAAAAATAGGTTCGACGGATTCTGTACTTCTCACACCTGCAACCATTGAAATATGTCGTTTTTTATATGCCAATTGGATAGATGGATTTACATACTGGTGCTCAATCGATTGGCCATTTTTTCTTTTTGATTCAACATCTACCAACAATTGAAACGGTGAGTCAAACTTAGTAGAAACGTGTGCATTTTTCCACTCTGTTTTGGTGGTGGAATCTGCAATATGTGAAATGTGAAACGCAGAGTGAAATTGGAAATCAAATCTATCATTATTATGAGCTAACTTGATACCACCAAACATAGACTCTGACGATCTCATGGTTATCTCTTCAATATGGTACCCATAACTCAAATCTAATTGAGTATTTTCAAGTTTTCCGTTATAATCAACTCTATAATTTTGAAGAATATTTCCACCATTACTCACTTCTCCATATCGGCCCGAATACGAACGACCAAACCCACGGAACATAAGTGTATTACCATTTTCAAACTGTTTTCCCAAACCTATGCCAGTTTCTCGCAAGAGGTAATCCCCCTGCCGATATAGTAATTCAGATACGACATGTGAAGAATCCGTTTTGCCAATATTGACAAAATCAATTTCGTGTAGATAGAATGCCCCTAATGGATATCCCAAAGACCCATCCAGTATTGCAGAACCACTGTGAATATCTGAACCTATATTTGGATTTTGCGCATCAAAATAAAATGTATTTTGCCCTGTTTCATCCAGTGGAAATATTATAGATTCAATGGAATTTTCATCAAATTGATTGAAAGAAATAGAATCTTGACTAAATACAAATGAAGACAAAGTAAAGAAAAAGGCATATCCAAAAAAATATTGAATATGCCTTAATAAATCATTCATTTGGTGACTCAACTAGGAGTGTGCAGATTCTGTTTGAAGTTGAGGTAGCATTTTTTCTATCAACACAAAACCACCAAATAATACCGCACTATACAACAGTGTAGATGCAAGGGTATTGGTTAAAAATGGGAGTCCTGCAACATAGCATGCACCCAATCCTGTTATCGTTTTGGGATACATCAATCCGGTCATCCAAACACCAAAATTACTTATGAGGAAAAATAGCAGTGAACCCACTACGGATTGTACTCCAATGTTCACCATAGATTTATGTTGTTTAAATCCCATACCTAAATAAGTTATAAGAATCATTGCGCTATAGCCCCAAATCATGGTTTGATGGAACCCCAAGACCATATCTGCAATAAACATGGACAATACAGGAATACTAAATGCTAAATATTTTTTATTGAGAGTTGCTCCACCCAATAATGCAACTGCAATGAGAGGTGTAAAATTTGGAGGATGTGGTATTATTCGACTCAATGCTGTTGCTAAAATAATTCCAATTAAAACTAAATTTCTCATATTTCTCCTTCTTAGTGCAAACCTTACACATTTACGAAAACCAATATTTAAACTATGCCACGATTTATAATTTACTTTTTCCCATAAATGAACTCATAGGATTACTTGTAATTTGCTTTAATCCGTTTAACCATCAAGACATTTATATTTTCAAACCACAAGCAAAACAAATTTCAAATAAAATTTAACCTTTAAACAACTGTCTATGAAAGGGGTTGCGAGTATCTGTCCAATCTGAATTGGGGTCATTTTCAATGATCTCAATCATTTGGGTAAGGCGCGCATCCATGTTATCTATGTGATGTATCAATAATGCTTCGGGAAATTTGGGTTCTATGACCGACCCATTTTCAATATTCCCCTGATGGGATAAAATGATATGCTCCAATTTTGATTGAACATCTTCTAGGACATTACTTTTAGAACATGCTTCAATTAATATGTCGCGTCCCAATACAGAATGTCCAATTAACCGTCCAGAATCAGTGTAATCGTTTATCAGGTCACCTGTCATACTTTTGACTTTACCAATATCATGTAGTAGCAACCCAGCACATACTAAATCAGAATTTAATGTTGGATACAATTCAATTATAGATTGCGCAATTTTGCACACATTCACGGTATGCAATAAAAATCCACCTTTTACTTGATGGTGATGATGTACTGATGCTGGAATTTGTTTTATGCTGTCTTCGTACTGAGTAAAAATTTTCTTACAAAGATGTTTATACGGACGTTTGAGTGATTGAATAAACGATTGAATTTCTTTCCAAAGGTGGTCAATATCATGCTCAATTTGAGGTGCTAGTAAGTCAGTTGAATACCCATATTTATCATAACTGTCATCCGAAATATGTTTAATATTAGATACGGTTAATTGAGTTTGAGAATTGTAATCTGACACTATCCCTTTGACGGCTACGGGATGACCTATATCAAATTGTTTAGAAAAATATTCAACCTTATCCCATACTTTAGCACGAACAGATCCCGTTTTATCTACAAGAACTAGATCCAAATACACATCACCATTTTTCGTGTTTCGTATATTCTTTTCAGTACACAAATAAAATCCTTGAATTTTATGTCCTGTTTGGAATTGTTGGATTGGTGTTATTTTCATACGTTGAAAATACACATAAGACTATATTATGTAAAAATAATTATTAATCATTTCAATTTTTAAGTTTGATATTAAATGAAGGCATAAGAAAAGAAGGCCCATTATCAGCACCAATTGTTATATTTTCACCTTTTATTAAATCATACATGGAAGTTATACCAAATTGTAAAATAATTTCTTTCTTTTTCCATTTAATTGTAGATATATCAAAGCCCAAAGTACCTGAAACACCTACAGAGCCAACTGCACCTATAGCAAGAACATAATATCCAAAACCTGTTAATGAAAAATATGGAGAAAAAATACCTTTAGAAAAATAATATTTTTGTCCATAACCAACTCCGCCTATAAGGACTAAACCACCAACTACTATATAAGATTCTTTATTATCTTTTTCTTTTATCCAACTTTTGCTAAAAGGTCCAAAGTATCCGAGTTTATCATTTAGGCCTACTGAATATTCAGTACTATTTGAGGGATATAAAAGAGAACTACAAAATATAGAATATAATAGTATTTTTTTTATTTTATTCGTCATTATTAATTATTTTTTTCTATATATAAATATTAAGAAAATACATACTGCATTAATAATCATTATATATGGACTGGACCATGAAATCCCATCAAATCTGTAATTAGAAATAGGCCAAAATATTGGAGTAGGAAAATATTCTATGCTATGGGTAAAAAAATCGAGCACAATATGAAATGGCCATGCTAGCATAGGAAAGCAAAAATCTCTCTTAAACATATATGCAATTAAAATAAATATCATTGCGATTATCAAACTATGTGAAATGTTATATAGATTAAATACCCAAGATGGAATTTCTGATAGTTCAGGTTTTCCAAATTTCATAGTAGAGGGGTTAATTATAAGATTAAATAAAAAATATATTCCAAATGATGCTAAATCTGGAATTGCTCCAAAAAATAAGGGTAGCCATTTATATTTTCGATACCCAAAAAGGCCTTTGCCCCATAATGCGTGACTAATTGTATCCATAATAATTATTATAACTCTAAATTATGGTTTTTGGGTTCACATTTTGTACAATTTGAATCTGTTTCTTTTTTGCGAAACTGTCCAATTATTTTTTTAATAATATACAGTAATGCAACTATCCCTAACCCATAAGCAATAAACTCTTGCATTATGTAAATCCTAAATATTGGCCACCTTGGTACACAATCAATGAGGCAATATATGCCAACAATGACATATAAATAATCATAAATGCAGGCCATTTCCACGAATTTGTTTCACTACGAATTATTGCAAATGTTGCCATGCATTGTGCAGCAAAAACAAAAAATACCATGAGAGAAATTGCAACCAATGCAGTAAACTGGGGCTTCCCCGTTTTTGGATTTATATCTCGTTTCATGGCATCCGTTAAACTGACAATATTTTCATCTCCACCTTCAATATTATAAATGGTTGCCAATGTACTTACCACAACTTCTCTGGCTGCAAACGATGTGATGAGACCGATTCCAATCTTCCAATCGAAACCCAATGGTTCTATAAGGGGTTCAAGTGCATGCCCAATTTGACCCGCATAGCTTGTATGAATTGGATTGATGTCTGCTTGAGGATTATCAACTTTAGGGAAGGTAGCCATAAACCAAAGTACAATAGATATCGCCATGATAATTTTACCGGCATTTAGCACAAATAACTTCCCACGAGTATATACTTGATGCATGACTGATCGAACCAATGGCATTCGATAAGGTGGTAATTCCATTACGAAAGAAGATTGCCCTTTTACATCGATAAATTTACTTAATATTTTTGCAATAACAAATGCAGTACTGGTGCCCAATAAATACATAATTACCAGGGTCAAACCTTGTAATTTGAAAAATCCAAAAACCGTTTTATCGGGAATAAATGCTCCAATCATAAGTGCATACACAGGAAGACGAGCACTACAACTTGTTAAGGGTAACACAAGAATGGTTATAAGGCGTTCTTTCCAACTATCAATAGTTCGAGTCGCCATTACTCCAGGTATTGCACAAGCATATCCACTCATTAATGGCAATACTGATTTACCATGCATTCCAATACTGGTCATAAATCGGTCCATCATAAATGCTACTCGAGCCATATACCCCGAATCTTCTAAAATAGATAGAAAAAATATCAGGATTAAAATTTGTGGAAGAAATATTACAATTGCACCTATACCAGCAATGATTCCATCCACCATGATATCTCGTAGCATACCCGGATTCATTATGTTAAACACAAAATTACTAAATTGTCCTACAAGTGCGTCAATCCAATCCATGGGGTATGAAGCCATGGTAAATATCGATTGAAATACAAAATATAATATTCCCAAAAACAAAATGGGACCTACCCACTTATGAGTGAAAAGATTATCGACTTTTTCACTTTTGGTAATATGACGTTCTTTTGATTTTTTATAAATTTTTCGACTAGTTATCAAATTATCCAACCATGCATAACGAAGCGATGCTTCAAGGGTTCTATGGGGATGATTTAGTGCATCTAGTGTAGAAATTATATTTTCTCGAATTTTTACTAATTCGTCACATTGCTCTTGGGTGCAATGATTCATATTTTCATAGAGTTCAACAACAGATTTTCGAGTTACAAACCGTAATGCTTGTGCAGTTGAAAATTGATTTGAATATCCCCATGATTTGAACTTTTCTATTAATGGTGCTAAAGCAGATTCAATATTTTTATCCATGGGAAAAGGCAATGTATCAGAGCTCTCAACAGATTGGGATAGAGTATTTCCAATTGCAGTTTTGAGTTCATCAATCCCCCATTTTTCAGATGCAGACATTGGAATTACATCAGAAACCCCTAACTCATTTTTCAATGCTGTGTCATCAATAATATGATTATTGGTTTTAACCCTGTCCATCATATTGAGTGCAACTACTACGGGGATACCTAAATCTAACAATTGTGAAGTTAAATATAAATTTCGGCTCAAATTTGAAGCATCGACTACAGAAATTATTGCAGATGGTTTATGACCATTTTCCACCCATGAAATGACTTGGTCTGACACAATGCGCTCATCAATAGATTCAGGGGTCAAGCTGTATGTCCCTGGAAGGTCTAATATTTTTATATTGGAATCATTGGATAAATTTACATTTCCTAATTTTTGTTCAACGGTAATTCCGGGATAATTAGAAACTTTTTGATTTAATCCGGTTAGCGCATTGAATATAGCCGTTTTTCCACTATTAGGATTACCGATGAGAGCTATAAATGGTTCTGTAATTTGCTTAGTCATGCTGAACGAGTATCCTTTGAGCATCATTTCGCCGAATAGATAAGTAATAATCTCTTACTTTAATTTCAATAGGACCATTAAATGGAGTATCTTTGATAAAACGTATTTTTGTTCCAGGGATTACACCCATTTCAACTAAACGAGATTGCAGTTCCATTTCTCCTAAAAATCCACTAATAATAGCGGTGTCACCTGCATGTAAATCTGTAATATTTTTCACTATTGACAATCCTTACACAAGCCAAATAATTGATGAATATGACGAGTCAGTTTAAATCCCTTAGATTTGCACAGTTCTTCCTGTTGTTTTTCTATGATTTCATCAACAAACTCAATAATACTGCCACAATCCGTACAGACTAAATGGTCATGATGTTCGCTATTTTCTTTATTCTCATAACGAGCTCTACCATCACCAAATTCGAGTTTTCTTGCAAAATCATATTCGCATAAAATATCCATGGTTCGATAAACTGTGGCTCGAGATGAGTTTACACCTTTTTGTTTGAGAGCATAATAAATATCTTCACATTCTCTATGCTCATCTGAAGACAAAACTTCTTCCAAAATTGCAAGACGTTGTGGAGTAAACTTTAAATTTTCTTTTCGGAGTACTTGCTTCAACCTATCTATAGATTTTTGATTCATACTTTCCTTTTTTAGTATTATTGAGTTTCATTCTCATTTATAATTTAAAGATTATTCCAAATACAAATGAAGATTATTATGCAATGTCATTTATTTGCTTATGAAAATTTATATTTTTTGAAGGTTTGCATATTTTGCAATTAACTTCTTTCTCACATTCCCTTGAAAAAGAATAGTGTATTTTGCACTTTCACCAACACCTTCAACTGCAAGAATTGATCCTTTACCAAACATTTTATGATTGATTTCATCACCCACCGAAATTGTGTTTGAAGCAACTTTAGATTTAGAAAATGTACGTTCGGGTTTAAATGTTCTTTTGGGTATATATTTGTCAAATGATTTTTCGATGGATTCCATTAAATTTTCAGGAATTTCATTTATAAAACGTGAAACTAAAGTCGGTGTTGGAGGACCACCAAAACGACGACGATTGTTGGCGTAGGATAGGATGACTTTTTTCTCTGCTCGTGTTACAGCCACATAAAATAATCGTCTTTCCTCATCCATTTCACGGTCTTCAATTTGAGAGCCCCCTAAAGGAAAAAGTCCGTCTTCCAATCCACAAGAAAAAACAATTGGAAATTCAAGACCTTTAGAACTGTGGATTGTCATCATGGATACCGCAGAATCACCCTCATTCCAACGATCAATATCTGTTAACAAGGATACTTCCTCCAAAAAATCTCGTAAGTTTGAATTTTCTTTATTTTCTACAAATTCGGTTATACTATTAACTAATTCTTCTATATTATTCCAGCGTTCATCTGCTTCTGGTGTGCCTAAATTTTCATAAAAGCCATGCAATTCAATTGCATCAATAACCTCAGTACAAATTTCATACGCATTTCTAACCGTCATCATTTCTTGAATACGTTTCATCATTCCTCGAAACGAAGATAGACTTGATTTTTGTTTGGGTCCAATATTGAGATTTTCGATATAATCAAGAGATTCAAACATTGATATCTGTTTTTCTTGTGCAATATCTCTAATTTTTTGAATGGTGGTATTTCCAAGTCCACGTGCAGGGAAATTTATCACACGCTCAAAACTAATGGAATCATTGGGGTTCACCAATAATTTTAAATATGCCAGGACATCCTTAATTTCTTTTCGCTCATAAAATTTTACTCCACCAATAATTTGATATGGCACTCCTTGACGTCTAAACTCATCTTCAATTACACGACTTTGAGCATTGGTTCGATACAAAATAACAATATCATTAAACGAGTTTTTCTGATGGGGATATTCGTTTTGAATCACTTTCAAGACTTGTTTTGCTTCATCACGTTCGTCAAAACAATCCAACAGTTTTATGGGGGCACCTGTTGAATTTTCAGTCCATAATTTCTTTTCAGCACGTGTAGTATTATTTGAAACGACTGCCCAAGCAGCATCTAAAATTGTTTGAGTGGATCGATAGTTTTGCTCCAATTTGATAACAGTTGAACCTCCAAAGTGTTTTTCAAATTCAAGGATATTTTTGATATCAGCCCCTCGCCACCCATAAATCGATTGATCATCATCACCTACAACACAAACATCTCTATGCTCTTTACTTATTGAATACACAAGTTCAAACTGAGGTTTATTAGTATCTTGATATTCATCTACCAATACATATTTATATTGATTTTGATATTGCTGGAGTTTTTCAGGATACTCTTTAAATAGTTCAATTGGTTTTAATAGTAAATCATCAAAATCCAAAGCATTGTTTGTTTTCAACAAAGTTTGATATTTTAAATAAATCTCACTAAACTTTTCATCTAAAAACCCTTCAGCAAACTCCTTAAACTGTGAGGGTGAAATCATTTGATTTTTTATTCCACTGATTTTGGATTGATAGGATTTTGCATCAAATTGTTTAGGGTCTAAATTCAGTTCCTTAATGACTTGTTTCACAAGTGCTTTTGAATCGGTTTGATCATAAATACCAAAGTCCCGAGTATATCCCAATAATGGAATATCTCTTCTCAACAAACGTGCAGAAATTGAATGGAACGTACCCACACTCATTTTGCTCGCATCTACAGATAATAACTGCTGAACTCTTTCTTTCATTTCACCAGCAGCTTTATTTGTAAAGGTTACTGCAAGAATATTCTCTGGTGCTAAACCAATTTCTTCTATCAAATATGCTATTTTATGAGTTAATACACGTGTTTTTCCGCTACCTGCACCTGCAAAAACTAATATGGGACCACCAATTGTTTCGACTGCTTCACGTTGTTTTGGGTTCAATGTTTCAAGATTCACTATCCTTTTCTCTTCTTTCGTTTAGCACGATTATGCTCATCATTCGTTTTTGTAAAAATATGCCTACCTTTCCCATCCGCAACAAAATAAAAATATTGAGTTTGTGATGGATTTACGGCTGCTTTTAATGCAGCAATACCAGGATTATTTATAGGTCCTGGAGGCAAACCCTTATATTTGTATGTATTATACGGACTATCAATTTTTAAATCTTTATGATACAATCGTCTATTTTTACCTGGAATTATATACTGAATTGTTGGATCAGCTTGTAGCTTCATATTTTTGTTTAAGCGATTGTGGTAAACAGATGAAATTGTATTCATTTCATCATCAAATACAGCTTCACCTTGAATTATCGAAGCCAATGTTACTGCTTCAAGAGGTGAAAAATGAATGGCTTTTGCTTGATCTTTTATAATTGTATTATAGTTATGCATAAATTGATTGAACAAAATCTGAATAATTTCCTCTTCTGTATAAGTTGTGAGGAATATATATGTGTCTGGGAACAGGAACCCTTCTAAAGAAGGTGCATCAATTCCCAACGAATGCACAAAGTTATAATCATGACATAAACTAATGAACTTGAATAAATTGATGTTTAATTTTAACTTCAACTCGTCAGCAATTTTTTCAATTGTCCAACCTTCAAGTAATGTAATTTTCACTCTATGTTTACTTGGTGTTGTAATTAGTTTAATTAGGTTTTGCATTTCAGATATACCCTTAAACGTATATCTTCCTGGGATAATATTTTTATCATTAAACGTTATTCGCATTGCTACAGCAAACACAGTTTTATTTGAAATACATGCGTTTTCTTTCAAAATATCAGCTACCTGATGAACTGATGCTCCCTTAGGAATCGTTACCACTGATGATGGTTTGTTACATTGAACATCCCAGGATAAAACAATTGTGTAAAACGAAGTTATTCCAATCACACAAATAAGAAGAAATAGTAATACTCCTTTTATCACTGATGGTCTCGTATTTTGCTCTTCTGACATAGTGCAAAAGTTATACGTTATTTCATTTCATTATCAATAATTAGATTTTATAATTAATTTCAAGAATTATACTTGCATTGGTTATTTCTATGCCTGTAATTTTTGTGCCTTGTGAGTAGTTGGAATAAGAAAAATAAACATTTGTTTGATTCTTGGTCTTTCGGAAAAGCCAACTACTTGATTTTTGGAATAGGACTTTTAGTAATTGCATTGGGATATGTAATTATGGCAACAGGGGAAACGACAAGTTTTCAATCTGTAAAATTATCGCCTATAATTCTTTTTATTGGATATTGTGTGATAATTCCAGCTTCGATTTTGTACAAGTCCAAAGACCAATAAATTATATTGGGGTGGTAGTTCAACTTGGTTAGAGCACCGGCCTGTCACGCCGGAAGTTGCGGGTTCGATTCCCGTCCATCCCGC
>CAZCRK010000040.1:0-15066 GCA_964501035.1 uncultured bacterium
GTTGATTTTGATGTTCCAAAAAAATTCAATCTTACTTATGTTGATAAAAATAATAAAGATCAAACACCTTTATGTATTCATCGTGCTCCATTAGGAACTCATGAAAGATTTATTGGATTCTTGATTGAACATTTTGGGGGAAATTTTCCACTATGGCTATCTCCTGAACAAGTAGTAATTTTACCAGTATCTGAAAAGTATAATAATTATGCTTTAAAAGTACAGTCAAGTTTAAAAGATGCAAAAATTCGTACACGAATTGACTCTAGAAGTGAAAAAATTGGAGCTAAAATTCGTGATGCTGAATTAAAAAAAGTACCAGTAATGTTGATTGTTGGGGAAAGAGAAGAATCTTCAAATACTGTATCTGTTAGAAGACGATTTAAAGGCGATATAGGAAGTATTGACATTGAAACATTAACTTCTAATTTGAATAACGAAATAATGAACAGAAAAAGGGGTAACACTCATAGTAAGTAAACGAAATAGTCAAGATGATACTCGGATAAATTCACATATTAAAGCACCCGAGGTTAGATTGATTACAGAAAAGGGAGAGCAATATGGTGTTGTAAGTATTTCAAGAGCTCTCAATATGGCGGAAAGTGCAGGGTTAGATTTAGTTGAAATTGCAGAAAATGCTAAACCTCCTGTATGTAAAATCCTAGATTATGGAAAATTCCGTTATGAAAAAGAAAAACAAAAGAAAATTAATAAGAAAAAACAGCATGTGATTCAAGTTAAAGAGTTACGATTAAGGCCAAATACAGGTGACCATGATTTAATTACAAAGCTGACCAAAGCGCAGAAATTTTTAGCGAATGGTGATAAACTTAAAATTACTATCATGTTTAGAGGTCGTGAAATGGCTCGCCAACAGGCAGGTCTTGATCTTATAAATCGTGTAGTAGAAATCTTGGAAGATGTTGCCAAGGTTGATAAAGCGGCGAACCTTGAGGGTCGCCGAATGTCAGTGATACTCAGCCCTAGATAAGGAGAATAAGAATGCCTAAGATGAAGACAAAACGAAGCGCTGCAAAGCGTTTTAGAGTAACTGGCTCAGGGAAAATCGCTTATAATAAGTGTGGTAATAGACATTTATCCACTAAGAAAAGTTCAAAACGGAAGAGGCGTCTCCGTAAGGACACATGTATTTCAAAACACATGTCAAAGCGAACTAAAATAATGATTCAAGCATAGAAAGGAGTGAGTCATGCCCAGAGCTAATAGTTCAGTACCAAGACATAGACGACATAGAAAATTAATTAAGCAGGCCAAAGGTTATTTTGGTACGCGTAAATCTAACTTTAGAACAGCAAAAGATGCCGTTCAAAAAGGTTTACAATATGCTTATCGTGATCGTCGCCAAAACAAACGAAATTTCCGTAGATTATGGATAATTCGTATCAATGCAGCAGTACGTTTGCATGGAATGACATATTCGCGTTTCATTGCAGCCTTGAAAAGTAAGAATATCGATTTAAATCGTAAAACTCTTGCTCATATGGCTGTGCATGATCCAGATGGATTTGCGAATATTGTAAAATCTGTTAGTTGATAGACATTCGTGTCATTAATTCAACAAATAGATAAATTAAGAGAGCAATTTCAGACTGAATTAAAAAGTCTTGCTTCATCACCAGATGCTTATGAAAGTTTAAAGAATAAGTATCTTGGACGAAAGGGTTTAATCGCAGGTCTCTTTTCCCAAATGGGGAAAGTAAGTAATGAAGATAGACCTAAGATGGGGCAAGCGCTTAATAAGTTAAAGTCAGATTGTACACAGCTCTTAGAAAGTAACTCAACTGACTCAGAGTATAACTTTGAGTCAGTTGCAATTGATTTTGATTATACTCTACCCGGTAATCATGTTAACACAGGAAGTATTCATCCTCTCACACTTGTTTTAAATGAGATTCAAGATATTTTTAAAAGAATTGGTTTTTCAATTGCATACGGTCCTGAAATTGATACAGATTTTTATAATTTTGAAGCATTAAATATTCCCAAACATCACCCAGCTAGGGATATGCAGGATACATTTTATATTTCTGATGAGGTTGTGTTGCGTACGCATACATCAGGAAGTCAAATACATTTTATGAAAGAACATGAACCACCGGTTCGCATTATTGCACCCGGTCGTGTGTATCGAAATGAAGATATAAGTGTTCGATCATATTGTTTATTTCATCAAATTGAAGGTTTGTATGTTGATAAAAATGTATCGTTTGCAGATTTAAAAGGAACATTAAATTACTTTGCCAAACAATTGTATGGAGAAAATGTCAAAACACGCTTCCGTCCTAGTTTTTTCCCATTTACAGAACCCAGTGCAGAAATGGATGTCTCTTGTATTTTTTGTAAAGGCAAGGGGTGTAATATTTGTAAATATTCTGGTTGGCTTGAAATATTAGGATGTGGAATGGTTGACCCTAAAGTATTTAAATCCGTCGAATATGATACACAGATTTGGAAAGGATATGCTTTCGGCTTAGGTATTGAACGAATTGCAATGCTTAAATATGGAGTTAAAGATATTCGAATGTTCTACGAAGGTGATTCTCGTTTTCTGAGGCAATTTTAAATGAAAATTTCTTTAAATTGGATTAATGATTTTATTGAAACAAATTTGTCTAGCGATGAATTGGAAGTTGGATTAACTGACTTAGGTTTAGAATGTACCAAAGAAGAAGTAGGTAAAAGTTATACAAATGTTGTCTTAGGAAAAGTTCAATCTTGCATTCCACATCCAGATTCAGATCATCTCTCCGTGTGTGAGGTTGATACTGGAAGTGAAAATTTATCAACCATTGTTTGTGGCGCACCCAATGTTAAAGCGGATATTTTAGTTCCAGTTGCTAAAGTTGGAGCTACATTAGAAAATGGTAGTTTCAAAATCAAAAAAGCAAAACTTCGTGGTGTAAAATCTCATGGTATGATTTGTTCAGGAAAAGAATTACAATTAAACTCAGACCACGATGGAATAATGATTATTGAGTCAGATAAAAATATTGGCACACCAATTGAAGAAGTTATTGAAACAAACTCGGATACAATATTTGAAATAGATTTAACACCTAATAGAGGTGATTGTTTAAGTCATTTAGGTGTTGCTCGAGAAATTGGGATTTTGGAAAAAAAACAAATAGTTAGACGAAAAGTAGCTCTTAATGAAATTTCTGAAGCAATTACTGAACTGATTTCTATCAATATTGAATCTGATGCGTGCTATAGATATGCCTCTAGAATTGTAAAAGATGTTAAGATAGGACCTTCCCCTGAGTGGCTGGTTACAAGATTAAACAGTATCGGTCAAAAAAGTATTAATAATGTAGTGGATGCCGCAAATTATGTTCTTCATGATGCAGGACATCCTTTGCATACTTTTGATTTGGATACTATTGCAGACAATACAATTAATGTTCGATATGCTAAAGATAAAGAAAAATTTAAAACCCTTGATGGTATCGAAAGAGAATTAGGTAATTTTCATTTGTTAATTTGTGACAAAGAAAAACCAATCGCTCTAGCTGGTATAATGGGAGGTGCTAATAGTGAAGTAACAACATCTACCACTAATATCCTCCTTGAATCGGCTTATTTTGAACCAACAGTTATACGAAAAGGTGCAAAAAAATTAGATGTATCTACTGAAGCATCTAAACGATTTGAGCGTGATACAGATATTGAAAATGTAGTTCCAGCATTAGAGCAATTAGCCACGTTGATTCAAGAGGTAGCTGGTGGAGAAATTGTTAAGGGACTAATTGATAACTATCCATATAAGAAGACAAATAACCAAATAAATTTTTCTTTAGTTAACTGCAATAATTTTTTGGGTACTAGCATTAATTCTGATCAGGTTGCGAACATATTTGATTCACTGGGTATAAACTATAGCATATCAGAAAATAATTTTACATGTTCAGTACCCAGTTATCGAAATGATCTTGAACGTGAAGTAGATTTGTTTGAAGAAATAGCGCGGGTGTATGGATATAATAATATCCCAGATTCCACTCAGTTTTCTGGTTCGTTTTCAGCATTTGTAGATGACTCCCAACAACTTGATAATAAAGTTAGAGAATATTTATCAAATCGAGGTTTTTGCGAACATTACTCCAATAGTTTGAATAGTGACTTAGAAATACAACAATTTACTTCTATTAAACCTGTGCAAATTGCTAATCCCTTAAATAAAGATATGGCATTTATGAGGAATTCACTATTTCCTGGGTTGTTAAAAGCAATTTCTTTTAATGAGAAACGAAACCAAAATAATATTCAATTGTTTGAAATGGGTGCAATCCATAAAGAGGATGCTGCATCCGAAACCCAAACCAATGAAATTTTCAACTTAGGCATAGTTTGGTACGGACAATCAAATCCGCATTGGAATATATCTGAAACTAGTGCAGATATTTTCAGCGTTAAAGGTGAAATTGAATCCTTTCTTGAAACATTTAAGATACCAAAAATTAAATATATTGAAGCTTCAACGCTAGGTTTTGCATATTCCATTGAAATTTATTCACGTAAAACTTATGTAGGTAGATTTGGTTTGATAAACCGAAAACAAAATTCAAATTATGATATTAAACATGATATATTCGCTTGTGAATTTAATCTTGCAAATTTGAGAAGCATTTCTAAAAATACTACCTTTAAGTTTAGAGAGCCCATTCAATATCCTTCAACATCACGTGATATAGCGCTATTGGTTGATAAAAATATATCAGTTGAAATGTTACAAAAAACGATAAAAAATGTTGGTGGAGAGTTATTAGTAGAATCTAGGTTGTTTGATCTGTATGAAGGAGATAAAATTGATAACTCCAAAAAAAGTTTGGCATTTTCATTAATATTTCAAGACGCAAATAAAACATTAAACGACTCTACCATTGACTCTATTATACAAAATATTTTAGCAAAACTTTCTAAAGAACATCAAGCAATCCAACGATAAGGAGGTGGGGTATGTCAGATGCTATTAAAGTAGTTAAAGTGAACATATTTGGACAAGAATACAATATAAAAACTTCAGCAGATCCAAAATATATTTCAGAAGTTGCCAATTGTGTTGATGAAAAAATGAAAGAGGTTAAAGAAAGTGGCATTGATGCAACATCGCAGCAATTGCGTATTGCAGTTTTAGCAGCCATGAACATTACCGATGAGTTGTTTCAATTTAAAAAACAGAAGAATTTAATTATAGATAAAGTTGAAGCTAGAACATTAGCTATTTCTGAATTCCTAGATGCTGAAATTGAAAAGATAGAATCAAACAAAGATAAATAATGACTAAACTTGATACATTGTTATTAAAAGGCAAAGCAGTCGCGAATGCCAAAAAGGAAGAATTATCTTCCATCGTTCAGAATTTAAAAAAACAAAACATAGTACCCGGATTGGCAGCAATTTTAGTGGGAGATGACCCCGCATCTCAAGTGTATGTACGCAATAAGGGTCGAGCTTTTGAAAAATTAAACTGTAAAAGTAAAACATTTAGATTAGCAGAAAACACCACAGAATCTGAATTAATAGAGTTAATTACTTCTTTAAATAATGATGATAGTTTTCATGGTATTTTAGTTCAACTTCCATTACCAAACCATTTGGATTCACAAAAAATTTTAAATTATGTTGCACCCCAAAAAGATGTAGATGGATTCCATCCTAACAATTTAGGCCACTTGCTAGAAGGCAACCCTCAGTTTATACCATGCACACCAAATGGATGTTTAGAAATCTTAAAATTTTACAATATTCCGGTTGCCAATAGGCATGCTGTAATCGTTGGAAGAAGCAATATTGTGGGTAAGCCAATGTTTGCTCTTTTGGCTCAAAAGTTTGAAATGGGAAATGCTACTGTAACAATTTGCCATACTGGTACTCCTGATATTTCGTATCATACAAAACAAGCAGATATCATCATAGCGGCAGCAGGTATGCCAGAATTAATTACAGGTAACATGATAAAGCAAGGAGCTGATATTATTGATGTTGGTATTAATCGTATTGACGATAATTCTGAAAAAGGGTACCATTTAGTTGGTGATGTTCATCGTGAAAGTGTAATGGGAAGAGCTAATTCACTTACGCCAGTCCCAGGGGGGGTTGGCCCAATGACCATTACGATGCTTTTGTCAAATACTATATTATCTGCACAACGCACAATCTAATATCAAATGAATTCTAAATATTATAAAATTGCTATCTATTTAGCAATATTTACAGTTATTTACAATTTAGTTGAGGGTGTTTTGTCTGTGTATTTTGGTTCAGAAGATGAAACTCTAGCGTTATTTGGTTTTGGTCTAGATTCATTTGTTGAGGTTGTTTCAGGTATTGGTATTTGGCATATGGTTACTCGCATTCAAAATAATAATGGTGTAGCAAGGGACAACTTTGAAAAAACAGCATTAAGAATTACTGGAACCATGTTCTATATTTTATCTATAGGTTTATTTTTAACATCATTTATCAATATTTCCCAAAATAATTCACCAGATTCAACTATTTGGGGAATCATTGTGTCTTCTATTTCTATTGGTGTTATGTGGTGGTTGGTTCAGGCTAAAATGAATATTGGAAAAACCATCAAATCAAATGCAATAATTGCCGATGCAAACTGCACTAAAATGTGCGTTCAATTATCATTTATATTGCTGATTTCAAGCATTGGTTATGAACTATTCAATATTGGTTATATTGATTCAATAGGAGCGATTATCATTGCCCTATTCTCATTCAAAGAGGGAAGAGAAGCTTTTGATAAAGCCAAAAATAATACTACGTGTTGTTCTGGTTGTTAACCTGTAAAAATAGTACACGTTAATGTACTTTCAGAAAATTCATATATATTATTCCCTTCTTTTTGCTATTTGTCGAAAATATTGCGTAAATTACTTGGCTTTTTGAGTAGGAGATTTTCGACGGAATGATTGTTGCAATTGATGGACCAGCAGGTTCTGGTAAAAGTACAACAGCTAAACAAACTGCTGAACATTTGAATTTTGTGCATATTGACACAGGAGCGATGTATCGAGCAGTAACATATTATTTTCAAACAGAAAACATAACTTTAAATGATAGTGTATTAATTGAAAATGCTTTGCAAAATATACATATTTCATTTAAAAATGGTATGGTCTATCTAAATGGATCAAACGTAAACACTGAAATACGAAGTAATACTGTATCACAATTTGTGAGTGCTGTAAGTGCATTGTCAAATGTTAGAGACCATCTTGTTACGTTGCAACGTAAAATGTCGGAAAATCTTAATGTAGTATTGGAAGGTAGAGATATTGGTACGCGTGTGTTTCCAAATGCAGATGTAAAAATATTTCTCAATGCAAGTTTAGAAGTTCGTGGATTACGAAGATATCATGAATTGAAATCTAAAAATAATGATATTTCAGTTCAACAGGTGATAAATGAGCTTCAAAAAAGGGATGAAGTTGACTCTAATCGTAAACATTCCCCCTTACAAAAAGCAGAAGATGCTATAGAGATTGATACATCAAATTTGAGTATCAATGAGCAAGTAAACACGATCGTAAAGATCATAAATAAACATAGGAGCGAGACTCATTAATGAGTGAAGTTAAAGAAACCATAACACAGGAAGTTGAAAATAACGAAACAACTGAAGAAAAAACTTCCGCAACCCCTTCAACAGAAACGTTAGAAGCTCAGGTTGAAGTTGAAGAAACAAAAACAACTACTGAAGAAGATGTTGAAACAAATGAAGAACCAGTAGTTGAAGCAGAACCAGAAGTAGTCATTGAAAAAGCTACTCCAATGGTTGATTATTTAGGAGCTGATATTTTAAATATTAGAACAGTTACTCCGGACGAATTGGGATCTTTTGATGAAGAAGATAGAATAGAAATTGAAGATGCTAGATATGATGAATCATTTTCTGAAATTCGTCAACGTGAAGTTGTAAAAGGTGTAGTTGTTGGAATAACAGATAGAGAAGTATTTGTCGATATTGGTTTTAAAGCTGAAGGAACAATAGATAAATCAGAATTTTCTGAAGTACCTGAAGAAGGTCAAGAAGTTGATGTGTTTATTGTTACATTTGAAGATAGAAAAGGAAATATTGTTCTTTCTAAAGAAAGAGCTGATTTCCAAAAACGGTGGCAAGAACTTAAAGAAATTCATGCTAATGATGAAATAATTACTGGCTTAATCACTAAACGAATCAAAGGTGGAATGGTTGTTGATTTAGGTGTTGTTCAAGCATTTTTGCCAGGTTCACAAATTGATGTACGACCAGTTGTTGATTTTGATGAATTTGTTGGTGTTGAAAGTGAATTTAAAGTTGTTAAATTAAATGAACTACGACAAAATATTGTACTTTCAAGAAAAGCAATCCTTGCCGGTGATTTATTAGAAAAAAGACAAGAAGTGCTTTCACAAATGGAAGTAGGTATGGAGCTTGAAGGTGTTGTTAAAAATCTTACAGACTTTGGTGCATTTGTTGATTTAGGTGGAATTGATGGTCTGCTCCATATTACTGATATCACATGGGGTAGAATCAATCATCCTTCTGAAAAGTTAACAGTTGGTGAAACGGTGCATGTTAAAGTGATCGATTTTGATGTTGAAAAAGTAAGGGTATCACTTGGAATTAAACAGTTAACTCCAGATCCTTGGGAAGAAGTGATTAAAGAATTCCCAGTTGAAAGTGAAGTTTCAGGGAAAATCGTGAACATGATGAATTATGGTGCATTTGTTGAAATCCGCGAAGGAGTTGAAGGTCTTATTCATGTTTCTGAAATGTCTTGGACTCGCCATGTGAAACATCCAACTGATATGTTCAAAATTGGTGATGAAGTAAATGCTAAAGTATTAAGTATTGACCCTGATGATAAGAAAATATCACTTGGTATTAAACAACTTGAAGAGAATCCATGGGATACCATAGAAACAAAATATGCTATTGGTTCTGATCATAAAGGAATTGTTAGAAATTTAACACAGTTTGGTGCGTTTATCGAATTAGAAACCGGTATCGATGGTCTTGTTCATGTTTCTGATATGTCTTGGACAAAAATGGTGAAACATCCAAAAGAAATTGTTAAAAAAGGTGATAATGTCGATGTGAAAGTGCTTTCTGTTTCCAGTGAAGAACGTCGATTATCGCTTGGTATTAAACAAGTTCAAGATGATCCTTGGCCAACACTGAAAAATGAGTTTGAAACAGGTAAAGTAATCACCGGTGAAGTAATTCGAGTACTTGATAAAGGCATCATTTTCCAATTGGAACATGAAGTTGAAGGTATTGTACCTCTCAAGAAAGTAACGAAAGCTGAACGTACAGAAATTAAAGAAAAATATATTCCTGGTGAAAAATGTGAAATCATTGTTCAAGAAGTTGATGAGGAATATAAAAAGGTAATTTTAATGCGTGAAAACAAAGGTGAAGATGCGCCAAAGTCAAAACCATCTAAACCAAAAGTTAAAAAACCTAAAATGTCGAATGTTTCAACAAGTGATAAACTTGAAGTACCACAAGAAATAATCGATCAACTTGCTGCAACTGACAAGGATAATTCTGAGGATTAAACCCTCAAGAATCTGCGTCAGTGATAGTACTTGGAATCGAAAGTTCATGTGATGAAACATCTGCTGCAGTTATCAAAGATGGTAATCTGTGTAGCAACGTAGTACTCTCGCAAGAAATACATAAAGAATATGGAGGGGTTGTTCCCGAAGTTGCATCTCGTGAACATGAACTCCATATTTCTTTTATCGTCGAAACTGCATTGAGAAAAGCTAATATTGAGCAATCTAGCTTAAATGCAGTAGTCGCAACGTATGGTGCTGGCTTGATGGGGGCTTTGCTAGTTGGACTTAACTTTGCTAAAGGTTTGGCACTGGGACTGCGTATTCCGTTTTTAGGTGTGAATCACATGGAAGGTCATTTGTTCGCTAACCTAATAGAAAACCCGAATATACACTATCCCTATATTTGTATGTTGGTCTCTGGTGGTCATACTCAAATTTGGAGGGTGCATTCATTCGGTGATTATGAACTTTTAGCTAATACCGTTGATGATGCAGCTGGTGAGGCATTTGATAAAGGAGCTAGATTAATGGGGCTTGGCTATCCCGGAGGACCTGAAATTCAAAGAATTGCAAAAAATGGTGATTCACAAAAATATAAATTTCCACGACCAGTTGTAAAATCATCAAATCTCAACTTTTCTTTTAGCGGATTAAAAACTGCATTGTTATACCTGAAACAAGACTTGTGTAGTGATACTTTCAATTTAGAGTTACCACATATTGCAGCTAGTTATCAAGAAGCTATTGTTGATTCTTTATTAAACAGATTAATAAAAATTGTAAAAACAAATGCTGTTGAAACTATCTCAGTGGCAGGAGGGGTATCGGCTAATACGAGATTTAGAGAAAAAGCAAAAGCGTTAGAAGAAAACTACGGTGTAAATATATGTTTTCCTAAATTAGAGTTTTGCACTGATAATGCAGCAATGATTGCAATGGCTGGTTATGAGAGATTAAAAAAAGGAGCTACTTCAGACTTTTCATTATCTGCAGTTCCAAATTTATCTTTAGGGAATGTATAAATGAATATCCTCGGCTCTTTATTGATGTTTATAGTATGCATTCCTATCTTTTTATTTTTGATAAATCAATATAATAATGTTCTAAAAAGTAAATCTAAAAAGGTTAAAAGTCTGCTTTTAATTTTGCGAAGTCTTTCCATATTGTTTTTAATGTTTTTGATTTTAAATCCTCTATTTGTTTGGAATAAAACATATACGTATATATCTGATATTGCAGTATTTATTGACGCAAGCAAGAGTATTGAAACTCAACTTAATGATACCAATGAATCATTAGAAAACTTGGTAAATCAAATTGAAAAAAAATGTAATAATCAAAATATTAATATTGATTGGTATTCTTTTGGGGATACTCTAAAATCTATTAAAAACCCTAAGAAAGTAAAATTAAAAGAAAAATCAACTAATTTTGAAATGATCTCAAAACATTTGCAATTGAATCCAATACAAGAAGTTATCATTTTAAGTGATGGCGTCGAAACAAGTGGACCAGAAATACATAGTCTTAATTTTGAAAATGTAAAAGTAAATACAGTTGGAATAGGTGTTCCTAGTACGCAAGTTGATTTGTCAATTAATAATTTAAATTATTCCAAAAATATTTTAAACGGTGACAGTTTACATATAGATGTTCAATTAGAGTCCATTTTGAATAATCAAACAGAATCTACTGTTTCGATTACAGATAATGTTGGTAAAACTATTTACTCCAATTCTATTGAGTTTTCTAAAGGTATTTCTAATATGGATGTTAAAATTTCGCTCCCATATGTTTTATTGACACCTGAAATGAACTTGAAAATTACTCCAATTCAAAACGAAGTTAATATTGTAAATAATGAAGTTGCAATCGAATTAGACATTTCAAATGACAGAGAAAAAGTTTTATTTGTATCAGGCCGTCTTTCTCCAAATACTTCATGGATAAATAATACACTAAACGAATTGGACTTTCCCAATATTCAATATTTTTTTAAAATATCTGAGAATAGATGGAATGCTGAAATTAATTTAATTGATTTTACTCATATTAAAATGATTGTTTTAGAAAATTATCCTTCTAATAATACCGACATGAGACTTTTAAATAAAATGTTAGAAGTACATAAAAGTAAGAATATTCCTTTAGTATATTTTGAAGGACCAGAACTAAATCTTAATTTAGTACAAAATATTTTTAGACAATTAGATGTAGAAATTAATGCTGAAAAACCGCAAAGTGCTCAAAACTTAGATTTAAACTCTTTTAACCCCAAATATGAAAATAATGTTTACCCGCCGTTGATGCGATCAAATTATATCAATACTAATAACCAAAATACAAATGCATTGTTTTATGAAGATAATAGTGTGGCTTTAGTTCTCAATGACCAAATGTTAGGAGTATTCATCCCAGAGTTAAACAAAGCACAAATGCAGGTAAATAATTCCAGTTCAAAAAACATCCTTAAAAATATTATCCAACGATTGTTAAATGAGTTGTATTTTGGAAAAGACAATTTGTTAACATTAGAACTTGATGGGGATCAGTATTATGTGAATTCTCAAGTTGAAATGATTGTGAATGCTGAATCTATTCAAAATATTGAAAATGTTAGGATTAATGTTGAAACTAATAATGTAAATTATGAAATTGTTTGCTCGGAAGTTGAAGATGGTATGTATAAGGGAATATTTAGTCCGTCTCAAACGGGGAATTATGTTTTGAAAGCATACTGTACTACTTTAGAAGAAACTACAATTTCTAGTAAGAATTTGGAAATTGAAATACAAGCCATTGATTTAGAAACTGAGTTAAGTTACTTGAATGAAAAAACATTATCTGGACTTTCAGAAAATACAATGGGAACTTATGTTCGAAGTAATGAATTGGATTCATTACTTAAAAGAATAATTCCACAATCAGTTATTGAAAAAGAAATTGTAAATTTTGATGCTTTAAGAATTCAAAATTATTGGTGGATATTAATATTATTATTTAGCACAGAGTGGTTTATTAGAAAGAAAGAAGGGCTCCTCTAATGAAAAACATAACAGTAATAGGAACAGGGTATGTTGGTTTAGTTGCAGGTTCATGTTTAGCAGATTTTGGTCATCGTGTAGTTTGTGCTGATATTGACCCCAAAAAGATTGATTTATTGAATACAGGAAAAAGTCCAATTTATGAACCAGGTTTAGAAGAGTTGATGCTTCGTAATACACAATCAGAAAGATTGTTTTTTTCAGCTAATATTGCAGACTCAATCAAAGAAGCTGATGTGGTGTTTATTGGTGTAGGTACTCCAACAAATGAAAATGGTGAGGTGGACATGTCAAATGTGTTTTCCGTTGCCAAAACTATTGCAAAACACATGAGTAATTACACTGTGATTGTTACAAAATCAACTGTACCATTAGGAACAGCCAAAAAAATTGAAGATATTTTAATTCAAAATGGTTGTAAAAAGGATATATTTAGTATAGTTTCAAATCCAGAATTCCTAAGGGAAGGTTCTGCAATTGGTGATTTTATGATACCAGATAGAATTGTAATTGGTGCTACTAATGAAAAAGCCTTTTCAATCATGAGAGACGTGTACCAACCATTGTTTTTGCGTGAAACACCAATTATTGAAACCAACCCTGAAACTGCTGAACTTATTAAATATGCCTCTAATGGATTTTTAGCAACAAAAATTTCATTTATAAACGAACTTGCACAAATATGTGATAAAACGAATGCAGATATATTAACTGTTGCAAAAGCAATGGGTTTAGATGGTAGAATAAGTTCAAAATTTTTACACGCTGGGCCTGGGTATGGGGGGTCTTGTTTCCCGAAAGATACAGAAGGTTTACTTCAAATTGCTAACAATGTTAATGTAGATGCAAAAATTACAAGAGCTACTATTGCGACAAATCATCAACAAAAAACACTAATGGTTGATAAAATAAAATCTTTGATGTCCAATAATTTAGAAAATAAAAAGATAACTATTCTCGGACTAACGTTTAAACCAAAAACAGATGATATTCGAGAATCTCCGGCAATAATAATTATTTCTGAACTTCTTCAACTAGGTGCAAGAATTACAGCTTATGACCCTGAAGGAATTGATAACATGAAACAAATATTCCCTCAGTTAAATTATGAATGTGATATAAGTAAAGCATTAACAGATGCAGATGGTGCTGTACTTGTTACCGAATGGCATGAATTACGCAGTTTAGATCCAGTATTGGTAAAAAAGTGGATGAAAAATCCAAACTTTTTAGATTGTAGAAACATTTATACCCCTAAATTATGGACAGAAGCAGGTATGAATTTTGATAATGTAGGTAAAAAATGAAAATTTTAGTAACAGGTGGAGCAGGGTTTATAGGTAGTAATTTTATCAATCAACAAATTACTAGTACTGATAATAAACTATTAAATTTCGATAAATTGACATATGCTGGTAATTTAGAATCTCTTCTTTCGGTTGAAGATAGTGAAAACTACGCATTTATTCACGGAGATATTTGCGATCGTGATTTGTTTAAACAGACACTAAATAACTTTCAACCAGATGCGGTTGTGAATTTTGCTGCAGAATCACATGTTGACAGATCAATTGATGGGCCAATGGATTTTATCCAAACAAACATAGTTGGAACTGCTGTTTTACTAGAAGAATCTCTAAAATATTATAATTCATTAAATGGTAGAAATTTTCGATTTCACCACGTTTCTACCGATGAAGTATATGGAAGTTTAGATGATTTAGGATACTTTCTAGAATCAACACCCTATGATCCAAGTTCACCGTATTCTGCTTCCAAAGCATCTTCCGATCATTTGGTTAGAGCATGGCATAGAACATTTAAATTACCCATTTTAATTACAAATTGTTCTAATAATTATGGTCCAGCGCAATTTCCAGAAAAGTTAATTCCACTCATGATACTTAATTGTATAGACAACAAACCATTACCAGTTTATGGAACTGGTGAAAATGTAAGAGATTGGTTGTATGTTGAAGATCATTGTAATGCAATTTACACAGTTTTGCAATTTGGGAAAGTGGGTGAAACTTATAACATAGGGGGTGGCAATGAAATTAAAAATATTGATATTGTTTACTCAATTTGTGATATTCTGGATAAAGTAATTCCAAGTGAAAATGGATCTTATAGAAAGTTAATTACATTTGTTACCGATAGACCAGGTCATGATTTTAGATATGCAATAGATGCATCAAAAATTAAAGAGGATTTGGGCTGGACACCACACGAATCTTTTGAATCTGGTTTGAGAAAAACAATTGAATGGTATTTAACAAATAAAACTTGGTGGAAACATATTCAAGATAATTCTTATCAACAAGAAAGATTAGGGGTCATTTCAGAATGAAGGGAATAATTTTAGCAGGTGGTGCTGGGTCTCGATTATATCCATTATCTTCTGTTGCGAGCAAGCAGTTAATGCCAGTTTATGATA